>CAYPNI010000001.1:0-13307 GCA_964411925.1 uncultured Nitrospirales bacterium
CCTTTCAGGGCGACCCGTCCTTCAAACCGACGCGAAGCCGAAATGGTCGTGCGCCGATTCCACGAGAGATTCCCGCCTTCGTGGGAATGACAAAAGAGAGAGACTCGTAAGAAAGACGGCGTCTCGCTGCAAACCGACGGGGAGATTCCTCACTTCGTTCGGAATGACAGGGTGGTTGTCGTTCTCTTTATTCCTCCCGATACTCGCTGTTCTTCGTTGTCTTTGTTCTCTTCTGTTCAAACGATCGTCATCGGAGCGGCGTGCGCCGATTCCATGGGAGATTCCCGCCTTCGCGGGAATGACAAGGGGGTGGCTCCTCTGTTTCCCCTGTTTCCCCTGTTTCCTCCATTTCCTCCTGTTCGATTACTGCACCTCCCCGTGCAGGAACCACGCGCGGCGTTTGTGGTCGTTGTAGATCCAGAACCAACGGCCATTGCGGGTGCGGACGTAGTGGTACGCGCGGGACGCTTCGCGCAGCCACCAGCCGCCGGAGACGAGGTGCGGGCCGATGACTTCGTCGACGGGGCCCTCGGCGACGCCCGCGATCAGCCAGCCGTCGGGCTCGTGGCGGTCGCGCGGGGGCAGGCCGCCTGCGGGCGTGAAGATGCGGCGCACGAGCGGGCGCATGGCCACGCGCGCGGGCCGCGGTGGCGCGATCTGTTCGAGCCGCTCCCAGCGGTAGCGGGCCTCGGGCAGGTGCGCGTCCGTGACGTGCGCGTGGACGACGGCGTCGTTGCCGAGTTGCGCGCGCAACGCCGCAAACGCCTTGTGCGCGGCGTCGGCATGCCGCCGCGGGGATTCGCGGAACAACTCGAGCTGGCCGGGCAAGGCCGCGACGCCGACGGTGCGCACGTGGATGTCCGTCACGCCCGCGGAGAGGTTCAGCGTCTCGAGCCGCAGCCGCACGAGGCCGAGCAATTGCCCCGCGTCGCGCGTGGAGGCGGCCGGCGAAAGTTCCTCGCGGTGCTCGGTGCGGTCGTCGAGCTTGAGCAGCAGGCGCAGGACCGTGAGCGCTTCGTGGCGCGCGGCGAGTTCGGCGAAGGCCGATTCGATCAGCGCCGTGATACGCGCGAGCAGCCGGTCGAGGTTGTCCTCGGGATGATCCAGCGCGATCGACCGCTCGATGGGCTCGAGCAACGGCCGCGGATTGAGCGGTTCCCAGCCCTCGCCGCGCGCAAGGCGGTGCAGCTCGTCCGCCTCGGGTCCGAACCGGCGGCGGATACCCTCGGCGGGCAATTCGATGAAGCCGCCGAGCGTGTCGATGCCGAGCTTGAGCAGCGTGTCGCGGAAATCCGGATCGAGCGCGAGCCGATCAACGGGGACGCGGCGGACGTGCGCGTGTTCGTCCTCGGGCCGGCGGAACACAACGCAGCCCGCGCCGGATTTCGCGGCGGCGTACGTGCCGAAGTGCGTGAACCCGACCGCGATGGCCGCGCGGAACCCGGCCTCGCGCAGGTCATCGCGCATGCTTGCGGCCCAACCCTCCAGCGACGGAAACAGCACGCTTAAGCCGGCGGCATCCAGCCAGAACACACCCGGCTCGCGTGCGGACGGCTCGACGCGCGGGCTGAAGACCCACAGCCGCCGGGCAAGCAACTCGACCGCGGCGGCGATTTCCGCCGGTTGCACGACGCCGCCGTGCAGCCCGCGGCACAGCGAGAGGCCGTGGGCGTAACGCATGCCGGGCAGGATGCGGTGCGCACGCGCGGGTTCGTTCACCCACAGGACAAGGCCCTGTGGCTTGTCGCGATCGACCACGACGACGGGTTCGCCCGCCCACGCGGGGTGATCGCGCAGCAGGACCTGCAACGGCAGCGCGCGGACGTCAACACACGCCATCGGGTCCATGACAGATCTCGCGGTGGGTCCAGCCGGGGGCGCGACGCTTGTCCTTGACGGCGCGGACGGTGCACGTGAAACAGCCGGGGGCCGTGCGGGCGCGTTCGGTCTCGACACGGAGCGACACGAGCGAGCCGCGCGCGGGCGTGCCACGGCCAATCGCGCGCGTGATGCAGACAAGCGCGGCGTGGTGCTGTTTGGCGAGGCCGACGAGGCGCGTCTGCATCGCCATGGGCAACTCGACGCGGCCGTCGAGATCGAGCACGACGAGCGCGAACCCGCCCGAGCGCAGCAGCGTGTCCGCCGCGCGCGCCATCTGCGTGACGTTGTCCGCATGCACGACGGGCAGCGCGGCGAGGTCGATGCCCGAGGCGGCGAAATCCGGCGGGAAGAAGATCGACTCCGCGCGGCCGACCCACGCGGCGAGGTCGCCGCGTTCCTGCGCTTGGACGATGAGGCCCGCGGCGGTGGTGAGTGCGGCGGTGGCCGAGCCGCCGGAGATCTCGACGAAACGGCCCGCGAGCGCCTCGAGGCTCCACGGTTCCTGGGCGACCTCGGGTTCGAGGCGCAGCAGTTCCCGCGCGGCGACGACGTCGGGGGGCGAAGCGTGGAGCGCGGAGCATGGAGCGTGAGACGAAGCACGAATAAGATCCACCCTATCCTTGTGAGGTGCGGAGTGCGCGATGAAGGAATCTGGCTCGCCGGAGGCTCCGCGGTCGCGCAGGAGCGCGACCCTCCCCTCCCCGTCATTGCGGGAAGGAGGGCGCAGGCGCATCTGGCGTGATAACGTTCTGAGCGCATTCATACGGCTAATTCCTATCGCGCCCGGGAAACACGTCTTGAGCAGCGGCCCTAACAAGGCCGCTATCCGGTATACTGAATTTTTATTCAGTTATCAAGATGCGGAAGAGGGATTTTATCCGGAGAGTAGAACTGGCACTTAACTCAGTCCCTGCGCCCGACGTTCGGCTAATTGGCGTGCAATATCAGGGAAATCTCGCGTCAAGATTTTCTCAGCGACTTCTTTGAGCACAGGCACGTTGTTCACAACGATGCTCCAAATCCGATCGCGATTGAGTTGAAAATAACCGTGAGCGAGATGATTTCGTACCCCTCGAATGTCGTTCCACGGAAAATCCTCAACACTCTTCCGCGACAGAGGCGACAATTTCGATGCTGTTTCGCCGATAACAAACAAATTCCAATATACGGCGCTGCGAAAAACTTCATCCTTATCCAAGGACTCTCGAATTTGACCTTGAATGATGCGTGCCATGGACTCGGAGTGTTCGATCAGATCGACGAGGTAGAGATCGTCGCTACGCTGCGACATACACCACTTCTGCGGCTGCGAGCACGCGATCCCGGATGACCCACTTGAGGCCGTGCTTCGGAACCACGTCGGCTTTGTGCCCAAGCAACGCGGTCAATTCCTCTTCCAACCCCGTGAGCTTCCCCATCCACGGGCCGTAATCGTCATCCTTGAACACGACGAGGAAATCGACATCGCTGTCGGGGGTGAAATCGTCGCGTAGGACGGAACCGAAGACGGACAGTTCCTCGACGCCGTATTTACGGCAGAGTTCGGCGATCTGCTCGCGAGGCAGGAGCAGATTCGTTTCGAGTGCGGAATGTGCGCTCATAAGTCGATTTTACCCCATTTGTAGGCGGTCACCGAACGGGACGCAGGGGGCTTATAAAACTATGGATTTGCGTATGTTGACGAGATTCACGCAGTGGGTTAGGCTGGATGCGCCAGTCAGGGTCGATTTCAATCATAGTACGGGGCACACGCCCGGCTTGGGAGGCAGGACGATGAGCGGAATGGCTCGGCGCGATTTCATGAAGGTGTCGGCGGCGGCGGTGGTGGCGGGGTCGGCCGGGATGTCGGTGCGGACGTGGGCCGCGGACGACGGGCTGATCCACCGGAACGAGCGGCCGGACAAGATGTCGTACACCAAACTGGGCCGGACGAATTTCATGTGCAGCAAGCTGGTGTTCGGCTGCGGGGCGGCGCTGATGGGCGGGCGCGCGGTGCGGATGCTCGAGCGGGCATTCGAGCAGGGCATCAACCACTACGACATCGGCTATGACGATTACTACAAGGGCTCGGAGAAGAACTTCAAGGAATTCGCGGCGCGCCATCGCGACGAGATCTGGATCACGTCGAAGGCGCCAGCCCGCAGCGCAATCGGCATGGGCACGAAGCTGCCGGACTACACGGTTGACGTCGCGAAGGCGGACGCGGACGCGTGGTCGCGCGAGCTGGACAAGAGCCTGGTAAATCTGGGCGTGGAGCATGTGGACGCGTACTACCTGATGATGATTGGCCACCCGCAGGCGATGAAGAGCGAGGAATTGCACAACGCGTTCCTCGCCGCGAAGCAGGCGGGCAAGGTCGGCTTCTGGGGCATCAGCACGCACCTGCGGGCGCACGAATGCCTGGAAGCGGCGGTTGAGACGGGCTGGTACGACCTCGCGATGGTGGCGATGACGCCGGGCGGCTGGTACGACACGGTCACGTCAACGATTCGCGCGGACACGGGCTCGCTCAAGGACATGCAAAACCTCATCGGCCGCGCGAAGGCGGCGGGCATCGGGCTGGTCGGGATGAAGGCGGCGCGGCACATCGCGCTCAACCCGTACGAAGGGCTGGCGGCGCAATTGCCCGCGACGGGCGCCTCGCCGTCGATGTTCGACAGCTTCTACGGCGAAAAACTGATGGCGTCGGGCCTCAATCCGTTCCAGCGGTCGTATGCGTATCTGCTCGCGAACGGCATGGACGTGATGAACTCGGACATGCAGAACTTTGCGCATTTCGAGGAGAACATCATCGCAGCGCGCGACGCGCATTTGTACGTCGCGTAGCGCCATCCGATAGCGTCTTATTCGACGGTCTCGCCCTCGCGAGACCGTCTTCCTTTTTTGGGAAGCGCGGAATCGAGCCGCAAACGCGGAACGTTCGCGATGCGTCTTGCCGCGCGGCACGGCCCGGGCTAGAATGCCGGTAACTCGACGGAGGCTGCGCCCGGTCATGCGGACTCGAACACGAACGCGGCAGTTCCAAATTTGTTTGCTTGGCGTCTTGATGCTCGCGGGAGTTCGCGGATTCGGCGCGGACACCGCGCCGGAGCGGGTCACGTTTTCGCGTGATGTCGCCCCGATATTCCAGGAAAATTGCCAGATGTGCCATCGGCCGGGCGAGGCGGCGCCGATGTCGCTGCTGACGTTTGACGAGGCGCGGCCCTGGGCGAAATCGATCCGCGAGAAGGTGTCCGCGCGCGCGATGCCGCCGTGGCATGCGAACCCGGACATTGGCGAATGGAAGAACGAGCGGCGCCTGACGGACGAGGAGATCGCGACGATTGTCGCGTGGGTGGATCAGGGCACAGCGCAGGGCGACCCGGCGGACCTGCCGCCGGCGCGGGAATGGACGGATGGCTGGCTGATGGGCGAGCCGGACATGGTATTCACGTTACTGCAGGAGCAGTTCCTGCCGGCTGAGTTGGAGGATGAGTACCGGTATCTTGCGATTCCGATGGGACTCAAGGAAGACGTCTGGATCGGCGCGGTCGAGGTGCGTCCGGGCAATCGCGAGGTCGTGCACCACGTCAATGTGTTCGAGACATCGGGACTGAATGCCCTGTCACCCGAAGAACGCGCGGCACGGGAGGCGGCCCGCCAGCAGAACCTCGACGAGAACGGCAAAGCGCGCAACATGTCGGGCGAGGGCGTGGGACCGTTCGGCGAGCCGCTGGGGCGCGTCGGCGGGTTCCTTCCCGGCGGGACGCCGCTGATCCTCGCCAAGGGCGAGGGCGTGCGTCTGCCGAAGGGCGCGTCGCTGCTGCTGCAAATCCACTACCACAAGGAGACCGGAGAGGAAGCGCGCGACCTCACGAAGGTCGGCGTGCGGCTCGCAAAGGGGCCGATCGAGCAACAACTTCTGGGCGGGGCCGTGGACAATTGCCGGTTCAAGATTCCCGCGGGCGACGCGCATCACGAGGTGGTCGCGCGGTTGCCGATCGACAAGCAGATTCACATCACGGCGATGTCGCCGCACATGCACCTGCGGGGGAAAAGTTTCGAGGTGTGGGCGGACCTGCCGGACGGTGGGCGGCTGGACATTCTCGACGTGCCGCGGTACGACTTTAACTGGCAGACGACGTATGAACCCGCCGAGCCGATCGCGCTTCCGGCGGGGGCCGTGCTGCACACGCGCGCGTTCTTCGACAACTCGGCGGGTAATGTGTTCAATCCGGATCCGACGATTGACGTCCAGTGGGGCGAGCCGACGACCGACGAAATGATGCTGATGTTCTTCCGCTATACCCTGGACGGGGCAGCTTCGTCCGCGCCGGTCTCGGGCGATGACTAGCCTCTCGGACGGGCGCGCTCGCGGTCAAATGATCGCAAGACGGGGAGATTGCTTCGTCGTCCCGCCAATCGGCGGGACTCCTCGCAATGACAGGGTACGGATCGTCATCGCCGCGAGTTTGGCGCTGCTGTTGTCTTCGGTCGCGATCGCCGAAGACGGGTGGCGACTGCGGATGATCGACGGGGCGGGCCTGGGCGATCCGAACAACGCAGGCATCGGCCGGATGGCCGCGCACGGTGACTGGTTTTATCTGGGTACGTGGAACACGCAGGCGGGGACGATCATTTACCGGTCGCGCGACGGAGAGTCGTGGGAGAAGATCAGCGCGCCGGGCATTCACGGCGGCGCGGCGGACTTCACGGTCGCCGGATTCGTCTGGTACGGCGACTATTTGTACGCCGGGACCTGGAACCAGCAGAAGGGCGCAGCGATGTACCGCGCGAAGGCGGACGCGCCGGACGCGGCCGATGTCGAATGGGAGACGGTCGCGAGCGGCGGCCTCGGCAATCCGCGCAACTGGGGCTTCACAAACATGCGCGCGTTCAACGGCCAGTTGTATGCCGGCTGCTTCAATTTCATTGAGGGTACGGAGGCGTTCCGCAGCGCAACGGGCGATCCCGGCACGTGGACGATGGTTATCCCGAAGGCGTGGAACTCGAAGGTGAACACCGACTCGACGTTCATGCTTGCGCACGGCGGCTACCTCTATCTCGGGACCGAGTGCGCGCGCGACCGGGAGTTCACCGAGGGCACGCAGCTCTGGCGGACCGACGGCAACCTCGCGCCGCCGTATGACCAGTGGCAGCAGGTGAATGTGAACGGGTTCGGCAACGCGCGCAACCACAACATCTGCGGGCTGGCGGAGTTGAACGGGAAGATCTACGCGGGGACCTGGAACGAGACACAGGGGCTGGAGATTTGGCGCGGCACGCCGCGCGATACGGTACCGTTCGCGGACTGGGAACGCGTCGGCCGTAACCTGTTCAATGATCCCGCGGACTGGTACACGACGTGCATGGTGACGCTCGGCGACACGCTGTTCATCAGCACCGTCGGTGCGATGAAGACTGACCCCGCGATGTACTTCCTGCCGAACGTTAAGACGCTGAGCGCCCACGGCGGCCGTCTTGCCAAGTCGCACGATGGCGCCACCTGGGAAGAAATCGACGCGCCCGGATTCATGGAATTCCCGTACATCGGCATCCAGTGGCTCGCGACGTTCAAGGACAAGCTCTACATCGGCGGCCAGGCGTTCGACCATCCCGCGCAACTGTGGGTGTATGAGAAGGAGTAGACAGATGTTGGGAACGATCGGAATGATACTGATGAGTAGTCTTGCGGCGGACGAACTCGTCCCGGTGGCCGATGCGGAGCATGTGCAGGTGTATTACCGGCCAGGGCGGTTTGGGGGGTGGCCGGCAAATCATGGGATCTGGTCGTGGGGTGACGAGATTCTGGTCGGGTTCACGGACGGGCTGTACAAGGACCTGGGCGAGCGGCACAACATCGACCGGGAGGCGCCGGAGATTCATTACCTCGCGCGGAGTCTGGACGGCGGGGTGACGTGGGAGATTTCGGACCCGGCGTTGCAGGGCGACCTGATTCCGGAGGGCGGGTTTCTGCACGGCATCCCCCGGCCGGGGATTGCGGTGCCACCGCTGAGGGACTGCCCGGGCGGAGTGCCGTTCACGCATCCGGATTTCGCGATGACGGTGAGGACGAACGACATCAACGCGGGCGTGTCCCGGTTCTGGTATTCGACGGACCGCGGGCGGGACTGGGACGGGCCGTTCCGGTTGCCGAATTTCGGGTATCCCGGGACGGCGGCGCGCACGGACTACATCGTGGAGGGGCCGGAGACGTGCACCCTGTTCATCACCGCGGCAAAGAAGAACGGGGACGAGGGCGTGCCGATTTGCGTGCGGACGACGGACGGCGGGAAGAGCTGGGAGCTGGTCTCGCAGATCGGCGAGGAGCCCAGGGGCTTCAGCATCATGCCGGCGTCGGTGCGTCTCGATGAGGATTCGTACTACGTTGCCGTGCGGCGGCGCGAGAGCGAGACGCACCGGTGGATCGCCGGTTACCGTTCGGACGACCACGGCGCGACGTGGCAGGCGATGCCCGACCCTGTGGAGTCGTGCGGCGTGGGCAATCCGCCGGCGCTTATCAAGCTGCGCGACGGCCGGCTGTGCCTGACGTGGGGGTATCGGGGCGAGCCGTTCAGCATTCGCGCGCGCCTGAGCAGCGACGGGGGGCGTACGTGGGGGCCGGTGCTGGTGTTGCGCGACGACGGCAGCTCGGTGGACATCGGCTATTGCCGGAACGTACAGCGGGCGGACGGCAAAGTCGTGACGCTCTATTACTTCAGCCATGCCGCGACCGGGCCGGAGCGTTTTCTGGCCGCGACGATCTGGTCGCCGCCTGCGCCGTAACCCTCTTGTTTAGCCATGGACCCTGAGCGTCTCGCGGCCGGCATCGTCGCGGAAATCCGCACGCTGAGCGTTCGCAATACGCCCTCCATTCGCGCGGTGAGGCGGAAGGTATCGAAGTCCGTCCGCGCCGAGCCCGGCCGCGACGTGATTCGGCTTGCGTTGTCGCTCGCGGCGAAGGGCCACCGGTGGGTGGGCTACGAACTAATCGCGAACCATTCCGGCGCGCGGGAAGCGCTTACGCTGCGCGACGTGGAGCGGCTGGGACGCGGAATGGCGACGTGGGACCAGGTGGACACGTTTTCGATTTACGTGAGCGGGCCGGCGTGGCGCACCGGCCGGATCGCGAGCCGCGACATACTGCGCTGGGCGAAGTCGAAGGACCGTTGGTGGCGGCGCGCGGCGCTTGTGAGTACGGTGCCGCTGAACATCCGCAGCCAGGGCGGGTCAGGCGATGCAGGCCGCACATTGCAGGTGTGCCGGGTGCTCGCCGCCGATCCCGATGACATGGTTGAGAAGGCGCTGTCGTGGGCGCTGCGATCGCTCGTCCCGGTCGACCGGCGCGGTGTCGAGTCGTTCCTGCGCGAGCACGATGCCGCGCTCGGCGCGCGAGTGAAGCGTGAGGTGCGCAATAAGCTCCGCACCGGCCTCAAAAACCCGCGGAAGACGGCTTCGAAATGAATGGACCGCGCGATTTTCGGTAGCGCGAGGCGCGCTAGGCCTCGGCCGCGAGCATTCTTTCGAGTTTGTCGAGGCCGCCGCCCCAACCCTGCGCGTGATCGTCCCGGTGGGCCTTGTCCTTGAAGCCTTCGTGCGTGAGCGTGACTTCGGTCCCGCCGGGGACGGCGCGGAACTTGATGGTCGCCTTCGTCAGGCGGCCCGGTTCGGGAAACCCTTCGCGCCAGGTGGACGTCCAGACTATTTTATTCGGGCGATCGACGGTCGTGTAGTCGAGTTCGAAGACGTAATGATGGCCGGCTTCTTCGTGCAACATGTCGAAGTAGGTGCCCAAACCGGTTTTCTTGTCGACGCGGATTTCTGTGAAACGAAATCCATCGGGGCAAAACCACGTTCGCATTTGATCTGCATCGGTGAACGCGTTGAACACCCGTTCGGGCTTCGCCTTGAACACGCGCACGATGCGCAGCGTGGTTTCGGGTAATTCGTGCGAAGTAGTCATGGTTCAGTCTCCACGTGCGGACTCTCCGTCCGCGGTCTCCGCCAGGAACCTATCGAGTGCGTCAAAACGGTCTTCCCAGAACTGCCGGTATTCATCTATCCACGCGCGGGCCTGGCGCATGGGTTGGGCCTCGAGGTGCATCCGGTGGACGCGGCCGTCTTGCTCACGGCGGACGAGCTTTGCGCGTTCGAGCACCTTGACGTGCTTGGTCACCGCGGGCCACGAGATCCCGGAGGGGCGCGCCAGATCGCCCATGGATGCGGGGCCGCGCGAGAGTCGCTGCAGAATGGCGCGGCGGGTGGGGTCGGCGAGCGCGGAATACGTTTGATTCAGCTCGATATCAGAATATTTAACCATTCGGTTAAATATTGCATAAAGCGAAATCGCTGTCAAGTCATGGGCTGGGGGTCGAGTTGATGCATCAGAGGTGTGGGATTGGCTCGCAAAGGAATTCTATTGACAAGTGATCGAATTCCGAATATGTTATGTATCTGCACCATTTCGGTGTCAGGGTTGCGTTACACGCTGCGGAAGGGCTGTTGCGGATTCGGCCGTTTTTGGCTAATTCTTGTCAAACGTTTCGACATGAATCATGTTCGAAATCGTCGCCATTTTCGCGATGCGTCGGCACGTGCGGCGCGGCAGAACGGAATTCATTCAGGAGGGCACAACGTATGAAGCATCGTGCAGTGAGAGTGGCGATGGTGATGGCGGCGTTCGCCATTGCGGTCGTCGGATTTCAGGCCATCCAGCAAACGGATAGCCAGAGCAACACGGCCATCGCCGCGCCCGCGGAAAAGGTCGAGATTTGTCACGCGACGGGATCCGAATCCAATCCGTTCGTGATCATCAAGACGAAGGCGCTGGGCGAATTGGGCGCCTGGGGTCACCTTGATATCAACGGCAACCCGGAGAGCGGCCACGAGCAGGACGTGTTGGCGGTGAACGGAGAATGCCCGAAGTACTGCCCGTACGACTGATTCGTTCGTAACAAACTGCCCGGCGTCCGTAAGTTCGACGCCGGGCAGTTCTTTTTTGGTTCGAATCGCGACCCCGATTGGAGTAGGCACCACTTCGATTCTAGTTGGTATCTTCGAAATCGAGGTGGAACCGGTGTAGAAACCGCCGGGCAACGGGGGCGAACAACACAGCGGCAGCCGTGAGGAAGACGACGCCCGAAAAGAGTGAATAGAAGATGGCGAAAATCTTGCCACCTTCAGTCTTCACGGCATCGACAGGCCCCATGCCGGTGAGAATCATGGATGCGTTGAGATACGCGTCGATCCACGGCAGCGACTCAAACCCGTGGTAACCCAGCGCGCCGATGGTCAGCGCTCCGGCTATCAGTGTTGAGGACAGCGTCGCGGCGATCGCGACATGCCGAGCGAAAATCTCCCAACGCGGGAGCGGCGTGTTCCGCCGGTGCCGGGGAGTCTTCGTCTGAGTCGCGGACACGGGACGAGTTACTTGCGCATGCGGGCCATGAATCCGCCGACGCTGCGGACGAGCCAGCGGGGCTGGTAGCGGACCCATTGCGTGCCGAGTTGGTTGGGCAGGCCCGAGACGTGGACAGCGCGGCCGCTCATGCAGGCCTTGAACCCTTCCTGCGCGACCTGGGCCGGCGTCATCTTGACGAAGCTGGGCACAAGCGATTCGAACTCGGCGTAGCCGGTTTCCTGGAACGCGCCGGAGATCATGTCGGTCTGTGTGTAGCCGGGGCAGAGCGCCGTGACGGTCACGCCCGACCCTTTGAGTTCCTCCGAGAGCGCCTCGGACAGCGAAAGCACGAAGGCCTTGGTCGCGCCATAGATGGCGAAGGAGGGCGTCGGCACGAAACTGACCACGGAGGCGACGTTCAGGATGCGGCCCTGGCCGCGTTCGAGCATCGGTTGCAAGAACAAGTGGCAGAGCGCGGTGACGCTGGCGGCGTTTACGTTGAGGATATTCATCACGTCGTCGAGCGCGGCGTCACGGAAAAATTGCGTCGTCGCAACGCCGGCGTTGTTCACGAGCACGTCCACCTGTTTGCCCGAGTCGTGAACGGCGTCGAAGAGTTCGCGCGGGGCATCGGGCGCCGAAAGGTCCTTCGGCATCACGGTGACCTCTACGCCGAAAGTCTCACTGAGTTCATCGGCGAGTTCACGCAGGGCCGCTTCGCGGCGGGCGACGACGATGATGTCGTAGTCGTTCCGGGCGAAGACGGTGGCCAGTTCGCGGCCGATGCCGGAGGAGGCGCCGGTAATCAGTGCAGTTTCGCGTTCAACTGACATGCGTTTGGTTCTCCGATTGGTAGGGGCGGCATTTTAGCATTTGGCGCCGGGGAACGGCGCGGTTGCGGGTGTCGCGGATCCTGCGCGGGGGGCGGTGTGGACGAGATGGACTTGGTGGACGGGATGGACTTTTGGGCGTTCAGTTTCGAGGCGGCTCGGCTCCGGATCGGTCTTAGCACGAAAGGAAAGGTGTGATACCGCGAAATAGATTGCTTCGTCGCACAACCCGCTCCTCGCGATGACAGAATTCTCGGGTACAATTTCGAGGGCTGTTTTGGCGTTTGGGGGAGTTCTCGTGCAGTTTCTGAGGACATTGCTGGCGGGGGTCTGTCTGGCGATGGGGCAGGGCGTCGCCGCGCAGAATCTGCCCTGCAACCTGCTCCCCGCGGACAACATCTGGAACGTGCGAGTGGATTCGCTGCCGGTGCATGCGCGATCCGCGCGATACATTCAGAGCATCGGCGCGAACACGCATCTTCATCCGGATTTTGGCACGGTCTGGCAGGGCGCACCGATCGGGATCCCGTTTGTGGTCGTGCCGGCGAACCAGCCGCTGGTCGATGTCGACTTTTACTACGACGACGAGAGCGACCCCGGCCCGTATCCCGTCCCACCGAACCCGCCGATCGAGGGCGGGCCATCGAGCTCGGGCGACCGGCACATCCTGATCGTGCGCCAGGGTGACTGCACGCTGTACGAACTTTTCGATGCGCATCCGGACGGGGACGGGACGTGGTCGGCGGGCTCGGGGGCGATCTACGACCTCGGGTCAAACGCGCTGCGGCCGGACGGGTGGACGAGCGCGGACGCGGCGGGACTGCCGATTCTCCCGGGGCTGGTGCGCTACGAAGAAGTATTGAGCGGCCAGATCCGCCATGCGATCCGGTTCACGGCGAGCCAGACGCAGCGCGCGTACGTCTGGCCGGCGCGCCACTTCGCGAGCAGCAATACGAATCCGAACGTGCCGCCGATGGGCCAGCGATTCCGGCTGAAGGCGTCGTTCGACATCAGCGGGTTCTCGCCTCCGGTGCGCGTGATCCTGCGCGCGATGAAACGGTACGGCATCATCCTCGCGGACAACGGGTCGAACTGGTACATCAGCGGCGTACCGAACGCGTCGTGGGACGACGACATGCTGCACGAACTCGACAACGTCTACGGATCGGATTTCGAAGCGGTAGACGTGTCGTCATTGATGGTGGATCCAGATTCGG
>CAYPNI010000001.1:13407-56160 GCA_964411925.1 uncultured Nitrospirales bacterium
GGATCGGATTTCGAAGCGGTAGACGTGTCGTCATTGATGGTGGATCCAGATTCGGGGCAAGTGAACATCGTCGCGCCTCCCCCACCGCCACCGATCCCGCCGGGCGCGCCTATATCCTGGCCGGTGAATGCGGCGCTGGGACTGGCGCTGGGTGCGGCGATTTGGCGGCACGCCGCGCGGTGGAGCGCCGAACGGGTTCGTTAGGACGTACCGGCCCGGTCCACGTTCCGTCGGACGTGAGCGCGCGCTATACTACGGGCTCCTACGGAGTCCTTAGATGCCTGAGTCGCCCATCATCGTCAAGCGTGAGTTTCCCTGGACGGACACGAGCAGCGCGAGGAGCGTCACCTTTCGACTGATGGGTGCGGGCGACAAGTCCGCGATCCTCGACCTGGCGAGGCGGCAGACCGAGCGTGATCGCGCGTTTCTGCGGACTGACGTGACGAATCCGGCGGTGATCGACGAATGGATCGCGAACATCCGCCGGGGGCGCACGGTGACGGTGCTGGCGGAGATGGACGGGCGCGTCGTGGGCTACGGCAGTCTGCACCATGACGAGACACTCTGGACGAGTCACATGGGCGAACTGCGCGTGCTGGTGGACCGCGAGTTTCGCGGCGAGCGAATCGCGAAGCGGCTCGTGGCGGAGTTGTTCCACGTGGCGCGCGAAATGAAACTCGAGCGCGTGTTTTGCCAGATTCCGGGAGACCAGGCGCGGGTGCGCAACCTGTTCGAAGAACTGGGATTTCAACCGGAAGCGATTCTTCAAAACTGGCTCGTCGACATGCAGGGCGAAACACACGACCTGTTGATCATGACGCGCTCGATGGATGACTTCGGCGGGCGGTGACCGGCGCGGCGATGGACTTGATGGGCGATGGAACGCGAATCGCCGATCTTGGAAACGCACAGGCTTAAGCTGAACCCCGCTTCAGCCTGCCACCTGGCTACGGTGTGGGCAACCCCGCGGAGGATTCCTGCTTCGCGGCTTCGGTCGTCGCGGCGTGCTTCCCGTTCGTGCCGTTGCGCGCTTTTTTGGACGGAACCGGCGCCGCGGACGACTGTTTCGCTCGCCCGATCTCAATGCGTTCGTGAGGCTGCACGCCGGCGGCGGCTCGCAACTCGGCGAACCCTTCGTCCACGCACTGCGCGAAGAACTCCACGTCCGGCGCGGCATTCGTGTCCGCGATGTAGCCGAAATGCAGTTTGTGGTTGTAACTGAAGACGCCCATGTTGAGGCCCATGCCGGGCGCGACGGGCAACAGCGGGTAGTGCGACTCGATGCGGCAGCCGCGCGCGTACAGCGGAATCTGCGGTCCGGGGACGTTGGTGCAGACCATGTGCATGCCGGGGGTCTGCATCGCGGTGTTCAGCAGCGATTGCGACGCCGGCGAGACCATGGCCGCGCCGAGCAGCGCCTGCACGGGCGCGGGGGCGCCCTGCATGCTCTGCGTGAGGATGCTGAGCAGGTCGGCGAGCTTGACTCGCTTGAGGATGCTGGTACGTTCGGTGACGTCTTCGAGCCGCTTGAGCGGGTCCTTCGCACCGAGCGGGACATCCACCGGGAGCAGCGAGACCTTGTTGCCGAGCGAACCGCGCTCGTGCTCCTGACGCACGCTGACGGGCACCATCACGCGCAGATTGCGCCGGCCGACGGACACGCCGTGCTTTTCGAGATAGCGCCGGACGCCCGCGCCGAGCGCGCTGAGCACGACGTCGTTCACGGTGCCGCCGCAAGCGGCGCGGATCGCGCGGGCATCCGCAAAGGACGCTTCGCTCCAGGCGAGCTTTCGCTTGCCGGAGAACTGGTAGACATTGAACGGGAGCCGGCGGACGGGTTGCGCGATGTCGCGGAGCATTCCGGGCAACTCCCGCAGCATCGGGAGGCCCTGGCCGCCGCGGAAATTACGCGCGAATCCGAGCAGGTTGCGCTGCACTTCCGACCACGACTCGATCTGCTCGCCGAAATTGTCCCAGAGCGTGTCAAGCAGCAGCGAGTTCGAGTCCGGCGCGGGCTCGGGCTCGAAAGGCTTCGGCGTGACGGGTTTGGGATCCGGCGTCAGGTCATAGGCGACGTTGAGAAGTTCCGCACCGGAGACGCCGTCCACCATGCAATGGTGCACGAGCCAGAGCAGGCCGCCGCGGCCGCCCTCGAGCCCGTCGACGACGTACAGGCGCCAGAGCGGTCTTGCGCGATCGAGCGTGCCGGCGAAGAGCTTGCTGACGAGCCGGCGGAAATGGGCCATCGTGCCGGGTTTGGATAACGTGACGCCGATGACGTGGTTCTTGATGTCGAATTCGGTGTCGTCCACCCAGATGGGATGGCCGAGGTTGAGCGGCGTCATCATCAGCCGCTGGCGGTATCGCGGGATGAATTGCATTTTCGCGTCGAGGTCGCGCTGCAGCGCGTCGACCGACGGCGCGGAGTCGAGAATATCGATGCCGCCGATGTGCATCGGGGCGGTGGCGCATTCGGCGTAGATGAACGTCGAATCCAGCGGGCTGAGCCGCCGAGCGAGTTTCTTTTCTTCCATTTCCCTTCTTCCCGATTCGTCGCCACGAACACGGGTGCATCGTGGCATTAATGCGAATTACCAGACAACTGCGCAGCGATTCTTATTTCGACTGGCGGTAAAAGTTGTTCAAAGGTGAGCAACGAGGGCGCGGACGCTTGCGCCACTGCGTTTCGGGCGCTGAGTGATCGGTAGTGTATCACAGAACTTGATTGAGAACACATTAATCTTTGTTATACTTTTTGTTGTTATTCGCGCGCCCAGTTTCTTCACAGATTGAACAGTACTGGAGCAGTCGGTGTCCGGGAAGAAGTTCGTCTTCGTCGAGGATGAAGAAGCAGTATTCCTTCCAATCTGGCGCGAATCCCTCACCGGAATTGAATGGGCGCGACTTCGCGCGCGCCCGGTTTACTACGGGCTGAATATTCCCAAGGGCGAAGGTCAAGCGGTTGTGACGGTTCCTGGATTTCTCGGATCCGATCTGTATCTGCTCGAGATGAATTTCTGGCTGCGCAGGATCGGTTACAAATCGTACCGTTCAAGAATTGGGCGCAACTCGGATTGTCCGGACATCCTCGTCGATCGGTTGATCGAGACGATCGAGCGCGCGAACGACGAGACGGGCGGGCCGGTGCGCCTGATCGGGCACAGTCTCGGCGGGATGTTGTCGCGATCGGCGGCGATGATCGCGCCGGAGCGCGTGAACGCCGTAATCACGTTGGGCTCGCCGTTCCGCGGCGTGCGCAGTCACCCAACGGTGTTGCGCACGGGGAAATTCATTCGCGAGCGCGTCCGTGCACGCGGGAACGGGTCACGCCCGAAGCACAAGCCGATGCGCGAGGCGTGCTTCTCGGGTTCGTGCAATTGCGGGTTCGTCGAATCGTTGCGGGCGGGCCTGCCGGCGACGGTGCACCAGACGGCGATCTACACGAAGACGGACGGCATCGTGGACTGGAGCGTGTGCATCACGGGCGATCCCACGATCGATATCGAGGTCAAGGGAACGCACTGCGGCCTGGCGTGGAACCCGCAGGTGTACACGTTGATCGCGGAGCGGCTGTCGGAGGCGTCCGATCACGTGTCGCACGCCGCCGCCGCGGACGTTCGCGATGCGGACCTGCGGGGCGTGTCGTTTATCTAGTCCCGCACGCCTCCCGAGCGTGTATATTTCTCGTCGGCGCAGCGCTATACTCCGGCTGTTACTCGAGGGCACACTTCATGACGCAAGCATCGGGAAAAGACGGCGCGGCGGACGCGGTGCGCCGTGCCGCGGACCGGACGCGCGAAGCCGGCAGCAAGCGCGCGGCCGACATGGCGCTGCGCACGATCGCGTTGCAGCGCAAGGCGTTCAACGGGGCGATTCGCGGCCTTGGGACGCTGCAAGACCAGACGGGCAAGGTGCTGCACCGGTTCTCCCAGAGCGCGGCGTGGGTCCCCGATGAGGGGAAGCAGGTCGTGGACGAGTGGAACAAGGCGACCAAGCGCGGGCGGGACGACTTTCAGAAGACGATGGAGAAGAGTTTCGATTTGCTCGAGCATTACTTCGAGCGCGTGAAGGCGGGCGGGCCGGCGCCGAAAAAGAAGACCGTGGCGAAGCGGAAGGCGGCGACGAAAAAGAAAGCGGCCGCGAAGAAACCCGCTGAAGGCGGTTCGTGAGACTGGTGGGCGGACCGCTGGATGAAGCGATCGCTTCGTCGCGAACCCGGTTGCCCGCGATGACGATTTCGAATAGTGAGCGCGCGGTTGGGGAGCGCTGGGAGTGACGAACGTGAGTGAGACTGCGACGGGCGAAGCGGTTCAACCGCTGTATTGGTATCCGCGGACCGAGCAAATCGGCGGACAGGAGGTCACGTTCAAACTGATGCGGCCTCAGGACGAGGCCGACGTTGAGCGGGCGCTGCTCAGCTTCACGCAGAGTCTTCCGGCGAGCGACCTCGTTTTTTTGCGGATGGACATCACGCAGCCGGACGTGATTCGCGAGTGGGTGCAGAACATCCTGCTCGGGCGCACGCTCACGGTGCTCGCCCTGGTAGACGGCAAGTTGGTGGGTTACGGCAACCTGCACCTGAGCCGCCTGCAATGGACGCGGCACATCGGCGAGATCCGGGTGCTGGTGCAACCGCAGCATCGCGGCCTGGGCCTGGGTGAATACCTCGTCAACGATCTGATGAAGCTGGCCGAGGAGAACGATCTGTCGCGCGTTGTCGCACACATCGGGTCCGAACAGCCGCGCGTGCGCGCGATGTTCGAGCGGCTCGGCTTCCACGCCGAGGCGCTACTCACCGACTGGCTGATGGACCGCAATCACAAGAAGCACGATTTGGTCATCATGTCGCACGAGGTTGCGCGCTGACGATCTGCGTCGGGTCGCGCAGGAGCGTCGTGGATCTCTGGCAGACCTCGGTCCCTGCCGGCAATACGCATTTCCGTGGTCGCGCCCCCTTGTCTTTCCCGCCCCTGCGGGAATGACAAAAAAGGGACGGCTCAAGTTCAGGACGGCGTCGGGTGAGTGGACGCTTACCTACTCGTGGAGCGACCCAAATTACGGGCCAGCTCAGACTTCCGGTGCCGTCGTGTTGGGATCGCGATCGGAGTCGGCGCCGAGATTGGGATTCGTCAGGGAGTGCCGTAGATACTTCGCGATGGTGATAGGCGTGCCGAGGTAGAGACGGACGAGGTCGGCGTTGGAGATGTGGGTCGCGAAGGATTTCGACCACGGCAGGGAGATGTAGCGGCGGGGCCATTCGAGCGCGAGGCGGAGCAGGGCCTCGCGCAGGAACACGCGGCGGATGGAACAATCGGGGTCGATGTCTTTTACGACACCCTCGAGCGTGAAGAGGCTCTTGCGCAACAGGACGAGGTTCGCCGGAAACCTCACGCCGTTTGCCATCAAGTCCTCGAACAGGTCGGTAAACCAAGACGGCCCGGGGACCTGATCGCGGCGGACCTGCCGGAGCGACGCGCGGACGACTTCGCGCGCCCGGGCTTCGTCGTCGATCGCGGTTGCCAGCGCGCGCACGGCGTTGGTGACGCGGCGCGTGCTGAGGCTGATGGCGCCGAGGAACATTTCGGCCATCAGCTCGCGCTGGCGCTTGTCCACCTGGCCCGCGAGGCTCCAGTCGAGCAGCGCGAGCCGGCCGTCGGGCATGGCAAACAGGTTTCCCGCGTGCGGGTCGGCGTGGAAGATGGTCGCCGCGGCACGGCTGAAGATGACGTCGGCGATGAGCGACTCGACGACAGATTTTGCGAGTCGCCTGCGGAGCTTCGAAGCGGAGGGGTCCCGCTCGACGTCCGTGACGCGCGCGCCGTCGATGCGCTCCATGGCCGTGAGGCGCGGCGTGCAGAACGGAAGCAGCCCGGGCACTTTGACGTCGGGCGAGCGCGCGAAGAATTTCCTCGCGACGCGCAGGTTGCGCTGTTCGCGCAACAACTCGGTCTCGCCGTGCAGCAAATCGCGGACGGTGCTGAACGTCTCGCGGTACTGGAACGCCGGGATGCCGTAGTGAGCGCGGCGGTCGTCGAGATAATCCGCAACACGGACGAGGACGTCGAGTTCCTCGGCAAGCTTGTCGGCCAAGCCCGGTTTCACCACCTTAAGCATCGCGCGCTCGGGCGTCGAGCAGCCGGGGCGGCGCCAGGTTGCCGGAACAACGAAGGCGACGCTCGCCTCGATCGTGCCTTCAATCTCCAGCGCGATGTCGTACTTCGCGACGGCGTCGCCGAGTTCCTCGAGCGTAACGTCGCGGACGATGTCGTGATCGATGGTCGTGTGAAACATTTCCAACTGCTGCAAGCGCGCGCGGAACGCCGGGTCGAGCGCGCCATGGCGCGCGACGACCTGGCCCAGTTTATGAAGCGAGGGTGAGGCGTGCATGAGCGCGACGATGCGTTGCGCGGTGGGAGCGCCCGGCGGGAGCGCGGCCTGTGCGCCGAGAATCTCGTCCCGGCGCGACTCGGTCAGTTGTTCGAGGAAGTAGAACGCCGCGTCGCGGATCGCGGGGCGGAATGTCTCGTACTGATCGGGGACGATCTCGGAGACGTCAATCAACGATGTGAAGTCGATCAGTTGCACGGGGCAACCCCCATTCTGCCGCGCACTCGTTTCTCGTTTCGCTTCAACGATCGGCAGACCCGACTTTTGGTTCCGATTTCACAGCCGGAGCCTTCTTCGTGCGTGCGGCGACTTTCTTTCGCGGGGCGCGCTTCGTGACAGGCTTGGCCGAAACGTCGAGCGTCGCCGCTTTGAGTTCGTCGAACGAGTCCTGGATACATTGGGCGAAGAAGTCCGGATCGGGGACAATTTCGCGGCACGACGTGATGGAGATTGTTATCGCGCCGTAATAGCTGAACACGGGCATGATGAGACCCATTCCGTCAAGGATGGGTCCGAGGCCGAAATGCGCGACGAGCCGCGCGCCGACGGAATACAGCGGGACCTGCGGCCCGGGGACATTCGTAATGACGCAGTTGAACATCGGCCGGATCGCGTTTGCGAGGCCCCAGCGCGTGTAGAGGCGCGCGGCGAGCCCGGCGGTCGATGAGGGAATGAATTGCGTGTAGTCCGTCATGAGCCGGGCGCCGACGGCGTTGGTTAGTTCCTTGGAATGCGTGGTCGCTTCGTGGACGGCGAGGAGACGCTCCCTCGGGTCGGCGATGTCCGACCGGACGGGCAGCAGCATTCCGGAGACCTGGTTGCCGGCGTCCTTGCGCTGGTCATCCGTGCGGACGGAGATGGGCGCCATGGCGACGAGCGACGTTTCGGGAAGTTCTCGCTTGCTCTCGAGGTACTTGCGCAGCGCGCCGCCGCAAATGGTGACGACGACATCGTTGACCGTCGCATTCTCGACGCTGTTTTTGACCGCGCGGACTTCAGCGAGATCGAACCGGCGGCCCTCGAAAACCCGGTGCGGCGAGACTTTTCCGTTGAAGCGCGTGCGCGGGACCTGGCCGGGGAGTTTGGGAGCGCGGAGTTTGCGCGTCGCCAGGCCGGCGGTGACGCGTGCGACGGCGGGCACGGACTGCGTGACGACCTTGGCGAGATTGAACGGCCGGCGCAGATTGTTCAGGTGCGCCCGCGTCAACAGCTCGACCGCGGTCGGCTCGCGCTCGCCCTTCCAGCCGGACTCGACCGACGGGGGCGCCGGGACGGGCTCGAGGTCGTGCACGGCGGCGGACATCTCCGCACCGGAGACGCCGTCGATCGCGGCGTGATGGATTTTCGAGAGCACGGCAAAGCTGCCCTTGGGCAGGCCGGGGATGTTGTCGAGGCCTTCGATGACGTAGGCCTCCCAGAGCGGGCGGGCGTGATCGAGGGGGCGTGAATTGAGCCGCGCGACCTGGATGCAGAGTTGACGCCAATCGCCCGGCTTGGGCAGCGCGATGTGGCGCAAGTGGAACTCGAGATCGAAGTCGGCGTCCTCGACCCAGTACGGATGATCGAGGTTGAGCGGCACACGCACGACCTTCTGCCGGAAACTACGCGCGCGCGGCATGCGCTCCTCGTAGAACCTGAGGATGTCCTTGAACCGCACCGCGCCGTCGGACGCGGTGGACTGGTCGTAGATGAGCAGTCCGCCGACGTGCATGGGTGCGTTCATGGTCTCGAAATAGAGGAAGGAAGCGTCGAGTCCGCTGAGCTGTTGCATGAGTGTTGTCCTGGTATGGTTGGCCGTCGTCGTGACGGGCGTTTACTTGTACAAGAAGCGGCGCGCGCCGGATCGATCGAACGGCTTCCACTCGCCCTCGGGCTGCGCGAGGCGGTCGGCGATGATATAGAGCACGAGCGGATTAAATCCGAGCCCGCAGTGGCTGCCGGGGACTTCGATGTTGTCCGTCGTGGCGGATTCGATTTCGAGACAGGATTCCCAGGCGGCGACGCCGTCGGTCTTGGTGTACACCGACGTGGACGGCGCGGGCGGCGGCAGGGCGATGCCCTGGGCGAGGGTGGCGCGGCGCTTGGTGACGCGTTCGCCGGTGAGGCTGTCGTAGACGTGCACCGCGTAGGAGCCGTTTCCGGCGGTGGCGAAGGGGCTGCCGAGGCTGATGACCTGTCGGCAGGCGTGCGGCACGCGGCGGGCGATTTCGCGGGCATAAATCCCGCCGAGACTCCAGCCGACGACGCTTATCGTCTGGCCGGTCTGATCATGAATCTGCTGCGCGCGGGCGTACATCCGCTCTTCGAGATCGCCCACGATGCCCCAGTTCCGGCCGAGTTCCCACGCGAAAACCTTGTAGCCCAGTTGGGTCAGGTACTTGCGCAAAGGCGTCGTCGAAATGTCCGACGCGGTAAACCCTGGAAGGACGAGGACCGGGTGGCCGTCACCCCGGGGCATCCGGCGCAGGAACGGCCACGATACCGGCAGCGTCGCGAGCTCGGCGAGTGCGCGCTGGATCTCGAAGGCCGTAAGCAATAGAGACGGCGGCTTGGGGCGGAACACTTCTTCCGCCGGCCCGTCGTGTTTTCCGTTTGTAGAAGCCATGTCGTCAGGATTCCGCGTGCGAGTTCGCCAGTTGCCGCTCGAGCGCTTCGAGGCGCTCGCGCAGTTCCCCGAGTTCGGTGGACGGATTCGGCGGCGCGGCGTTCGGCTCTGCCAACTTCTCGCGCGCGATCGTCCAGGGAAACGCACCCGTGGAGGCAACGCCGAAGAATTTCTGCAGCGCCTCGAGCGGGCCGAGCGAACTTGCGCGGGCAGGCGTCAGGCGATCGCGCAGGTCCTGATGTGCGCGCAGGTAGAGATCCAGGGCAAACCGGAAATAACTCGTGAGTATCTGCTGCTGCGCGCGGCCGCTGGCCATGATGATCTGCCGCAGCATGTCCGTCGGCAGCGCGGAGTTCTTGTCCCGGGCGCCTTCGACAATGATCTGCGTGAGGACGACGCGGGTCAGGTCTTCATTGGACTTCGCATCGACCACCTGAACCTCCCGGCCCTCGCGCACCATCTGCGCGACTTCGTCGAGGTTGACGTATCGGCTGGCCGAGGTGTCGTAGAGACGGCGGTTCTCGTACTTCTTGATGACGACCATAGGTGTACTCCGCCCTGCTGTATCGCACAATCGCTTTCGCCGCACCGCACAACGATAGTACCAAATCGAAACGGGGCTTGACAAGTATCGCTTGCTGCGCTATGCTACACCAATGCTGCATAGCAGCATTACTCGCCAATCGGGGTTTTAGGCCCAAATTCAAGGAGTCAATCGTCATGGAATCCACTCTCGTTGAACCGAGCGCTGCTGAATCGAAGCGCGAACTTCCCGACTTTCGCAAGATCGGGCGCGACGGCCTCAAGGGCCTGTTCAAGGTCCAGAACATCCTGCTCGACTACACGGCCGAGCAGAACGCGATCGCGTTCAAGATCGTGCGCGAGCGGCTTAATGCCAGCGATTCGTCCCCCACGATGGCGCTAATCGACTCTGTCGAGGAGATTTTCGAAAACGTCGTCTCGATGCAGAAATCGATCGTCGACATGGGGGCGAAACGGGTCGAGCGCGCGCCGGTGGTGAAAGAAACGGAACCAAAGGCCAAGAAAGTGCGCGGGGCGCTGCCGAAACTGCCGCTGGCCGATTTGATGCGCGCGAACTTTGAGAGCACGGTTGAAGCCCAGCGCGAAGTCCTCGCGCTGATCGAGAAGCAGGGTAAGCTGGGCGTCGAAACGGCGGACCAATTCGCGCGTTCCTCCGCGGGCCGTTCGCTCAAGGCGCTCGCTGCGAAGGCGAAGGAGTCGATCGACAACGTCATCGCGACGCAAGGCAACCTGATCGAACTCGGCGCGCGCCGGGGCAAGGATTCGCTGGAATTGCTGGCCAAAGGCGAAAAGCCGGTCGTCTCGGGCGAATTCGTGCGACATGCGGAGGAAGGCATTGAGAACCTCCGCCGCACGCAGGAGAAGCTGCTTGAATTCGCAAGCGATCTGAACGAGCAGGCGTACGGCGATGGGAACGACGCGGCGGACGTCTCGTTGTCTAAATTCGCCGAGCGGCTCGAACAGGGCATCGAGCGCGCGATCAAGGCGCAGAACGAGATCCTCGACGCGAGCGTGCGCGCGGTAAACCGGAAGAAGAAGGCGGCGGACGCCGTACAAGACTAACGCGCGCCGCGCGGCTGCGGAAGATTGCGGACGCTGCGCAGCGTTTACATAGCGAAGGCGGGGCGCTTCACGGCGCCCCGCCTTCTCGTTTTCCCCGCGAATCGAGGGTTATTGCTTCGCCGCACACCTCGCGCGTCGCAATGACGATTCTGGGGCGCGCCGATCAGTTCTTCGCGAGCAGGTTTTTCCCCGCGGCGATGCCCTGCTCAACGACTTCGGGGCCGAGGCGGACGCCGTAGAACGAAACGCCGGGCTCGTAGCCGCCCTGATCGAATTCCTCCGGCGGCATCATGTAACTGATCCATTCGTTTCCGAGGCCAACGACGATGGGGTGCGGGGCGCCGGCCGCGCGCAGCGAGTTTTTGAGTTCGAGCCCGAGCATCGAGAAGAGTTCTCCGGGGATCGAGACGGCAAGCAGATCGCCAAGCCGCAACACGCCGATGTAGGACGTTTCCGGGCACAGCGCATCAATCAGCGGTTTGATGTTGGTCTCGTTCAGGCCGTATTCCGGCCCGGCCTCCTCGAGCAGCGCGGGCGGCGGCGTGCGCGGCGGCAGGTTGAGCGTGGACATCGAGAAATCGAATGTGACCTCCGGCGAAGTCTTGATCGTTTTGAGCAGATCGAGGACGTGCACGGCGAGCTTGCGGCCATGATCTTCCGCGCGCGCGAAGGGGCTCGGGCCGGTCCCGCCAGACGGCGCGACGTCGCCCTCGGCGCCGTTCGAATACATGCAGGTGGCGCCGGTGAAGGCCTCGACTTCGCGCTGAAGATAGCCGGGCCATTCGGCCGAAATCTCCATCACTTTTTCGTTCACGTGGGTCGGATGCGCCGTGAAATTCACGAACACGACGAGCGGATCGCCGCGGTCCGAATCAATGCGCGTTACAGTGAGTTCCTTGTCCAGGCTGGCGTCGCCGCGCCGGTTCCGGTTGAGGCCTTCGACCTGCATTGATTCAGTGCCGACACGAACCGGCACGAACTTCTGGTTGGCCTGCTTGATGCCGTCGGCGATTTGGTCCGCCGTGAAATCGAGCAGTGCCTGGTCGAAAATGCCGATGTTCGGAATGCCGAAGACGTTTTTGTCGTTGAGGGCGTTCATCTCGACCGAGGCGTGCGTGTGGCTGGCGGACAGCATGAGATTGTCCGAGCCGATGCCGGTGCCGTCGAGGCGCGCGAGCACTGCGTCACGCAGCGAGCGCGGCACGCCGAGCAGGTCCAGCGTAACGAGTGCGAACTTCCGGTCGCCCTGCCGCAGGACGAGGACCTTCGCGAGCGTGTAGTCGTGGATGCCGGTGGCCGGGGCGTTCATGCGTTCACCGTAGCCGCCGAGCGGCACATGGTACTTCGCCGGGTCAGGCGTGATGTTCGCGGTGGCGACGCCGGCTTCGAGCGGGGCGGCTGCGGCGACGCCGGAGCCGGCGAGCAGAATCAGGACGCAGATGACGTGGAGATGTGCACGCATGGGATCGCCCTCAGTTGGAGATTGGCGGATTCTAGCATTGCGAGTTACGAAGCACTAAGAACAGGCCCAAGCTGAACCCCGCTTGGGCCTGCCACCCTGGCCGCGCGGATTTTGAGGATTTGAGGATTGCGATTGCTTCGTCGCAAACCCCGCTCCTCGCAATGACGACGGGGAATATGCCGCGCTATTTCGCGAGGGCCTTGCGGCAGTCGTCGGCGATTTCGTCCATGGCGCGCTGCGCGGCGGGCAGGACGCCGCCAAGCATGCTGAACGAGTGCGTCAGCCGTTCGTAACACCGGAACGTAACCGGGACACCGGCGTCGCGCAGCCGCTTGACGTAGAGTTCGCCTTCGTCACGCAGCGGATCGAACCCGGCGGTGATGACGATGGCGCCGGGCAGCCCGCGCAGTTCGCGCTCGTCGAGCGGCGCGGACCACGGGTGCCGCTTCTCCTCGTCCGTGCGAAAATAGTGACCGCCGAACCATTTCATGATGTTCGCCGTGAGCGGGTAGGCGTCGGCGAAATCGGTGTACGACGGGAGCGCCGAGTACGGGACTAGCCAGGGATAGATCAGCACCTGGCAACGCGGCATCTGCCAATTCTGCCGCTTCGCTTCCTGCGCGATGACGGCCGAGATCATGCCGCCGGCGGAGTCGCCTGCGACCGCGATGCGCGACGCGTCGCCGCGAAGATCGTTCGCATGCTCGAGTGTCCACCGATACGCGGCGAGGCCGTCTTCAATTGGCGCGGGGAACGGGTGCTCCGGCGCGAGCCGATATTCGACGTTTACGACGACGGCGGCGGCGCGTTCGGCAAGCGTGCCGCAGAATCCGTGGCAGATGTCCCGGCTTCCGATGACGAATCCGCCGAAGTGGAAGAACAGGATGATGGGCGCCTCTCCCCCGTTCGCGCGCGGCGTATACACGCGAATGGGCAGCGAGCCCGAGGGGCCGGCGATCGCGTCATCGGCAACGGCGACCGAGGCGGGTACGCGCGATTGGAGCGATTTGGCCGCGGCCTCGAGACCGGCGCGCGCATCGGCCGGAGACATCGAATCCACGCCGGGCTGTTTCTTACCGGCCGACCAGAGCACCTGCATGAGCGGGTCGAGCGGCACACCGCGGCCGAGGATGGGCGCGCCGGCCATTCGGCGGAGGATCGGGCCGGGAAGCGCGCCGATTAGTTTAAGGGCTATGCGTTGGATGTCCACGCTGAGGTGAGATCTCCGTCTATCGGGCAGGGTATCGGGGCGCGGTGGTTCGGCGCAAAATACCTCCGACGATGCGGGGATGCGCCTGCGAGATTGCCTCGTCATGCACCCCGCTGACGGCTCTCACCCGGCTTCGGCGACGAGTTGGACGTTGACGGGGGCAGCGGCCTAGTATGTCCGGCGCGTACCCGTGTTCGTGGGGTTCCCACCGAGGAGAGGCCGCCGCATGCCAGCGCCGCAGCTATCGTCATCGCGCAGAATTGGGATCATCGGCACGGGTTTCTCCGGTCTGTGCCTCGGCATTCAGCTCAAACAACACGGGCACGACAACTTCACGATTTACGAGAAGGCGAACGGTATCGGCGGGACCTGGCGCGAGAACACGTATCCCGGCGCGGAGTGCGACATCCCGTCCGCGCTGTACTCGTACTCGTTCGAGCGCAATCCGAACTGGACGCACAAGTGGTCGGAGCAGGACGAGATCCTGCGGTATCTCGACCACTGCGCGCGGAAACACGATTTGTATCGCCACTTCCGATTCAATCTCGAAGTGCGCGACCTGCAGTTTGACGAAGCGACGGGCAAGTGGCGGCTGAGCACCAGCGACGGCAAGACGGAGGAATTCGACGCCGTTGTGAGCGCGGTCGGCCAGTTGCACAAGCCGCGCATGCCGAAGATTTCCGGGGTCGAATCGTTCAGGGGCCCGTCGTTTCACTCGGCGCGGTGGGACCACGGCGTCTCGCTGGACGGCAAGAACGTCTGTTGCATCGGCAACGCGGCAAGCGCGCTGCAGTTCATTCCGCAGATCGCGCCCAAGACGAAACACCTGACCGTGTTTCAGCGCACGGCCAACTGGGTGGTGCAGAAGAACGACCGCGAGTACTCGCAGTTCGAGAAGAAGCTCGTGACGCTGATTCCGCCGTTGTTGCTGATGTACCGGTTCTATATCTTTTTTCGCGGCGACGGCATGCTCTACCCGCTGATGTACAACAAGGGCGGCTGGCTGCGCGCCCAGAGCGAAAAAAAGGCCAGGGAATACATCGAAGAAAAGATCCGCGACCCTGAGTTGCGCAAGAAACTCGTGCCGGATTATCCGATGGGCGCGAAACGGATCCTGTTCTCGGACGATTACTACGACGCGCTCGACCGGGACAACGTCTCCGTCGTGACCGAGCCGATCGACCGGATCGACGCGGGCGGCGTGGTGACGAAGGACGGCGCGCTGCACCCAGCGGACGTGCTCATCTACGCGACAGGCTTCGAGACGACGACCTTTCTGACGCCGATGCAGGTGCGCGGCGTGGGCGGGCAGGTGCTCAACGATCTCTGGGCGCGCGACGGCGCGGAGGCCTACCTGGGCATCACGCATACGGGCTTCCCGAATTTCTTCATGATGTACGGTCCGAACACGAACCTCGGGCATAACTCAATCGTGATCATGATCGAAGCCCAGACGCGCTACATTCTTTCGTGCCTGCAAGCGCTGGATTCGCGCAACGCGCGGTGGCTGAACGTGAAGGCGGGTGTGCAGAAGGCGTACAACGAATGGGTGCAGCGCCGGCTGCAGAATTCGGTGTGGGCGGCGGTGGATCGCTCCTGGTACAAGGACGAGAAAGGCAAGATCACGAACAATTGGGTCGGCCGGACGACGGAGTATCGCCGGAAGACGCGTGAGATGAACCCGGACGACTACGAGTTCGCCTGAGGCGGCATGGGCGGCGGAGGTGGCGCTAGTGAATCGATTCTCGCGTTGGACGTTGATCTCCCGTGCGGTATTCCTGACCTGCACGATCCTGCTAGGCGTCGCGTGCGGCAGTAAACCGGCGGAACTCCCGGAACCGGGCGAGCCAATCGCCTCGCCGGACGCGGCAACGCCGCAAGCGAAAGCGCCGGCCAAGTTCGACGTGGACGGCGAACGTATCCGGCAGGCGGACAGTGAACCGGGGAACTGGTTGTCGCACGGCCGGACGTACGACGAGCAGCGCTTTTCGCCGCTGGACCAAATCAACGCGGACAACGCCGGTGAATTGGGCCTGGCGTGGGCGTTTGCGACGGAATCGGGCCGCGGACACGAGGCGACGCCGATCGTGGTGGACGGCACGATGTTTCTCACGCTGCCGTGGAGCAAGGTCGTCGCGCTGAACGCGGCGACGGGCGCGCCGCTGTGGAACTACGACCCGGAAGTCGCGCCGGAGAAGGGCCGGTCGGCGTGCTGCGACGTGGTCAACCGCGGCGTGGCGGTGTGGAAGGGCCGGGTGTACGTCGGCGCGCTGGACGGCCGGCTGATCGCACTGGATGCGGCAACGGGCACGCCGGTGTGGACGCAGCAGACGACGGACACCGAACAGCCCTACACGATCACCGGCGCGCCGCGCGTGGTGAAGGGCAAGGTCATCATCGGGAACGGCGGCGCGGAATTCGGCGTGCGCGGGTACGTGACGGCGTATGACGCGGAGACGGGCGAGCAGGCCTGGCGGTTCTACACGGTGCCCGGCAACCCGGAGTTGCCCTTTGAGCATCCCGAACTCGAGGACGCGGCGCAGACATGGACCGGAGAATGGTGGAAGCTCGGCGGCGGCGGGACGGCCTGGGACTCGATGGCGTTCGACCCGGAGTTGAACACGCTTTACGTCGGCACGGGGAACGGTTCGCCGTGGAACCGCAAACTTCGCAGCCCGGGCGGCGGCGACAACTTGTACCTGTCGTCGATCCTCGCGCTGGATCCTGACACCGGCCGGCTGAAGTGGCACTACCAGACCACGCCGTCGGACACCTGGGACTACACGGCGACGCAGCACATCATCCTCGCGGACATGGACATCGGCGGCGCGCCGCGCAAGGTGTTGATGCAGGCGCCCAAGAACGGGTTTTTCTACGTACTCGATCGCGAGACAGGCGAGCTGTTGTCCGCGAAGAATTACGTCGGCGTCACCTGGGCGAGCCACGTGGACATGGTGTCGGGACGGCCGGTCGAAACCGACGGCGACTATTCGGAAGCGCCGAAGATCGTGTTCCCGTCGCCGATCGGCGGCCACAACTGGCACCCGATGGCGTACAACCCGAACACGCATCTCGTATATATCCCGGCGATCGAGACGCCGTGGCTGTACGTCAATCAGGCGGACTTCAAGCCGCTAAAGAACTGGTGGAACACGGGTACCGACACGGCCCAGATGATCAAGCTCTCCAAGCTCGGGCCGGCGGCGCCGGTGAACGGAATTCTGAAGGCCTGGGACCCGATCAAACAGGAATTGGCGTGGAGCGTGCCGCTTCCGGGCGCGGGCAACGGCGGCGTACTCACGACGGCGGGTAATCTCGTCTTTCAGGGCACGAGCGATGGGCGGTTGGTCGGGTACCGCGCGGATTCCGGTGAGAAGGTCTGGGAAATCAAGACGAACGTCGGTACGGTCGCGCCGCCGATCTCGTACAGCATTGATGGCGAGCAGTACATCGCTGTGGTCGCGGGGTGGGGCGGCGTGCCGTCGATTCTCGGCGCGGATCCGGGCGTGGCCGCGTCACAGACGCATGTGAACGCCGGGCACGTGTACGCGTTCAAACTGGGCGGCGCGGCGGAGTTGCCTAAGAGCGAGGTGTTGCGATTCACGACGATCCCCGAGCCGCCGGCGGATGACGCGACGCCCGCGAAGATCGCGCGCGGCGAGACGCTGTATCACTTGAACTGCGCGGTCTGCCACGGTATGAACGCGGCCGGTACCGGCGTGTTGCCGGATTTGCGTTTCTCGTCAAAGACTGTGCACGAATCGTTCAACAAGATCGTGCTGGACGGGTTACTGTCCAACGTTGGGATGGCCAGCTTCGAGGACCTGTTGAACGAGGAAGACGTCTCGGCGATCCACAGTTACGTCATCGACGCCGCACGGACCGGCCGCCAGGCGCAGCTCAAGGCGGCGCAGTAAAACTCGGTCCGCAATTCCGGACGTGGGTAGTGACATCGCTCGCTCCGTTCATCTGCGGTCGCATTTCTTGAATTGTCCCGTAGGGACGATCTGAAAGTAGCCCGGCACTTCAGTGCCGGGTCTGAGAACAACTCCTGCGTGCAGAGTCCCGGAGGGACGGCTGAGCGCGCGGCCGCTGGTTTCAGCCGTCCCTCCGGGACTCCGCGAATGAGTGCGCGGCGTACCCGGCGCTAAAGCGCCGGGCTACTATCGCGTTGCCCCTCCGGGGCGCTAACCCCTGCGCACTCTACGACGCCCCGAGTTCGTCGCGGGAACTCCCGTGGCGATCTCTCGGATCTGAGATTTCGATTTTGAGAACTGAGATTCGTAATTACGTCGCGTGGGTTTCCGCGGCGTCCAGCGATTGCGGATCGGCGCCACCAGCGATCTCCTCGCGTTCGCCGTGCGCAAGACGGTAGAGCACGGGCAGGACGAGCAGCGTCAGCAGCGTCGACGTGAGGATGCCGCCGATGACGACCGTGGCGAGCGGGCGCTGGACTTCGGCGCCGGTGCCGTGCGAATACGCCATCGGCAGGAATCCCAGCGACGCGACTAGCGCGGTCATCAGCACGGGCCGCAGCCGCGCCGCGGCGCCTTCCCGTACGGCTTCGTCGACCGGGCGGCCGTCACGCTGCAATTTCGAGATGAACGTGATCATCACGAGCCCGTTCAACACGGCGACGCCGGACAGGGCGATGAATCCGACGCCGGCAGAGATGGACAACGGGATCCCGCGCAACCACAGCGCGAACACGCCGCCGCTGAGCGCGAGCGGCACGCCGGAGAACACGAGCAGCGCGTCCCGCGCGTTGCCGAAGGTGACGAAGAGCAACAGAAAAATGAGCGCGAGCGCGGCGGGCACGACGACGCGCAGGCGCGCCGCGGCGGACAGTAACTGCTCGAAGGTGCCGCCCCAGTCGAGCCAATACCCCGGCGCCAACGCGACTTGCGCGCGGACAGCGGCCTGCGCGTCAGCCACGAAGCTGCCGAGGTCGCGATCCCTCACGTTTGCGGTGACGACGACTCGGCGCTTGCCGTTCTCGCGGCTGACCTGGTTGGGGCCGAGGGCGATTTCGAGATTCGCGACAGCACCGAGCGGCACATACGCCGGGGTCTCGGCGGATTCGACGGCCGTCGTGAGCTGCATCGCGTCGCGCCGTTCGCGGTGCGGCAGTGGAATCGGGATGCGGCGGAGCGCGTCGATGTCCCCGCGCAGGCGCTCGGGCAGGCGCAGGACGACGTCAAAACGGCGATCGCCCTCGTAGACTTCACCGGCCGGCGCGCCGCCAACGGCCGCCGCGACGACGGCCTGCACGTCGGACACATTCAGGCCGAAGCGCGCGATCATCGCGCGGTCGGTCTCGACGGAGAGCACGGGCAGACCGGTGACTTGTTCGACGGTAACGTCCTCCGCGCCGCGGATCCCTTCGAGCACATCGGCGACCGATCGCGCGGTCTCGAGCATGACGTCCATGTCGTCGCCGAAGATCTTCACGGCGAGATCCGCGCGGACGCCCGCGATCAATTCGTTCATGCGCATCTCGATCGGTTGCGTGAACTCGTAGTTGTTTCCCGGGATGTTCGCGACATGGTCGGCGATGGCGTCGACTACGTCAGCCTTGCTTCGCTGCGGGTCGGGCCACTCGGATCGTGGCTTGAGAATAATGAAATTGTCCGCGACGCTGGGCGGCATGGGGTCGGTGGCAATGTCGGGCGTTCCGATCTTCGCGAATACGCGGTCCACCTCTGGAAACCTGGCCAATTCCGATTCGAGCACGTTTTGCATCTGAATCGCTTGGGTCAGGCTTGTGCCCGGAATGCGCAGCGCGTGCATGGCGATGTCGCCCTCATCGAGGCTGGGAATGAACTCGCGGCCCATGCGCGAGGCGAGCAGCGCGCTGAACACGAGTATGCACGCGGCAATCGCGAGCACGGGCGCCTTCGCGCGGAGCGCCCAGCCGAGCGCGGGCCGGTAGGCGGCGAGCAACGCGCGCACGATGCGGTTCTCGCGCTCGGCGACCTTGCCGCCGAGGAACGCGGCGACGGCCGCGGGCACGAACGTGAACGCGAGGACAACGGCGGCGGCCAGCGCAAACACGACGGTGAGCGCCATGGGGCGGAACATCTTGCCCTCGACGCCGGTCAGCGCGAGTATCGGCACGTATACGATCATGATGATCAACACGCCGAAGAGCGTGGCGCGGCGCACTTCGCGCGAGGCTTCGAGCGCGGTCGCGCTGCGTTCGGCGCGTGTGAGCACGCGGCCGAGCTCGTGCTGGCGCTGGCCGATGCGGCGCATGCTGTTCTCGACCATGATGACCGCGCCGTCCACGATGAGGCCGAAATCGAGCGCGCCGAGGCTCATCAGGTTGGCGCTAATGCCGGCGGCGACCATTCCCGACATGGTGACGAGCATCGAGAGTGGAATGATCGCAGCGGTGATAAGCGCGGCGCGGACATTGCCGAGAAACAGGAACAACACGGCGACGACAAATAGCGCGCCCTCGCTGAGGTTCCGGTACACGGTCGCGATCGTCTTGTTCACGAGCGTCGTGCGGTCGTACACAGGCCGCGCGACGACGCCCTCCGGCAGCGACGGCGCGATCTCCTCGATGCGCCGCGCGACGGCCTGCGACACGGTGCGGCTGTTCTCGCCGACCAGCATGAACACGGTGCCCATTACGACTTCGCGGCCGTTCATCGTCGCGGCGCCGGTGCGCAATTCGCTGCCGATGGATACCTGCGCGAGGTCGCGGATGCGAACGGGCACGCCGTCGCGGTCGGTCGCGACGACGATGTCGGCGATTTCATCGGGCGTGGACAATTGCCCCGGCGCGCGCACGAGAAACTGTGTGCCGCGGCGTTCGATATAACCCGCGCCGGCGTTGACCGTATTCGACGCGATCGCGCGGGAAAGGTCGCCGAAATTCAGGCCGTACTTTATGAGATTGCCGGGTTCGGGCGTAACGTGGATCTGTTTGATGTAGCCGCCGGAGGTGTTTACCTCCGTGACGCCCGGCGTGGTCATCAATTGCGGCCGGACGATCCAGTCCTGAATCGTGCGCAGGTCGGTCGCGGTGTACGGCGTGCCGTCGGGCTGCGTCGCTCCCTCTTCCGCATCGATCGTGTACATAAAGATCTCGCCGAGGCCGGTCGCGATCGGGCCCATGACGGGCTCGATGTCGGGTGGCAGTGCGCCGGCGATCTGCTGAATGCGCTCGTTCACGAGCTGGCGCGCGAAGTAGATGTCGGTGCCGTCTTCGAAGACGACGGTGAGCTGGGACAAGCCGTAGCGGGAGAGTGAACGGACGTAATCGAGCCGGGGCAGGCCGCCCATGACCGTTTCGAGCGGATAGGTGATGCGTTGTTCGACTTCGAGCGGAGAGTACCCCGGCGCTTCCGTGTTCACCTGCACCTGCACGTTGGTAATGTCGGGCACGGCGTCGATCGGAAGGCGCTGGTAGGCAAACACGCCTCCAACCGCCGCAATCAATGTGAGCGCGAGCACCAGCCAGCGCTGGGCGATTGAGAATTGAAGTATGCGTTCAAGCATCGGTGCTTTCCTTAGCTCAGCGTCACTTGGTGACGGGTGGGTAGTCGGTGTATGAGATTGCTTCGTCGCATACCCCGCTCCTCGCAATGACGGACTTCGAGATTAGTGATCATGCGTCGCTCCGGCCTTTTCGATGTCGGCCTTGATGACGTAGCTGTTCGACGTGACGTATTCCTGGCCCGGGTCGATGCCGCCGAGCACTTCCACGAAGCCGCCGGCGCGGCGGCCGAGTTCGAGCGGGCGCACTTCGAAGACGTTGCCGTACTTCGCGAAGACGACGTCCCAATCGCGGAACGTTTGAAGTCCCTCCTCGGCCACGGCGAGCGGCACGTCGAATTCTTCGTCGAGTACCTCGACCATGACGAACAGTCCGGGTCTCCACTCGCGTCCGGGGTTGTCGAGTTTGACGACCGCCTTCGCGCTGCGGGATTCAAGACCAACGAGCGAGCCGATATAGGACACGGTCCCCTCGGCGGTCGCACCGATTTCGTCCGAGCGAATCGTCACCGGGCTGCCCTGGCGGACGCGGCCGAGGTCCTGTGCGTATACGGTGACCTCGACCCAAACGGTTGAGAGGTCGGCGATCACGAAGAGGCTTGTGCTTTCCGTGAGCGCTTCTCCCCTGACGATATGTTTGTCGAGGATGACGCCGTCGATGGGCGAGATGACTTCGAAGGTGGTCAGTCCCGCATCATCGGCGCCCGCCTTCTCGACGGACTCCGCCCGTGCGCCAAGCGCATGGAGTTTCTGCCGGGCCGAGCGGACGTCGATGCGGGCCTCGGCGAGCGCGGCCTCCGCGGAGAGGAACTCCTCCTGCGACGACACCTTGCGCTCGACGAGTTCCTTCTCGCGTTGGAAGCGGATTTCGGCGAGCCTCTGGCGTTCGGTGGCGGCGAGATACGCGCTCTTCGCGTCGGCCAGTTCCCGGCTGTCGAGCACAGCCAACAATTCGCCCTGACCGACGGTGTCTCCGAGGTCCTTGTGAACCTCGCGCGCAATGCCGGAGACGCGCGCAGCGATGTGCACGAGCGCATCGGCGTTGAGTTTCACTTCGCCGGGCAGCGAGATCGTGGTGCGAAGCGTCGCCGGGCCGGCCGTATCGAATCGGAGTTGCGCGAACTCGATCGACGCGGGCGACATCTCGACCCGGCCCTCGTGCGACTCGAACGCAAACGTGAAGTCGTGGTCGGCCCAGCGGCCCGTAACCGTCACGTCGAACGAATGCGGCTCCTGGACGATCTGTTCTCCGCGCAGATACTCCCCCTCGGGAACGAAGGAGATGCTGTCGGTCCGGCCGAGTCGCGCGAGTTCGACGGCGAGTTCGACTTCGGCTGGAGGGACGGGCTCGCTGTCGTGATACGCGTAGATCCGGTATTGCGGCGGCATGCCGTCCTCGAAGATCGTCATTTCAATCGCGAAATCGCCTGACTCGAGCAGGCGGCCGCCGTGCGGTCCGCGTTCGATTTCGTCTTCGTGACCGCCGTGACCGTGGGCATGGCCGTGGTCGTGACTGTCCGACTCCACCGGGCCCGGTGCGAGCCAGCCGCGGCTCCAGGCGGCGTATGCGCCCGCGGCGGCGGCGCCCAGAATCAGCAGCGTCATTAGCGCGTTCGTTAGTTTCATGGTTGAGTCCCTTCCCCGGCGCGTGGCGCGGCGTCCAGCGGCGAGCCGACGATGCGTTCAAGTTCGGCGAGGCCGCGGTGGAAATCCGCGAGCGCGTCAATGTATTGCGACTGAACTTCGAAGAGTGTGCGTAAAGTGTCGAGGCTTTCGAGGTAGGTGAACTTGCCGGACTCGAAGCCGAATTCAGCGGCGTCGTGCGCGCGTTCCGCCGCCGGCAATACGCTTTCGCGGAGTTCGGTGGCCGTGTCGTGAGCCGCCTGGACCTCCGCGAGCGACTCCGCGATTCGCGCCCACGCCTCGGCGCGGGCGGCACGGCGTTCGTGCGAGGCGCTGAGCGCGCGATGCTCGGCTTCGGCAATGCCGCCGCGGTTCCGGCTGAACAACGGCAGCGGTATGGAGACACCGAATACGAGCGAATGGTCCCAATCATCCTCGGGCAGCGTGCGGCTGAGGTTCGTGAGATTTCCGCTTGCATCAACGACGCGCGAGTCGCTTTCGGCGAGCCCGATACCCCGCCAACCAAGACTCAACGTCAGGTCAGGCAGCCGTTCCGCGCGAGCGAGGGTCACGCCCGCGTCTCGCAAGGCGACTTCCTCGGCCCATCGCGAAAGTTGCGGGCTGTCGTCGAGTGCCTCCAACAACATTTCCCGGTTCGGCGGCGTATGCACAGCATCGAGCGTACCCACGACGGCGTCGAAGGTGGGATTGCGCTCGTCCCACTGCGCTGCAAGTGCATACCGCGCGGCCTGGGCACGCCGCTCGGCGCTCGCGAGCGCGATGCGCGCCTGCGCGGCCTCGACCTGCGCGCGGTCGCTGAGCATGGGCGAATCCTTGCCGGCATCCACACGCACGGAGACGGCGTCGGCGGCGTCCGAGGCAAGCTGCGCGAGGCGGGCGCGCAGCGCGACCGTCTCCTGCGCGGCGAGTACCGCGACGAAGGCCTGGCGGGTTTGCGCGAGCGCGGCGGCCCTGGCGACTTCGAAATCCCAGAGTGCCGCTTGCGTTTCGTGATCGGCAATGGCGATGCGGCGCGAGCGCTTCCCCCCCAGCTCGATCCGTTGCGAAACGGACAGCGTCAATTCGGATCCGCCGAACCCTGAATCCGACACCTCGTCGAACGCGCTCTCGATGAGCGCGCCACCCGCGTCCGTGACCGCCGTGCGCGAGCCTGGGCCGTCGGCGAAGCGGACGTTCTCGGCTTCAAAGCTGAGTTCGGGATTGGGCCAGGCGCCCGCGTCGATTCGGCGGCCCGTGGCGGCGAGATGCGCTTCGCGAAGCGCGCTGAGGCGCGGATTGCGCTCCAGCGTCAGTCGCAGCGCTTCATCGAGCGTGAGATCTTGAGCGCGCGCGCCGGGTGCCGCCAGCAACACGACGAGCGCACAAGCCAATAGCGGGGTCTTCGATAGGGAACGCATTTCCTCGTCCTCGGTAGTGCCCGGATGTGCGGATGCACGACGGGCCTGGAAGTTGTGGCGAGAACTACCGGTGAGGAATCAGATCTGGAGCGAGACGCTGCGCAGGACGATGGCTTCGATTTTTGAACGGACATCCGCCGTGCCTGGCGTGCGTGCGCGAATATGGTCAGTGTTCAAACCGAATTTCAACGTCACTGACACCGCGGGTGATCCGTGAGTGCACGCCACGGCCAGCGTTTCACGGACCGCATGACACGAGTAGTCGTCGACGTTGATCGGGAGGTCTTTGCAGGGACCGCAATGTCCCGTGTCGCCGCTGTGCGCCTCCACGCCGGAGGGAGCCCGCGGCAGGCCGGCGCCCGGGGTGTCCGAACATACGCCGCCGATGGCGCCTTCCACGGTCACATGTCCGTCGTCTCCAACGCAGACCACGTGCTCGGCCGCGGCAAAGGCGCTTGATGCGAGAAGTACGGCGACCGCCAGCGCAGCCAGGAACTGCATCGGGCGGTGAGCGCGACGCATGGATGTCGACTTAACCATACACAGGGAGTATACGCGGCCCGGCGCAAGGCTGCGAATCACGAGAATCCCGGCGCCTGAGTCGCAGTAGAAACGCGGTTGCACAGGCTGTGTTTGGTGTTCCTCCGCACGCCAGATCACTATTCGCACATGATCCGGCGTACTTAGGAGTTGACGACGCCGGTAGAGTTCGAGACTCGTACATTTTTAACACAACGTGCTTCCCTTCTTTACGAATCGGGAAATCAATTCTCATAGCTTGGCGTTCCCGGCCAGAGAAGAGTCTTGACGTGTTTCGGGGTAGTATCGTCTTGCATGACACACACACGTGGGCACCTCGTCGGAAGCTCGGAACCTTTCCAGAAGGTAAACGAGCTCATCTCGAAAGCTGCCAGCGCCGATCTGCCGGTATTGATCGTGGGCGAAACCGGCACCGGCAAGGAACTGGTGGCGTGCGAGATACATGCGCGCAGTCAGCGCGCAAGCAAACCCTTCATTGCGGTCAACACGGGAGCGCTTCCCCGCGAGATTGTCGTCAGCGAGTTGTTCGGCCATCGGCGCGGCTCATTTACCGGAGCGACGAGCGATCGGCTTGGCCGGTTCCGCGAGGCAGACGGCGGCACGCTGTTTCTCGATGAGATCGGGACGATGGACGCGACGGTCCAGGTATCGCTGCTTCGCGTGCTGGAGAACGAGACGTTCCGCCCGGTCGGCGCATCGGAAGATGAGGAAGTGGACGTCCGCTTAATCGCCGCAACGAACGAAGACCCGCGCGCGCTGGCGCAACGCGGCGAGTTCCGCGAGGACTTGCTGTATCGCTTTGAGGTCCTGCGGATCGACTTGCCGCCGCTCCGTGAGATACGGGACGACATACCGCAACTGGTCGAGCATTTCGTACAGACGTTTTCGGAGATGTATCAGGCAGACATCGACTCGGTGTCGCCGGCGGTGTTGGACGCATTGGTTTCGTACCACTGGCCGGGGAACACGCGCGAACTGAAAAATGTCATCGCACAAGCGTGCGTTGTGGCCGAGCGGGGCACGCTGCAGCTTGAGCATCTGCCGGCGCGCTGGCAGTCGGTGGACGGGACGCCGGCGAGCGTCGCGATACCGAAGGCGGATCACAATGCGCCGGCCGGTCTGGCCAGCGACGCCAATGCGAAGCCATCAGAACAGGGCTTCAACCCGCAGGCGACACCCACTCCCGTGGTGGCGCCGATGGCGAACGGCGGAGTCGTTGTCCCCCTGGGCATCACATTGGACGAGGTCCAGAAGACGTACATTCTGCGGACGCTCGAGGCGTGCAACAACAACAAGACTCGCGCGGCGAAGGCCCTTGGAGTCAGCCGGAAGACGTTATACGATCGCCTCGATCGCTGGGGATGCCGCTGATAACTCTGCGCATCGGTAAGTAGTTTCACGCTTCGATAGTCTCACTCCGATACGAACGTACAGATCCGAAACGCCGGACAGGGTCTATTACCGCGAATTCCCTTGGTATCGCGTTTGCTTAGTATGTCTCAATGGGTCCGCGTGGGACCCGAAGAGAACTAAGGCAATGCTGGAATCGGCTCCTCCAACGGTACTCCTGGCCAGCGCGGACGCGGCGTGGCGGATGGCCTGCTCAGAGCGATTGTTGAATAGCGGGTGCGACGTGCACACGGCGATCAACGGCTATCGCGCGATGGATGACCTGCGGAAGCATCAATACGACCTCATCGTCTTCGACGATTCCATGCCGGACTTTTCGATTCTGGAATTGCATCTGAATGTCTGCGACCTGGCGCGCAATGCGCCCAGGCAAATCATCGCGACTGTCAACGGCGGCCAGAAGGTGCGTGAGCGGATTCGGCGGGGATCCGATGTCGAGTTGGCTTCGCCGCAGGAGATTCTCGACCGCCTGGTGCCGGAAATCGAGCGAGTGCGCTCCGATCGGAACTAGCCAGCTATCACGCTGCTTGATTTCGACGGAGTCGCGATCGGCACAAAACGCTGTCGCTCAAACGGCTAAAACCTCCCAAAACTCGCCGTTTCGTCCGATAGTATTGTTCAATTTGGAACACTGTTGCATTGTTCGCACTCTAGGACGATAATTCGTTAGGGCCAATTTCAGTTCGGGGGTTCGCGGCCCCAACGAGTTACGCGTTGTAGCAACGGTCGGCAGTTCGGGGGAGTGCTCATCTTCTCGTGACGGTCGGACGCGCTTGATCCGTCCATACGTGGCACGTCTACGTTTGACCGCGCAACGAGATCATTCTTCGTGTGCCGTCCCAGCGCGATGTTTGGAGACGCTCGCTTGGCGCCCTCCGGATCTTACTGTGGCACGGTTTCGCCAGAACGTATGAAACTGCGGGACGGAATAAAGTGACGATCACGAAGTCGATAGCAGCGGGATTCGGTGTCAGTTTGCTGATACTGCTGATGGTCGGCCTCGTCTCGCTGGGGAGCACCGAGCGGCTGATCGAAAGTACCGCGGCCGTCCAGCGGACGCAACGAGTGCAATCGGCGTTGGAATCGCTGTTGCAGAGCGTCACGAATTCCGAATCCGGCGCGCGAGGCTACGCGCTCACCGGAGAATCGGATTTTCTCGAACCGTATACCGAAAGCGTCACGAGGCTCGAATCCCAATTCTGGGACGTGCGCCAACTGATGGCCAACGATCCGGGGCAACTTGGACGGGTGGACACGCTTGATGCGTTGGTGAAGGAGCGGCTGGCGACCGCGGCGGATCTGATTGCGGCGCGCGATTCAGCCGGCCTCGACGGCGTGGCCGGGCACCCGGCGCTCGAACTTGGCAGGGCCCAGACCGAGGCAATTCGCGTAGTCGTTGACGAGATGAAGGCGGTCGAAGCCGGACGCCTGGGCGCGATTCAGTCGAGAGCGCGCGGCGCGGCCGGGTTTACGCGCTTGATCATCGTGTTCGGGTCGCTCGTTGCGATCGGAGTGGTTTCGATGTTCGGCGCGTTGACGCGGCAGCAGATTCGCGAGCGCGAGAGGGCACAAGTCGACCGCGATCTGCACTTCAATTCGTCTCTCGACATGCTGTGCATTGCGGGATTCGACGGATACTTCAGGCAATTGAATCCGGCATGGACGAAGACACTGGGATGGAGCAACGAAGAGTTGTTGGCGCGGCCGTGGCTCGATTTCGTGCATCCGGACGATGTGGAGAAGACTGTCGAAGCCGGTTCGCATATCACAGAGGGTAACGAGCTGCCATCGTTTGAGAACCGCTACCGGTGCAAAGACGGGACCTACCGGTGGATTTCCTGGAACTCGGTGCCCCTGACGGAACGCGGACTGATCTACTGTGTCGCGCGCGACATTACCGAGCAGCGCCGTTCCCGCAAACAATTCGAGAGTTTGTTTGAAAGTTCGCCCAATGGACTGCTGTTGGTCGATGAATCGCGAACGATCATTTTGTTGAACGATGAGGCCGGGCGCCAGTTCGGCTATGACACGCAGGATCTCCTTGGACAACCCGTAGAGATTCTTGTCCCAGATCGGATACGAAAACGTCACCCGGGCTATGTCAAGGGATACTGGGCTTCCCCAACGCGCCGCCCGATGGGCGCAGTCGACAACCTATTTGGCCGGCGGAAGGACGGGACAGAGTTCCCGGTCCACATCGCATTGACACCGATCGAATCGGACACCGGGACGCAGGTGCTCGCGGCGATCGTGGATCTGACCGAACGCAAGAAAGTGGAAGACGGCGTAAAACGGCTGAACCACACGCTGACGGTGCAGTCGCAGGAACTCGAAACCTCCAACCGCGAACTCGAGGCCTTCTCGTACAGTATCTCGCACGACCTGCGCGCGCCGCTGCGCGCGATCGACGGCTTTTCGCGCGTCCTCACCGATCGATATGCGACAAATCTCCCGCCCGACGCGCAACGGTATCTCAAACTAGTGCGCGATAACACGGTGCAGATGGGGCGCCTGATCGACGATCTGCTGTTGTTCTCGCGGCTTTCGCGCCAACCGGTGCACCGGCAACCGTTGGCCCCCGCGTCGCAGGTGCAGGACGTGATCGACGAGTTGCGCGAAGGGTTTGGCGATCGACATATCGAGATCAAGGTAGACGAACTCGCTCCGCACGAGGGCGACCCCGCGTTGATGCGCCTGGTATGGGAAAACTTGTTGTCGAACGCGATCAAATACACGCGCAACAAGGCGCGGGCAACGATCGAAGTCGGCTGCAAATCGAACGGGAACGGTTCACCGGTGTATTTCGTGCGAGACAACGGCGCAGGGTTTGACATGCGCTATTCGAACAAGCTGTTCGGCGTGTTCCATCGCTTGCACCGCGCCGAGGAGTACGAGGGCACGGGTGTTGGGCTCGCGACCGTGCAGCGGATCATCCAGCGGCATGGGGGAAGCATCTGGGCCGACTCGGAGGTCGAAAAGGGCACGACATTTTCATTCACCGTGGAGGGAAAGGCCGACCATGACTGACAAGGCCGTGGAGATCCTGCTGGTTGAAGATAACCCGAACGATCTCGAACTCACCATGCTGGCGCTGCAGGAGAACCGCATTGCGAATTCGATCGAGGTTGCGCGAGACGGCGCCGAAGCCCTGGACTTCATTTTCTGCATGGGTCCGCACAGCAAGCGCAATATTCGCAACGGGCCGCGAGTCATACTACTCGACCTGAAACTGCCGAAGATCGACGGCATCGAAGTGCTTCGGCGCGTCAAGGCGGACGAGCGCACGCGCACGATTCCCGTGGTGGTGCTGACCTCGTCGCGGGAGGAGCGCGATATCGTGGCGACGTATAACCTCGGCGTGAACAGCTACATCGTCAAGCCGGTGGACTGGGACCAGTTTTCCGAAGCCATCAAGAGCATCGGCCTCTATTGGATGCTCATCAACGAACCGCCTGTAAATTAGCCGCATTCTGCAAGCGCCGGGAGACCACGCATGAGCATGCCGTTGAGAGTTCTAATGCTGGAGGACACGCCCTCCGACGCGGAACTCGTCCTGCTCGAACTGCAACGCACCGGGTACAACCCCGATTGGCACCGCGTCTGGACGGAAAGCGACTTTCTGGCCGCGCTCCAGCGCCCCTGGGACATCATCCTGTCGGATTTCTGCATGCCGCAGTTCGATGCGCCGCGCGCGCTCAAGCTGTTGCGCGAGCGATTGCCGGACATGCCGTTTATCGTCATCTCCGGCACGATCGGCGAGGACGTCGCGGTGGACGTGATGCGGCTGGGCGCGACGGACTACCTGCTCAAAGACCGGCTCACGCGCCTGGGCACGGCGGTGGACAGCGCGCTGTATCAGAAGCGGCTCAAGGAAAGCGTACGGAACACGGAACACGCACTGCGCATCAGCGAAGAGCGGTTTCGCCTTGCGCTGAACAACTCCCCCATCTGCGTCTTCAACCAGGATCGCGAACTGCGCTACACCTGGATGTACAACTCGATCGCGGGAAAATCGATCGACGAAGTCGCCGGAAGGACGGATGAGGAGATTTTCGAACAGCCCGCCGCGCGGCAGTTGACCTCCGTGAAGCGGCGCGTGCTCAACAGCGGACGCAGCGTCTCCGAATTGATAGAGATTCGCCAGAACGGCCGGCTTTCCTATCACAATGTTTCGGTGGAAGCGCAGCGGGACGCCCGGGGGCAGGTCGTCGGCATCGTCGGCGCGGCCATCGACATCACCAAGTTGAAAGAGGCCGAGAGCGAGCGCGAGCTGCTCGCGACGGCGATCGAACAGGCGCAAGAGAGCGTGGTGATCACCGATATCAACGGTCATGTGAAATACGCCAACCCCGGCTTCGAACGTATGACGGGCTACGGCCCCGACGACTACACCGGACAGGAAATTAACGCGCTCATCAACACGAGCACGGTCGGCCGCGCGCCAAGCCTCTGGCGCGGGGCGTCCGACGGCGGCGTCTGGCGCGGGCGCGTGGAACTGAGCCGGAAGGACCGAACGACGTTTACTTCGGACCTGGCGGTCTCACCCGTGGTGGACGCCGCGGGTCAATTGACGAGCTTCGTGCTGGTTGGCCGTGACGTCACGCGCGAAGTGCTGGTCGAGGCGCAGTTGATTCAGTCTCAGAAGATGGAGGCGATCGGCACGCTGGCGGGCGGGATCGCGCACGATTTCAACAACGTGTTGTCGGCGATGATCGGCTACACCGAGTTCGTCGTCCAGCGATATCCGGAGGAGACGTCGATCCAGGAAGATCTGGGGACGGTGCTCCAGGCGGGGGATCGGGCACGCAAGCTCGTTCAACAAATCCTGACGGTCAGCCGGGAACACGACGAGGAACGTTCGCCCGTACAGCTCACGTTTACGGTGGACGAAGCCAAGGGATTCCTGCGTGCGAGCCTCCCGGCGACGATCACATTGTCGGTCGAAGCCGAGGCGGATCTGCCGATGGTGCTGGCGGATGCGACCCAGATGAGCCAGGTCGTGATGAATCTGTGCACGAACGCAGCGCACGCGATGCGCGACAAGCCGGGCTCGCTGACCGTGCGGCTGGGCGCCGAGGAGTTGGGTGATGCCCGTCCGGCGCGCCTGTCGGGCCTGGCCGCGGGACGGTACGTCCGTCTCTCGGTCGAGGACACGGGCCACGGCATGGACGCGAAGACGATGGAGCGCATCTTCGAGCCGTTCTTCACGACCAAGGGGGTCGGCGAGGGAACGGGTCTTGGCCTGTCTACGGTGTACAGCATTATCAAGCAGCACGGCGGCCTGATCTGCGTGGAGAGCACGCCGGGCCAGGGAACGTGCTTTGACGTGTATCTTCCGTGTTATGCCGGATCGCGCGCGGCCGACAAGCCGGTTCACGAAGGATCCCACCGGGGAAGCGGCAGGATTATGGTCGTTGACGACGAGCCGGCCCTGGGCAAATTGCTCTCGCGCATTCTCACCTCGATGGGCTACACGGTCACGGTCGAGTTGAACGGAGAGAACGCGCTCGCGGCGCTTCGCGCGAATCCAGACGGGATCGACCTCGTCATGACGGACCACACGATGCCGGGGATCACCGGGATGGAGCTGGCGCGCGCGATTGGGGACATCAACAGCGAGATACTCGTTATCCTGACGGGCGGCAACCTGCGCGGCATCGACAAACCGGACGGCTCGAACATCGACGGGCTGTTGTTCAAACCCTACAACACGGACGACGTGGGCCGGATCGTCCGTAAGACGCTCGAGAACGCCGGACGCAAGGTAGCGGGCCCCTGAGCAACGTCACGGGATTCCCTCATGAAAACCCCAGGCGCCAAGTCATACAACGTGCTCGTCATCGAGGATGAAGACATCATCCGCGATCTGACCCGGCGATCGCTCGAACAGCGTGGGTTCCGCTGCGAGACGGCCCCGGACGGCATCGCGGCGGAAAACATGATGCGGCGGCGGCCGTTCGACGCGGTGGTCGTCGACCTGCGCATGCCAAGAAAACACGGGCATCAATTGATTGCCGACATTTTGCAGGAACGCGTTCACCCGGTCGTGGTGGTGCTGACCGGCTTGTGCGAACCGAAACTCGTCCAGGACCTGCTTGTCCGCGGGGTAGCGGACATCATGCTCAAGCCGTGCAACTATGACCTGCTGGCGGCGAAACTACAGACATACCTCGAGCATCGGCAGACCGCGGGAGGAGGCCAGACTGGAGCTAACCCGCTCTCGTTCGGCGCGCAACTGGACAACACGACGCAATCGCTCAAGATGCAGTTGGAGGAGGTATCGAACAGCTTCCGTGACACGATTCAGCAGTTGACGCGACAAAAGGAATCGCTCGAGGAGGATCTCGTGCGCTCCATCGGCGTGTTTGAGAGCCTCATGTCGCTGGGTGAGAGCAAGAACGAGAGCCACGCCTGCCGCGTCGAACACCTCGCGTGCTCGATCGGCGAGGCGGCGGGCCTCACGCGGATGGAACTCAAACACGTCCGCGTTGCGGCGTTGCTTCACGAGATCGGCCAATTCGGCATGCCCGATGCCATTCGGCGATCGTCACCGGGCGAGCTCGCGCCCGCGCATTACGAGACGTTCAAACGCTATCCCGAGATCGGCGCCGCGCTAATCAGCGAAATTCCGGGCCTCGAACCGGTCGTCGCGCTGATCGAGTCGCACGCCGAGAACTGGGACGGCACGGGATTTCCGAACCGCAAGCGCGGCAGAGACGTCTTTCTGGGCGCGCGGATCGTGCGCATCGCGGACGGCGTGGACGCATGGGTGCAGGCATTTACCGGCGCGGACGCGCGCGACGCGGTCCGGGAACACCTCGCGGATCAACGCGGCAAGGCGTACGATCCCGACCTTGTACCGCTCATGCTCAAGCACTTGTCTGAGACCCGCGACGATTCCGCCGACGAGGCGTGCGAACTGATCGAGGTTTCTTCGCTGACGGCGGGCATGACGCTGGCCGAGGGACTTTACGACGAGCGTGGGCAGTTCCTTGCGCGCAACGGGGCCACGATCACACCGACGATGCTGGACCTGCTTACGCGCCTCGTGCCCGGCCGTTCGATTCGGGTGCGCCGGCCTGAGCCAGAGCCCGCTCGAAGCTGAGCTGTTCCTGCGCTTCGCGCCGAACGGCATGGGCCTGTGACGCCCGATCCTGAATCTGCAGGACGGAATCCCAATGGTCGAAAAACGCCTCCACAATGCGCGGGTCGAAGTGCGTGCCCGTGTCGCGGCGGATGATCGCAACAGCCTCGTCGTTCGGCATCGCCTTCTTGTAGGGCCGTTGAGACGTGAGCGCGTCGAAAACATCGGCCACGGCACAAATCCGGCCCCAGATCGGGATTTCGTCCCCTCCCAGTCCGCGCGGGTAGCCCGCGCCGCTCCACTTCTCGTGGTGCGTGAGCGCGATGACGCGCCCCGCCTCGATGAGTTCCGAGGGTGAACCGTCAAGAATCTTCGCGCCGATCAGCGAGTGCTGTTTGATGACCGCGAACTCCTCGGGCGTGAGTTTGCCCGGCTTGAGTAACACGGCATCCGGAATGCCGATTTTGCCGACGTCGTGCAGAATGCTCGCGCGCTCGACGAGCTCGACTTCAGAGTGCGGCAAGCCGAGCGCGGACGCGAGGACCGAGCAGTATTGGCCGATGCGGACGATGTGTGTTCCGGTGTCTTCGTCCTTGTATTCCGCGGCGGCGGCGAGCCGGCTGATGGTGTCCACGTGCGCCTCGTGCGTCTCGCGTTCGGCCGTGCACGCCCGCTGGAACGCCGAACAGAGGTCTTCGGTCCGGCGGCGGACGATGCCCTCGAGTTCTTCGTTTTGTCTCTTGAGGGCGTCCTTCATTTCCTTGAACATGAGCTGCGCGCGAACGCGGACTTCCACCTCCGTGCGTTCGTACGGTTTTCCGATGAAATCGTTCGCGCCGAGCTGCACGGCCCGCAGGCGGTCGGACTTGCCGGACATGGCCGTGACCATGATGATGGGCGTATCCCGGAGCGTGGCGTGTTCGCGAATGCGGCGGACGAGTTCGAACCCGTCGGCCACGGGCATGGTCACGTCGGTCAGCACGAGATCCACGCCTTCTTCGAGCCTCGCGAGGCCGTGTTCGCCGTTGTGCGCGGCGATCGTGTCGTACCCCGCAGCCCGCAGGATGCGCTCGAGCATCACGCGCTGCGGCTCCTCGTCGTCAACGACGAGCAGGCGCTTGGGCCGTTCCAACGCGTCCATGGTTCCGTTTCCCCAGAGGCACGGCCGCCCCATGCGACCCCTCAGACGGAGCATTTCGCGTGCCTTGTCGCGCGCCCCCGAATCCGCCCAAAAAGCGCCGAAATCTTGGCATTTCAGGCCTCAACGGCCGGAGTTCGCGCCAAAAAACGTTCACCGTGAACGAAAATGGGCATCAGGCCGGTGGCCACGAGTCCAAATGTTGCTCGTAACTATTAAAGTCCCGCAGGCGAGGGCCCGGCTTTTTTGCGCCATTCCCATGCCTGCGGTAGCCTCTAGGCGTGGCGCTGCGATCTTGTGGGAAGCGCGCGCCAGCGGAGTTCGGTATTCAGTGAAGATCGACGACGGCAGAAGCATGGGTGCGTGGGGCCTGGCGCTCATGGCCTCGGGGCTGTGCGTGTTGGGAACGGCCGCCCATGCCGCGGATCCCGTTTCGTTCAACCGCGATGTCCGCCCCATTTTCTCGAGCATCTGCTTCAAGTGTCACGGCCCGGACGATGGCGCGCGCAAGGGCAAATTCCGTCTCGACCAGCGTGAGGACGCGATCGCTAATCGCGGCGGCTACTTTGCGATCGATCCCGGCAATGCCGAGGAGAGCGAAGTCGTCCTGCGGATTCACTCGACGGACCCGGAGGAGGTCATGCCGCCGCCCGACTCGGGCAAGACGTTGACCGCGGAACAGAAGGACATCCTGACGCGGTGGATTGACGAGGGGGCGGTGTACGAGACGCACTGGTCGTTCATGCCGCCGAAACGCGCGCCGCTCCCCGCTGTGTCGGACCCTGCGTGGGTGCGGAACCCCATTGACGCGTTTGTTCTGGCCCGGCTGGACCAGGAGGGCCTTGCTCCCGCGCCGGAGGCGGACGCGGTCACGCTGTTACGGCGCGCATTCGTCGATATCGTCGGGTTACCGCCGTCAATCGAGGAGATTGACGCCTATCTCGCGGGGGATTCGGAGACGGGCTACGCGCAAGCCGTGACGCAACTGCTCGCGTCGCCGCATTTCGGCGAGCGGTGGGCGCGGCGCTGGCTCGATGCGGCGCAGTACGCCGACTCGGACGGCTTCGAGAAGGACAAACCGCGGCAGGTGTGGGCGTGGCGGGACTGGGTCATCCATGCGCTGAACGCGAACATGCCGTATGACGAGTTCGTCAAGCAGCAGATCGCCGGCGACCTCATGCCGGGCGCGACGCAGGACCACATCGTCGCGACGGGATTCCTGCGCAACAGCATGATCAACGAGGAAGGCGGCATCGACCCTGAGCAATTCAGGATGGAGGCCGTGTTCAATCGGATGGACGTGATCGGCCGCGCGGTGCTGGGCCTGACGGTGCAGTGCGCGCAATGCCACACGCACAAGTACGATCCGCTGACACACACGGACTATTACCGCATGCTCGCGTACCTCAACTCGGCGTACGAGGCGCAGGTAACGGTGTACACGCCCGGCGAGGCGGAGGAACGGGACGCGGTACTGAAATCGCTCGACCAGATTGACGCCGAGACGAAGGCGGCGCACGCGGATTGGAAGTCGAAGCTCGACGAGTGGACGGAGGAATTGCGCGCGCGGCCATGGCCCGAGTGGAAGGCCGTTGAACTGGAGTTCGACGACACGAGTTCCGGCGGGCAGAAGTTCGTGTCGCTGGGCGACGCCTCGTACATAGCGCAAGGGTACGCGCCTACACGTTTCAAGCCGAAAATGGCGGGGCTGAGTCCGGCGAGCGTGATCACGGCAGTGCGCCTGGAGCTGCTCAATCACCCGAACCTGCCGCGCGGCGGACCTGGACGATCGATCTACGGGGCGAGCGCGTTGTCCGAATTCGAGATGCGGATCGCGCCGGCCGACGGCACGTTCGAGAAATTCGACGACTGGCAGCGCGTCGAGATCGCGTCCGCGATCGCCGACGTGAACCCGCCTGAACGCGAACTTGGGCCGGAGTTTCCGGACAAGGACGCGAAAAAGGTCCGGCATACCGGTCCGGTCGCGATGGCGATTGACGGCAACGACGACACGGCGTGGTCGATCGATGCCGGGCCCGGCCGGACGAACCAGCCGCGTTACGCGATATTCCTGTTGAAAGAGCCTGTCACGCTGGAAGCGGGCACGCGGATCGGGTTCCGTCTCGGGCAGAACCACGGCGGCTACAACAGCGACGACAACCAGACGAACAACGTCGGGCGATTCCGCATTTCGGTGACGGGCGCGAGCGAGTTGCCGGCCGAGGCGGTGCCGATGGACGTCACGACAATCGCCGCGAAGCCGGGCGACGCGCGCACCGCGGACGAAACGACGCGTCTGTTCCGCTATTGGCGCAGCGTGACGCCGGAACTCGCCGGGGAGAATGAACGCGCCGAGGAGGCGTGGCGATCTCATCCATGGGGTGCGACGCAACTGGTCTACCGGGAACTGCCCGCCCCGCGTGAGACGCACCGGCTCGAACGCGGCGATTTCCTGCAGCCGGCCGAGGCCGTGGCACCGGGCGCGCCGGAGTTTCTGAACGCGCCCGACGCCGGCGCGCCGCCGAACCGCCTGGGGCTGGCCGAGTGGCTCGTCAGCCGCGACGCGCCGACGACCGCGCGCGCCTACGTGAACCGAATCTGGCAGGGGTATTTCGGCGAGGGCCTGGTCACGACGGCGTCCGACTTCGGTGTGCAGGGGGAACTGCCCAGCCACCCGGAGTTACTCGATTGGCTTGCCGTGGAGTTCATGGATTCCGGCTGGGACATCAAGCACATTCACCGGCTGATCGTGGAATCGGCGACGTATCGCCAGAGTTCGCGCGCGACGCCCGAATCGCTCGAGCGCGACCCGGCGAATCGCCTGCTGGCGCGCGGCGCGCGGTATCGCGTCGAGGGCGAGATCGTGCGTGACATTGCGCTTGCGGCGAGCGGACTGCTTAACCCGGCGATCGGCGGACCCAGCGTGTATCCCCCCGCACCGGAATTCCTCTTCGAGCCGCCGGCGAGCTACGGCCCGAAGACCTGGAACACCGAGGACGACGGGGACCAGTATCGCCGGGCGCTGTACACGTTCCGGTTCCGTAGTGTGCCGTATCCGGCACTGCAGGTGTTTGATACGCCGCCGGGCGACGCGCCGTGCACGCGCCGGGAACGGTCGAACACGCCGCTGCAAGCCCTGACGCTGCTAAATGAACCGCTGTTCGTGGAGTGCGCGGCGTCGCTGGCCAAGCAGACGCTTGCGCACGTCGGCGGATCGGACGCGGAGCGGATCGCGTATGCGTTTCGCCGGTGTACCGCGCGCATGCCGGACTCCGAAGAAACCGAGACGCTTGCACGATTCCTGGATAAACAACGAACGCGGATTGCGGCAGGCGAGCTTGATCCTGCGGCGATCCTGGGCGGCGAAGGCAGCGCAGACCTGGCGGCGTGGGCACTGACCACGCGGGTCATGCTCAATCTGGACGAGACGATTACGCGTCAATGATGCGAGGGAAGCCATGTGCGCACATCCTGAATCGCTGATCGCGCGGCGCTGGGTCCTGCAACAGTGCGGCGTCGGTCTCGGCGCGGCCGCGCTGAGCCAACTCGTTCACGCGGCCACGGGCGCACCCGAGGGCACGCTGGCGCCGCGCACGCCGCACTTTGCGCCGCGCGCAAAACGAGTCATCTACCTGTTCATGGCAGGCGCGCCGAGCCATCTCGAGATGTTCGACTACAAACCCGAACTGGCGAAGTTCAACGGCGCCTTGCCGCCGCAGGAGTTGCTGAAGAACTACCGGGCCGCGTTCATCGATCCGAACTCGAAGTTGCTGGGGCCCGTGTACACCTTCGCGCAACACGGACAGGCCGGCGCGTGGGTATCCGAGCTGCTCCCCCGCTTCACCGAGATCGTCGACGACGTCGCGATCGTCAAAGGCATGACGACGGACGCCTTCAACCACGCACCGGCGCAGATCCTGATGAACACGGGCTCGCAGCAGTTCGGGCGGCCGAGCATGGGCGCGTGGGTGACCTATGGCTTGGGCACGGAGAACCAGGACCTGCCTGCGTTCGTGGTGTTCAGTTCAGGATCGAAGGGACCGAGCGGCGGTTCGGCCAACTGGGGCAGCGGGTTCCTGCCGACGGAGTACGAAGGCGTGTTGTTCCGCAGCAGCGGCGATCCCGTGCTGTATCTGTCCGATCCGCCGGGCATTGACCGCGAGGCGCAGCGCGACACGCTGGACGCGGTCGGTGAGCTGAACCGGCGCCAATTGATGGCGCTGGGCGATCCGGAGATAGCGACGCGTATCAATTCATTCGAGCTTGCGTTCCGCATGCAGATGAGCGCGCCGGACCTGATGGACATTTCGCAGGAACCGCAGCACATCCTCGAGATGTACGGCGCGGAGCCGGGCGGCCGGTCGTTCGCGAACAACTGCCTGCTCGCGCGTCGGCTCGTCGAGCGCGGCGTGCGGTTCGTGCAGTTGTTCCACGAGGCTTGGGACCAGCACGGCGACCTGCGCAACGGCCTGAAGAAAAACTGCCGCGACACGGACCAGGCGTGCACGGCGCTCATCCAGGACCTCAAGGCGCGGGGGCTGCTGGAAGACACGATTGTGATCTGGGGCGGCGAATTTGGGCGGACGCCGATGGTGCAGGGCGACACGAACGACGGCCGCGACCATCACCCGAACGCGTTCACGATGTGGCTCGCCGGAGGCGGGTTCAAACCGGGGACGGTTTGGGGCGAGACCGACGATCTCGGCTTCAACGTCGTTGACGGGCGCGTGCATGTGCGGGATCTGCACGCGACGGTGCTGAACCAACTCGGGTTTGACCACGCGCGGTTCACGCACCGGTTCCAGGGCCTCGACGCGCGACTGACGGGCGTCGAACCTGCGCGCGTGGTCCGGGAAATCCTAGCCTGAGGCACGCGGAAAGAGCGGCGGCTTTGCCGCGCATCCCGCGCACTCAGTAGTCGTATTTCCAGCGTGCGCCGAGGCCAGCCTGCGAATTCGCCCCGACGGACGTTTCCAATGAGATGCGCGGCGTGACTTCAAGTTCCACGCGCACGCGGCCCGCGTCCACTCCCGAACCCGTCTCAAACTCGACGAAAATGTTGTCGGCAAGATACTTCCCGACGCTGAGCACCGCGCCCTCTTCGCCGGACTCGATGTCCAGCGTATCGATGATGGGAAGCCGGGACGGCCCCGAGAAGAACGGAATGCCTTCGAGGGTGCCTGAAAGCATCGCGGCCGCGCGTGCCATCTGGAATGCCTGCAACGGGCTGATCTCGGTGACATTCTTGCCAAAGAGCACGCGCGACAGCACTTCGTCCTGCGACAACGGCGGACTGGACGTGAGATCAACGTCCAATTGTTCGAGTGTGCCGCGAATGGTCAGCGTCGCATCCAGGTCGTCGCGGCGTGTCGTCGCGGTCAAATCCAGATACGCGAAGGTGGATTCCTTCGTGTCGAAATCGATCGTGCTTTCCCGCGTAAGCGTGAAGCGCCGGCCCAGGAAACCGATGTGGCCGCGCACGGGATGGACGGTCCCCTGGACGATGGGCAATTCGAGTGTCCCGCCGACGTGGAGATTGCCTTGCCATTCAGTGTTCACGTCCTGGGCAAGAATGAACGCGCGTCCGGGGATGTCAATCGAGATGTCGAGCGCGACGTCCGGCAGGCCCAGCGGCTTGCGCGCCTCGGCGGGCGGTTCCTCGGGCGCAGGCTCGTTCGCGTAGACAATATCGAGCTTGGGGATACTCTCCGTTCGCGAAGGGCGGACGATCGCGTTGGCTTCTGTCAATGTGAGTTTGCCCGCGATAGCGGCCTCGGCCAACGATCCCTCCGCGCGAAGCATGCCGTCGACCCGGCCGGTCAGGTCATCGCGCTGCACGGGCCGCACACCCGCCAGGTATATGCGCGCCGAGAACGGAAAATCCTCGGACGCGGCGAGAGACGCTTCGCCCTCCGCGGTGAGCGTGCCCCCTGCGCCGTCCGTGGCCGCGAGCCGCGTCAACGTCAGGCGCTCGTTGTTTCCGGCGATGTCAGCGTTGACCCCTTCGAGAATTGTGCCGGTTTCTTTGTTCTCGTATCGCGCATCCACCAACCGGGCGCCCCCCGTTACCGCGGGATGGTTAGGCGTTCCGGCGAGGCTGACGTCCGCCGTAAATCGGCCGGTCAGATCGTGGATCTCGGTGATCCACACGCGCGGAACTGCTGCGAGGTCCAGGTCCGCCCGCATTGCGCCGTTCCAGGCGGCGTGTTCGTCCATGCGCGGCACCAGCGTGTCGCCGGGCGACAGTGCAAACGCGAACGACATTTCCGCATGGCCGCCGTCAATCATCGAAGCCCGAGTCAGCGTCTCCACCCGGTCGGGGCGCAGCGTCGCGGTCACGTCCATTTGTGCCGCCGGAGCGGCGGACTCGTTCATTGCTTGCGAGCGCAAGTCCCGGACGGCGACGACCAGCGTGCCCCCGAGCGCGCCGGACTCGCCTGCCAGCGCCAGATTTCCGGACAGCGTGCCGGTCGCGATCGGGATTTCGAACACGCGCAGCGCGGTCAGCGGCAGCGCGTCCCATTCCGCGGAAACGTCCGCGCGCGATGGCGCCCAGTCGCCGCGGACGTCGATCCCCCCCTCGCCAAAGGTCAGGCTCGTGTCGTGAATACGGACGCCATCCTCCATGAATACGACTTGCGTCGGGCGCGCGAGCGCGATGGGAAACTCCTCGAGCCGGCCGGTAAGTTCTGCGACGCGGAGGACTCGCTCGGCGGAGTTCCAGTCGCCGCGAAGGGCGCCATCGAAGGGGATCGACTTCTGGATGTCGCCCGCGAGGATGGCCTCGAACTGAACGTCCTGTTCGAAGCCGGCTTGCCCGTCCAAGCGGGTGAGCCGCAGGTCGCCGCGTTCGAGATCCCGAGCGGTTACTTCTAAACGGCCGCGGGGAGAGTCGAATGGACGGGCGATTTCTCCAGTCGCGTCGAGCGTTGCGAGCGATGCGTAGGGCGTGACGAGGTTGTGCGCGTTTGCGTTCACACGCAGGGCCCCTTCGCCATTGGGGTCGAGCGCCAGCGATACATTCGCTTCGCCCCTCAGTTCGACGGACACGACGCGCCCCACGCGCTCGAGTTGTGGAACCGACGCGTCAACGTCAAGCGCTCTGACGCCGCCGTCCGCGTTCCAGACACCCGACGCGCGCAGCACGTTGTCGCCGTTCGCCGCGTCAAGTCGATCGACGGTGAGCTCTGAATTCTCATACCGAAGTGTCGACTGAACCACCAAGCGCTCGTCGTTCGTTGATGCGTTCACAACCGCGTCGGCGCGCAGGTCGTCGATCGCCCCCTGCGCTTCGACCCGGCCGTCCAGGATTGCGACGACAAATTCGCCAACGCCCGCATCGTCGGCACGCGCTTGCAGCGTCCCGTGGAACGCGTCAAGCGTTCCCCTCGCACGGAACCCAAGCCGCGCGGACCCTTGCACCGATTGGCCAAGCACGTCGCTGAAACAGCCGAGATCGTCCGTGTTTCCCTCGACGTCCACCACGAACTCTTGCGAATCCACGGCGTACGAGGCACCGCCCCGGACACGTGCGAATTGTGATTCTGCGGTAAGTTCGTCGAGCGCCAACGCACCGTCGGCATAGGAGAAATCGGAGGCGAGGTTCAGGTGCGAGCCCACTGCGGCCACCGCGGCGTCGGGAAAGCCCGTGGGATCGCGCAGGGTCGCCGTCGTGCTGCCGTTCCAGCCGGTCTCCTGCGCGTAGGCCGCGTCGAGTTGGAGCCTCAGCGATCCATCGTAGGGCTCGCCTGCGAACGCGGAGTACGGCGCGATCGACGCGGCTGAGGCCGACGCGTGTATTTCCATCCGTTCAAACCCGGCTGACGCATGCCCATCGAATTCCGCGGCGAGATTGTCGTCGCCGGCGGTGCCGCCGGTCAGGGTAAATCCGCCGTTGTCGTCGCGGGCGACCCGCGCGGACAGTCGGACGGCGTCCTGGGTGTCGTCTCCAAATCGAACGGGACCCACGCTCCCCTCGACCTTGGCGGTAAGACTGTCGAGCAGGTCGCGCTGCCAAGGCCCGAACTCGCCATCGGCCGTAATAACGGCCGTCTCGATGCGCACGTCCGCCCGCTCGACCTCCGAGAGCGCCACGCGCGCGTTCAGCCGAGTGCTTGACGCGTCACCGCGGATGTCCGCGGTCAGAGTGCCCGTTCCGTGGACATCGAAGTCGAACCATTCGCCGAGCGGGGCGGCATCGTTGATGTTCACGAGGACGGATGCCGTGAGTTCCTCGTCATCGAGTGCGATGCGGGCGGATGCGTCGACGCCCGCCCAATCCGTATCGAGAGTTATCCTGTCGGCGGTGACGACCGAAGTTTCCGGATCGATCGCGCCTTCGAACCGGGCGGCAATGCGTTCGTCCGCGAGCGACTCGAAGTTCTGCGGCAGGACGAACGCCGGGAGATTGAGATCCCCGCCGGCATCGAGCGCAATCGTGTCGCCGAACGCCACGACGGCCTGCGCGTCGATCGCGTCTTGCTCGCCGACGCGACCGGCAATCTTCCACTGCTGGCGGCGCCACTGGCCGGCGCCGTCTCCGTGAACGAGGACGGGATGAGGATCGCCGTCGGACGACTGCCCGAAGAGTTGGAGAGCATCCGCGTGCGCGAATTCAAAGGAGCCCTCGAAGTCATCCTGCTCGAAGTGCGCGAATCCGGCGACGTCGAGAGAGGCTGACGCCGTCTGCACGCGGCCGGTCTGAATCTCGACGCGGCCCTCCGGTGACAGCGAGGCGAGTAATGCGAACGATCCCTCGCCGCCAA
>CAYPNI010000001.1:56260-107737 GCA_964411925.1 uncultured Nitrospirales bacterium
CCGTCCAGCACGATATCGGCGCGTGCATGCGTGGTCAGGCTGTCGAGGCGTTCAAGATCAAGCCTGACAGAAATCTCGCGCGACGCGGACCGGGGCCGGAAATGTCCGCCGAACGAGAACCGGCCCGCCTCGGGAAGCACCTCATCCGAGGCGAACAACTCATCGACCCGCGCGTCGTCAATGGTCAGCCACGAGGGGAATCGCGGGATCTGGGGAAGTTCCCATCGCGGTTCTTCCTCCGCGCCGGTATTTGGCAAGTTGTGAAGCGCCGCGCGGCGGATCGTCAGCGACGAGACGTGAATCCGGCCCGTGAGCGCCTGCCAGGGCGACCAGCGCAACGCCGTGTTGTCCACGGTGAGCCATTCCGCATCCTCCTGAATCAACCCGAGCCGTTCGATCGTCATATTGAACGGAACGAGTCCGCCAACGCCGACCACGCGAACACGATCCGCGCCCGGCGCGCGCACAAATCGCTCGAGCGCCGCGCCAAACGCCTGTCGCCCGGGCGGAGTCTGCAACAGGCCGAATCCCAGCAGGGGCAGCGCGAGACACACCGAAGCCAGCCATGCCACGCGGCGAACGCGCCGTCTCCAGGGACGGTTGTCAGAATGACTGGCCAATGCTCACGTAAATCTGGAAGCTGTCGTCCACGTTGTCTCGCTCGATAAGCGGAAATCCGACATCAAACCGGAACGGTCCGATCGGGCTGAAGTACCGGATGCCGGCGCCCGTGCCGAGCACGATTTCTTCGGAGAAATCGGGCAGACTCGACTCGAACGCGGAACCCGCGTCGAGAAACCCGACGATGCCGAACGACTCCGTAAACCGCGCGCGCATCTCGACCGAGGCTTCGAACAGCGAGAGGCCGCCCGTCGGTTCTCCATCTTCCAGCGGGCCGACGGATTGGAACGGATACCCGCGAATCGATCCGCCGCCGCCGGCGTAGAACCGCTCATCGGCCGGGACCCGATCCATGGAGTCACCGACGATGCTCCCAATCGTCGCCCGTCCGGCGAGCACCCAGCGCTGTTTGTCGTCGAATGGCTGATAGTACGAACCGGTCAACTGCGTCTTGAGGAAACGCGACGGTTCTCCGATAACGTCAATGAATGGCTCTGTTTCAGCGGCGAGCCGGAACCCGCGCGTGGGATCAAGCTTGCTGTTAGACCGATCCCAGGTCAACCGCAAAGGAAACGAAACAAACTGGAACGTATCCGTCACGTCAAGTTGTTCGACTTCCGAGTACCGAAGTGCCACGCCCCCGGCACCGGTCAGGCGCTCCGTGAAGTCGCGTTCGAAAATCGCACTGAGCGAGACCCGCTGCGTTGTGAACGCGTCCGGCGTATACCTGCCGCCCTCGAGCGCCAGATTGAGGCGTTGCCCCTGCCGCTGCAAGAAACGCTCGAGGGTGAGCGTGAGTGTTGACTCCTGGCGTGTCTCTCCCAGCCGGGTCTCCCAATTGAATCGGTGGCCAAGCCCCCACAGATTGCGCAGCTCCCACTCAATGACGGAGCCGAAGCCCTCGTCGGTGTTGTATTCGAGGCCGAGTGAGATGGTCCGGTGTTTCCGTTCGACGACTTCGAGTTCGATGGGAATTTCGCCCTCCGGCGTCACGGCCTCTCCCGGTTCGAGCCGAACGACGGAGAACAACTGCGTGTCGTAGAGGCGTTTGCGGTACTTCTCGAATACGCGCGCATCGTATAGATCCCCGTCGCCCCAGGGCACCTCGATCTCGACGACGGAGGCGTCCACTTTATTCAAACCGGTCACCTGAAGTTCGCCGAAGATCGCCTTGTCACCGAGATCGACCGTGAAGCGGACATCCATGGTGTGCAGCGTACGATCGACGATCGTTTCACGATCGGTCACCGCGCCGAACGGGTAGCCGCGGGTGCGCACGTGCGCGGTCAAGCGGCGCTGCGCATCGAGGACTAGCTGGGCACGGGCAGGCGCGCCGTGCTCGAGCCCGATCTCCGCCAATCCCGGCAGCACGCCGTCCGGGGCATCACCCGCGGGTTCTATCGAGAGCGCGTCTAACGTGTACTGCGGCCCCAGTTCGATTTCGAACCGCGCGACAATCTCCGGCGTCTGCTCGACTACGTCTGTCTCGATCGTCGCGGAGTAGTAGCCCTCTGCATGTAGCGCGTTCAGGAATACTTCGACGTCCCGTTCCATGCGCCGGCGCAGATGCACAACGGTGGCGGGCCGGTCCTTTCGGTTTTCGATGGTTTCCGAGAGCTTCTTGAGTTGCTTTTGAAGCGCTGAGTCTTCCAGACCGACGATCTCGACGGAGTAGACGAGGCCGCGCGGCTCGGACTGCGCAGACACCGGCCAACCGACAGACCACGCCAAAATCGCCGCGAGTGCGGTTAAACTGGTGCGCTGCACGTCGAAATCCACTGTGGCGAACGCGTTTTCCCGACCATTTCAGAATTCCCGACCGTCAGGCCCGCCGCGATCGTTGGCAGGCAGGCTCACTCTACCTTAGCAAGCCTCGCTATCGCGTGCGCCAATGCGCCACACCGCTGCGCGCTGAAGTGGTAGGCCCCGTTAATCCGAACGTAATGGAAGTCTCGCGAGGGCGTCACAAGAATGCCAGCGCCGGCGATTCGGCGCGCTACAGCGCTATAGGCGGGATGCGGCGCTTCACCTGCGTTAATGCGTGAGCGGTATTGACGCAGCTCGACGCGTCGCGCATGCCCCGGAATCCATCAAGAGGTCTGGCGCGGCGGCGGGAAACACAGATGACTACGCTTCGGAGGTCGCGTTTTGGCGGGCTGCGGGGTCGGCCGCGACGGCCTCGGGCGGAGACGGGGACGCTTCGTTCGCGCGGCTTGCGAAGAACGCTTCGTGAATGTCCGCGCCGATCTTGTTGATCTTGATCTGTAACGAGTCAACGAATTCGTGCAATCCCATATCGATCACGTCGTCCACGCGGGCACAGGCGAGCAACGAGCGGAGTTGATCGCAACTGCGTTCGGCGTCGTTCACATACACACCGCGCGGCGAGCCGGACAGCCGATCGACCGACTCCTGGACCATCTCGACGCAATAGCGGACCGACCGCGGGAACTGGTTGTCCAGGAGGAGGAACTCCACGACGCTGCGCGGATCGATCTGGCCGTACCGCTGGCGATACGCCTGCAGAGCGCTGACGGATCGCAGCAAAGCGGACCACTGGATGTTGTCCAGCCGGCCGCCGATGTCGTCCACGGAGGGCAGCAGGTAGAAGTACTTGACGTCGAGCACGCGCGAGGTCTTGTCCGCCCGTTCGAGCATCCGCCCGGCGCGGCAAAAATGCCAGCCGTCGTCGTGGGTCATCGTGGTCAGCGTGCGGCCGATGAACTCGTTGCTCTCCTTGATGACGACCTCGAAAAATCCGTGCGGAGAGAGCTGGACGGCGCGGTTCTGCGAAGCATCGCGGACTTGCTGGTAGAACGTGTTGACCTGTTCCCACAAGTCCGCGGGGATAATCTCGCGGATGGACCGCGCGTTTTCGCGCGCGGCCCGCAGGCACGCGTGGATCGAGTTGGGATATTCGGGATCGAAGGCGAGAAACTGCATCACGCTGGATTCGTTCGCCTCGCCGTAGCGTTCGGTGAACAACTCGTCGTCCGCCGTGATGCTTACGAGCGGCTGCCACTGCGGACCGCTCGCCGCATGATCGAGCATGAGGTGCCAGTTGACGTTCACGACGCGCGCGGTGTTCTCCGCGCGCTCGATGTAGCGGCACATCCAGTAGATCGATTCGGCGACTCGGCTCAGCATAACGGCCCGCTACACTCCCAGCACCCAGGTATCTTTGGAGCCCCCGCCCTGCGACGAATTCACCACCAGCGAGCCTTTTCTCAGCGCGACGCGCGTCAACGCTCCGGGAAGGACGAACACGTCGTCGTCGTACAGCGCGTAGGGCCGCAGATCGACGTGGCGTCCCTCGAACCCGTCGCCGCAGATCGTCGGCACGCGGGAGAGCGAAAGCGTGGGCTGGGCGACGAAGTTGCGCGGGTTGTGTTCGATCCGCAGCCGGCATTCCTCCCGCTGGTTGGCCGACGAATGCGGGCCGACCATGATGCCGGTGCCGCCGGACTCGTTCGCCGGCTTGACGACGAGGTCCTTCAGATGCTCCATGACGAACTTTCGTTGCGCGGGATCGCCGCAGAGATAGGTCGGGACGTTGGGTATGATCGCGTCTTCCCCGAGGTAATACTTGATGATCTTCGGCACGTACGCGTAGACGACTTTGTCGTCGGCAACGCCCGTACCGGGCGCATTCGCCAGCGCGACGCGGCCCGCCTTGTACACGTCCATCAGCCCCGGCACGCCGAGCATCGAATCGGGCCGGAACGTCAGCGGATCGAGGAAGTCGTCGTCGATGCGGCGGTAAATGACATCGACCCGTTCGAGCCCGCGGGTCGTGCGCATTTTGACGTAACCCTCGTCCACGACGAGGTCGCAGCCCTCGACGAGTTCGACGCCCATTTGCATGGCGAGGAACGAATGCTCGAAGTACGCGCTGTTGTAGCAGCCGGGGGTCAGCACCGCGATCTCGGGGCGGTCGCGACTCTCGGGCGCGAGATATTGCAGCATTCGCAACAGCCGGCTCGGATACTCCTCGACCGCGCGCACGCGGATGTTCCGGAAGAAATTCGGCAGCGTGCGTTTCATGATTTCGCGATTCTCGAGCACATAGGACACACCGGACGGGCACCGCATGTTGTCCTCGAGCACGTAGATTTGCCCGTCGCTGTTGCGCACAAGATCGATACCCGTCACGTGGCACCAGATCCCCTTGGGCGGATGCAGGCCGACGCATTCGCGGCGGAACCCGGGTGACTGCGCGATGATTTCCCGCGGGACGACGCCGTCCTTGATGATTAGTTGGTCGTGATACAAATCGTTGATGAACGTGTTCAGCGCAACGATTCGCTGGCGCAGCCCCCTTTCGATCCACTCCCACTCGGAACTGGAAATTATGCGTGGGATCAGATCGAACGGAAAGATCCGCTCGGTGTTGCCGTCATCGGTCTTGAGCGTGAACGTGATGCCGAGATCCTGCAGCGCCCGTTCCGCATTTCGCTGCCAGCGGAGCAGGTCCGCGTTTTCGATCGCCGCGAACTCGTCCACGATCCATTTCATGCCGGCGCGCGCCACGCCGGGCTCGACCAGCATCTCGTCGAAGAAGCCCTCGGTCTCGTACGTATCGAACAACATGACGCCGCACCTCCACTCGTCCGCCTACCTTGGCGTAGGGAACTGCGGACATTCCTACCGAAATGTACGCAGCACCCACGTCTTTCTACCCGCGCGTCACCGTTCGTTCATCGCCTCGTAGAGGCGCTGCGACGGCGTTTTCGCCCTTGCAGCACGCGCGGTCTTGAATCGTTTTGAGCAACTTCGGTGCCGGGGCGAAATCTCGCCTCGAATAATCCGACGCGCGGGGTAGGACCGTTCGGCGCGTCGATTGCTACGTCGTCGATCGCGGGCGGCGTGAAGTGTTCGGCAGTCCCTTGGCGGACCAGCTGGACCCTCGGCAACGGAGAAACGATCCAGGTGGATGAAGCGCTCTCACTTGCGCGCGCGGAGCACGGCGTGTCGCCGCTTCGCGGCGTGCCGGATGGATTGCTGCGCGACTACGTCCCGATTCCGGACCGATACGATGAAGTGATCGGCGAATCGGGCGATGTACGGCCGCACTGGCGCCGCGTCATTGACGCGCTGAATGCGTACGATGCCGACGGTCTTGCGCGCATGCGCCGCCAGACGGAGAGCATCGTTCGCGAGTACGGCGTGACCTACAACATCCCGGGCGCGACCAAGGGTGCGGACCGTCCCTGGGCGCTCGATATCCTGCCCGTGGTGATTTCGGCGGAGGATTGGTCGTCCGTCGAGGCCGGCATGATGCAACGCGCACGCCTGCTCAATGCGATCCTTGCCGATCTCTATGGGCCGCGGCGGCTCCTGCACGATCGCGTGCTGCCGCCGGAATTCGTCTTCGCGAATCCGCGTTTTCTGCGCGCGTGTGACGGAATGCCGGTGCCTCAACACGGGCACGTCGCGCGGTATGCGGCGGATCTTGTCCGCGGCGCGGACGGCCGATGGCGCGTGTTCAGCGACCGCACGCAGGCCCCGGCGGGCGTGGGTCACGCGCTTGAAAACCGGATCGTGATCGGGCGCACGCTGCCGACGATCATGTCCGAAGTTCACGTGCGGCGCCTGGCCGGGTTTTTCGACAAGCTGAGGGGCATGCTGCGCGGCATGTCGCCCGCATCGCGCGAGATTCCCACGATCGCGCTCCTGACGCCCGGCGCGCTCGACGGAGCCTACTTTGAACACGTTCTCCTCGCGCGCTACCTCGGATTCGACGTCGTCGAGGGCGAAGATCTCGCCGCGCGGGACAACCACCTCTACCTCCGGACGATCGCGGGCCTGCGCCAGGTCGATGTGATCATGCGGTGTATCGACGACGAAAGCTGCGACCCGCTGGAACTCTTCAAGAGCACGCCCGAGGGCGTCGTCGGCCTGCTGCAAACACTGCGCGCCCGCAACGTCGCCGCGTGCAACGCGATCGGTTCCGGGGCGCTGGAATGCGCGGCGTTGGGCGCCGTACTTCCGCGGCTGTGCCGCCACCTCCTGGGGGAAGATCTCGTGTTGCCGCCTGTGAAGACATGGTGGGGCGGCGACGCGGAACAGCGTGAATACATCGAGAGCCGATTCGATTCGCTGCGGATCGCTCACGCGTTTGGAGGGACTCGGGACGCCCCGGTGGAGCCGCGTCAGCTGGAACGCTCGATCCGCCAATCGTTGTACCAGCGCTGGCGGCAACAGCCGTACGAATACGTCGCCATCGATGCGCCGGTTCCGTCGGTCGTGCCCGTGCGGACCGCCAAGGGGCTGGTTCCCAAAGGATTGACGATCCGCGCGTATGCAATCGGCGGGTCGAACCCGGAGCACCTTCACGTCCTGCCGGGGGGGCTCGGCCGCTTCATTGAACCGGAGGCCTATCCGAGCCCGGTCGTGCAGGCGGGCAAAGGCGCGAAAGACGTTTGGGTGCTCTCCGATCGCCCGGTCGAATACGTGAGCCTGTTGCAGTCGTCCGGGAGCGCCAAGGCGATCGCACGCTCGCCCGAGAACGTGTCGAGCCGGCTCGCCGAAAACCTTCTCTGGCTCGGTCGATACTGCGAGCGCACCGAGTGCAACGTGCGTGCGCTGCGCCACATGCTGATTCGTTGCGTGGACGAGGAGGAACTCGCGGACGTGCGGCTGTTGCGCGGCCTGACGAATGGCGTGCCGTACCTGTTTCCGTTCGAGTTCCGCCAATCGCTGGGCACGAGCGGTCTCGTGGACTCCGACGTACTCGAAACCGTCCGGAACGCGATCATGGACGCGGTCTACAACGCCGAGTCGAACCAGACGATTGCGGGGACGGTGATCTCCCTGCGGCGGGCGGCGTGGATCGTCCGGGAATTGTTCTCCGACGACGACTGGCGCGTGTTAAACGCCTTTACTCACGAGTTTCTGCGTCTGCAACGCCGCGCATATCCGCCGGAGATCGGCGGCACGCTGCACGCGCTCGATCAACTGGTGACGGGGCTCGCGGCCTTCAGCGGGCTGGTCCACGAGAACATGACGCGCGAACCCGGCCGCGTGTTCATCCAGTTGGGCCGCCGGATCGAACGCGGCTACTTCACGCTGCGGCTCCTGCGCGAGTCCACGCGCGAGCCGGACACGGGCGACCCCGCTCAACTCCGCAGCCTGCTCGCGATCTGCGACAGCCCGATGACGTATCGGGCGCGGTATGGCCCGACCTTTGAGTTGCCGCTCGTGCTCGACCTGCTCATTTCGGACGTAACCAACCCGCGCTCCGTCGCGTACCAGGTGGTGGACACCGCGCAATTGCTCGCACAATTGCCCAATCCGGCGTCGCACGGCCCGCTGCGGGACGAGGAACGGCTCGTAGCGCAATTGAACACGAAGATCCTGGTAGCAGACGTGTACCAGCTTTCGGAGCGGAACGAATTTGGAGAGCTGCCGTTGCTGCACGGCCTGCTCGATCAAACGATCCGGATGTTTATGGATGTCTCCGATGCGCTGTCGCATCGTTACTTCATTCACGCCGCTCGGCCCCACCCGACTGAGACGGTCGTCGAGCCTCCATCAACATGAAGTATCGAATCTCCCACGTGACCCGCTATGTGTATCAGGGCGTTGTGCCCGTTGGGTACAACCGAGTGTGCCTGTCTCCCCGGACGTTCGCCGGTCAACAGCGGCTCCGGTTCGATATGCGGGTTGCACCCGTGCCGGCGATCTTCAGCCAGCCCGCCGCGGATTTCTATGGCAACGACGTCACGTTTTTCAGCGTGCAGGCGCCGCACGATACTCTCGAGATTGTCGCGCAGAGTGACGTGCAGCTTTCGCCGCGACGAGTGCCGCTCGCGACCGCGACGCCGCCCTGGGAAGACGTGCGGGCCGCGGTCCGGGGCGCCGCATCGGACGCGCTTTTGGACGCGTATCAATATACGTTCGCGTCCGACTGCGTTCCGATGCTGGAATCGCTGCGCAAATACGCAGCGACTTCATTTGGCCCCGGCCGGCCCGTCCTCGAGGCCGTGCTCGATCTCACGGACCGGATTCACCGTGAGTTCGAATACGATCCAGCCGCAACGACGGTCGCGACTCCCGTCGAGGAAGTGTTGATGAACCGGCGCGGCGTCTGCCAGGATTTCGCGCACCTCCAGATTGGCTGTCTGCGGGCGATGGGCGTGCCGGCGCGTTACGTCAGCGGGTACATTGCGCCGGTTCGTGACGACACGGGCGCGGCGATGGTCGGCGCGCAAGCGTCGCACGCGTGGATTTCGGCGTACGTCCCGGGGCATGACTGGGTAGACATCGACCCGACCAACAATGTCATTCCGACGACGGGCCACATTACACTGGGGTGGGCACGGGACTACACGGAGGTCAGCCCGGTGCGCGGCGTCATTCTCGGCGGCGGCACGCAGACGCTCGAAGTCGAAGTACACGTCTCCGCGGCGGCATAGCGCCCGCGTTGAGATCGCACTCCCGAGCGAGCGCGTGTTGATTCTCGGTTACGGCTCTGATTGAATCCGGGCCTGTCGCCCCGCGCGGGCGTGGGCTGCGGAGAGGGCCGATGGATTTCACGCTGGCCGAAGAGCACCGGATGCTGAAAGACCTCGTCGCGCGTTTTGTGCGCGACCATCTGATGCCGCTCGAGACGGCCGTCCTGGAACGCGAAGCCGCCGGCCAAGGTTCAGGCCTTACGGCAGCCGAACACGAGAAGCTGGACGAAACCTCCAAGGCGCTGGGGCTCTGGGGCCTGGATGCGCCCGAGGACGTCGGCGGCGCTGACCTGCCCTACGTCGCGCTCGTCGGCGTCAATGAAGAACTAGGAAGGACGGTGACGAAGTATTACCTGCCGCCGGACTCGCCCAACCTTCGCATGTTGATGGCCACGGTCAACGAACAGCAGCGCGCGGCCTATCTCGAACCCTACGTATCGAAGGGACTCGTTTCCGCCATCGGCATCTCGGAACCCGGCGCGGGTTCCGACCCTTCGGCAATGCGCACGCGCGCGATTCGTGAGGGCGAAGAGTGGGTGCTGAACGGCCGCAAGATCTGGATCAGCCGAGCGGACGAGGCCGACTTCACGATCGTCATGGCGGTGACGGACGTCGAAAAAGGCGCGCACGGAGGCATCTCGGCGTTCCTCGTGGACAGGGACACGCCGGGCTTCATTGTCGAACGGCGCATTCCGATGGTCGGCGGCGAGACCACGTTTGAGGTTGTGTTGGACGACTGCCGGATTCCCGCCTGGAAGCTGCTTGGCGAACAGGGCCAGGGCTTCGCGCCGATGCAACTGCGGCTGTCCACGCGCCGACTGGAGATGGCGGCGTGGTGCATCGGTATTGCCCAGCGCGCGCTCGACATGGTCTGCGAATACGCGCCGCAGCGCGTCACCTTCGGCGCGCCGCTCTCCGAACGCCAGACGGTGCAGTGGTGGGTGGCGGATGCGGCAACGCAGATTCACGCGTGCCGCCTGATGACCTACGATGCGGCGTGCAAGCTCGACCAGGGCGGCAGCGCGCGCTCGGAACTCTCGATGATCAAGGTCTTCGCCACGGAGATGGCGTGGGACGTGGTGGACAAGGCGATGCAGGTCTTCGGCGGCATGGGTATGTCCAAGGAGATGCCGTTGCAGCTGATGGCGTCGCGCGTGCGCAACATGCGCATTTACGACGGCCCCTCCGAAGTTCACCGTTGGGTCATCGCGCGAAAACTGCTGGGCACGCGCAAGTAACGGGGACGCGATCGATGGCGACGCTCAACCGCGACGGCGTCAACCTGTACTACGAAATCCACGGGGACGGCCCCACGATCCTGCTCACGCATGGGTACTCGTCGACCTCGCAAATGTGGCGCGGGCAAATCGATCTATTGTCGAATCGCCATCGGCTGATTCTCTGGGACATGCGCGGCCACGGGCGCAGCGATTCGCCGGAGGATCCCGGGCTCTACAGCGAGGCGGCAACCGTCGCAGACATGGCGGCGCTGCTCGACGCGGCCGGCGCGGACGACGCGATCGTTGCGGGGCTGTCGCTGGGCGGCTACATGTCGCTCGCGTTTCACCTCGCGCATCCGGCGCGCACACGCGCGCTGATGATTTTCGATTCCGGCCCGGGATACAAGAGCGCGGAGGCCCGGCGGCAGTGGAACGACACGGTCGAGGCGACGGCGCGCGATTTCGAGACGCGGGGGCTTGAACGCCTCAAGGGCCGGAGTCCGGAAGTCTCCGGCGCGCATCACCGCTCGGCGAAGGGCCTCGCACTTGCCGCGCGCGGGATGCTGGCGCAGTTCGACAGCCGCATCATCGAATCACTTCTCCGCGTCGCCGTGCCGACGCTGATTGTGGTTGGATCGCGGGATGAGCCGTTCCTGGCCCCCGCGAGCTACATGGCGGCGAAGATCCCGAACGCCGTGAAGGTGGTCATTCCGGATGCGGGCCACGCGGCGAACATCGACCAGCCGGCGGCGTTCAACGCGGCCGTGTCCGATTTTTTAGACGGCCTGGATCAATAGATTGTACGAGATGAATGCGCGAGGAGGATGGGACACCTGCGCCGTTGTGCGTATACTGAGTGGATTGGGCGGAAAGCGGTTCAACCTGGGATGAATCCAATGAGACTGGCTCGGCACGCGTCCTTGATTGTGTTTGCACTGTTGCTTGGTGTATCTGCGATCGGTTCAGCGCAGGATTCGCCGGCGTTCACCATGGAGCAGGCGGGCGCGGGGCGCACGGATTACCGCCAGCATTGTGTCGCGTGCCACGGTCAGCGGCTCGAAGGCATGCACTTGTCGCCCAGCCTGGTCGGCGAGCGCTTCGATCGGATGTGGCGCGGCAAGTCGGCGGATCTCCTCTTCTTCCACTTGCGGCGAATGCCGCAGGAACCCGCCGGCAAACCGGGAAGCCTGAGCGATGAGCAGTACGCGGGAATTCTCGCCTACATTCTGCTGTCCAACGGGTTTGAGGCGGGTGAAGCCGCCCTCCCCTCCGATTCCGGCGCGCTTGGCAAAGTCATCATCCCGCGGGGCGATGCGTCGGACTTTGATCCGTTTGCGCCCGTGGCCGGGGCCGCGGAAAAGTCGGCAAACCTGCAGGGTCTGCCGGACGTATCGAGCGCGGAACTTCAGACGCCGTCCGAAAACGACTGGCTGCAATGGGGCCGCACGTACGACGGGCAGAACTACAGTCCGCTGACGATCATCAACCGAGACAACGTTGCGGGCCTGCAACTGGCCTGGCGCGCACCGCTGCGCGAGGGGATGAGCATGCCAACCCCGCTCGTGCACCACGGGGTGATGTTCATCCAGACGTTCCCTGACGCGTTGCTCGCGATCGACGCGACGAACGGCGCCGTCCTCTGGCGGCACGAGTACAAGCCGAAATTCGGCTCGAGCCAGAAAATGGGGCTCGCGCTGCACGGCGACAAAGTGCTCGTGCCGACGTCGGACCTGCACGTGATCGCGTTAGATGCGAAAACCGGGGCGCTGATCTGGGACCACGAGATCCAGCCGGAGACGGACCCGTCGATGCGCGCGCGGTATCAGATTCGCGGCGCGCCGATGGTGGTTGGCGACAAGGTCATCCAGGGCGTGACGGCGAGTTTCGTGCCGCGCGGCGGATTCCTGATCGGGATCGATGTCGAGTCCGGCAAGGAGGAATGGCGCTTCAACACGATTGCGCGGCCGGGCACGCCGGGCGGCGAGACGTGGAACGACCTGCCCATTGACGACCGCAGCGGCGGATCGGTCTGGCACCAGGGGACCTACGACCCCGAGCTCAACCTCATCTTCTACGGCATCGCGCCAACCTATGACACGGGGCCGCTGCTCAACTCCGTCGAGAAGGAGGGCGTAACCAACGATGCGTTGTATACGAACTGCACCGTCGCGCTGAATCCGGAGACGGGTGAACTCGTCTGGCACTACCAGCACATGCAGAACGACCAGTGGGACCTCGACTGGGTGTTCGAACGGCAAATCGTGACCATTCCCGTGAACGGCGAGCCGCGAAAAGTGGTGATGAACGTCGGCAAGATGGCGATTCTAGAGGCGCTCGACGCAAAGACCGGTGAATACCTGTTTTCGGTCGATATGGGCGTGCAGAACGTGATCACGGTTATCGATCCCAATACCGGCGCGAAAACGTTTGACCCGGACAAAATGCCTGACCCGGATCGGCCGTGCGTCATTTGTCCGAGCGCGTTTGGCGCGCGGAGTTGGCCGCCGACGTCTTACAGTCCGCGGACGAAATTTCTGTATGTGCCGATCACGGAGTGGTGCATGGCGTTTGGTAAAGAAGGGATAAAGTTGCTGAGCTCGGGCGTCGGCATTACCACCGCGCCGCATCCTGCCACGGCAGACGGCATGATGGGCAAGTTGCAGGCGGTTGACGTCGTCCAGCGCAAGCTCGCGTGGTCGCATGACGTCGCCCCGCCGATTACGACGTCGGTGCTGTCCACGGCGGGCGGCCTCGTTTTCTCAGGCGATCTCGAGCCGTCGCTGAAAGCGTTCGACGACGAGACGGGTGAATTGCTGTGGCAGTCGGGACTGGAAGACCTGCCGAGTTCGAGCGTGATCAGTTACCGCGTGGACGATCGCCAGTACGTGGCGGTCGTGGTCGGCATTACGAATTTGCACAGCCGTGACCTGGCACGGACGTACGGCGAATTCCTTGCAAGCAAGGGCGAGCCGGCTTTCAACCCGCCAAACGGCGGCGCTGCCATTTGGGTTTTTGCTCTTTGACCCCAGGCGCTTCAGCGGCCGTCGGCGGCCCGGGTGACGGCGCGAGAATGTGCTCGAAACGGACGGGATCTACCGTCTGCACAGATGACGGAACGGCCGTGGACTCCGGCGTTTCCGCGTGGCGGTACGCGAAGAGATAGCGCGGCCAACCCAGGGTCCAACGGTGGGGCACCGCGCTCAACGGCTTGAAGCGATCGCCATAGTCGTGGATAAGCGTGTAATTCCCCATCAAATACTGGACGTCCGGGCGCATGGATCCCGGCGGGAAGTACGACAGAATGTAGGCGTGACGTGTGGGGTTTTTCGCCTCTTCGAGGACCCGCTCGACCACGCCCTCGCTCTGAGGAAGGTGCTTGGGGCCGCGCACCATGTCTTCGAGCGCGACCCAGTGGACCGACGGGTTGAGGACGTAGCCTGATTCGAGCTGGCCGATCGACGGCGCGAACACGGGACCGTCCAGGGACTTAAGTTCCGCGATCAAATCGTAATAACTGTCCTGCGCCTTGGGCGATGAGACGCTTTCCAACGGGTTGTAGAGCAGCGCGGCAAATGAAAGCAAGAGCGCGAGCGCGGGCAACGCGGGCCAGCGGAGGAACTTGCCGAAATCCCTGTCGAAACGAAAAATTGCCGTTGCTCCAACGAGGATCATCCACGTTCCGGCGGGGATGAATACGTTGTCCGAGGAGCCTTTGTCGAGGCTTCCCATAATCGCGGAAAGCACGGCGGTGACGAATTGCACATGCCACACGTCCAACGCGGCTTTGTCCCCCGTCACGGCCCGCCGCGCCGAGTTCGCGCAGTAGAGCGCCCCGGCGACGGCCAGGACGGGGTAGAAGATCAGGAGAATCCTGCCGACTCGCTTGACAGTGTCGGCATCGAACACACTCCATGAGCTGGGGACTTGCAGCGTGAAGAAGTGAAACTGCGGTCCGAACAGCAGCGGGCCCAATCCCAGGTAGGCGCCCGGCCCGAACACGGCCGCGATGACCCAATAGACCAGGGAGCGGCGGATTCCTTCCCGCCAGGTCAGGAAGAGCACGCCGCCGATCGCGAAGAGTGCGCCGTGCTGTTTGAACCAGAAGGCTGCGACGAGCACCAAGACACCGGCAATGTTCCACGCCTTGGAGCGATTCAGGTCGATCAGAAAACAACCCGCCAGGACGGCCGCCAACAAACATGCGTCCGAGTGCGCCGTGTCGAGGTACGCGTCCATGACGTCGTAGGCCGCAGCGAACAGACCGGCCGTGATGAACCCGGCGCGGGTGGATCCGGTTTTCTGCCGGACAACGAGGAACAGTATCGCGCCGGAAATCGCGTAAGCGATGATGGATACAAATCGCAGCGCGAAAAGGGTCTGTCCAAACACCCAACCCGCAGGAATGGCAACGTAGTAATAAAGCGGATTGTATGATAACGCAATAAAATCAGAATTAGGTTCGGTATAGATGTGTTCGAACGCCATCGCGCGCTGAAAGTGCTGTAAGACGGTCCCTTCCATGATCTCGAGGGCCAACGGGAAGCGTATATGCGTCGCCAGGATCAGAACGACGAGGCCAATACTGCCGAGAGACAACAGTTTGACGAGCCTCAGTGTCCACGACTTATCAACCGATTGGGGCTTACGAAAACGAAACTCGACCAACGCGAACGCGATGAACGCGCCCGCGGCGAGTAACCGGATGAGATCACCGCTGTCCATAGTAAACTCTTGTCATTTCGTCGAAAGGTCTGCGAAACCTAGACTACTTTGTCCATAATTTACCACAATGGCAATTGTAGACTCCAACTCGAAGCAGGCGGGTATGTAAACGATCTAGAACACGAATCGGCCGGTGCCTGGATGTGAAAGATGCACGAATACAATGGAGATCGCCCACGTTTTGTCGGCGCCACTCTCATGCACATGGAATGAATCAGCGTCGCCGAATTTTCAGACGGCTGGCACCGGCCGGGCTCGTCCGCGCATGAATAGCACCAACGCGGCGGTCGCGCTCAGGACGACGGTCGTAACCGAAACGATGACTCCCACGTAGACCCGCCAAGGTCGGAATTCGAACACGACTTCGTGTGAGCCCGGCGGCACCACGACCGCCTGATAGCGGCCGTTGGCTTCGAAAATCCGGGTAGGCGCTCCGTCGAGCGTCGCCACCCATCCGGGATAATGCGTCTCGGCGAATACGAGCGCCCGCGCGCCGGGCAAATCGCGCAGTGCCAGGACCATTCGATTTACCCCGGCCTCGCGAATTTCGATGCGATCGATCTCGTCGCCGTCATCCTCCACGAGCGCGACGCGATCGATGGTCGAGAATACTTCCGGATCGAAATCGACCAGCGTGACGTGCACATCCAGTTCTTCGAAACCGGGCAGTGGCAACTCGATGACGCCCGCTCCGTTCTCGTCGGGGACGGATGCGACGCTGCCCGTTTCGAACGACTCGGTGGATCGTGGTCCGGTGGCTTTCAGATCGAACTCGGCGCGTTCGGCCGTCGTGCGGTAGTACACGCGCAACGCGCGGTTGCGCAGCGACCCGGGCAGATCCCAAAGATCCACCCGTAACAATTCCTTGTCGACGGGTCGAAAGGGATTTGCGGGCACCCACAGTTCCTCCTCGGACGATGCCGCGGCCACCACACCGCGCATCGTCGATGCGGCATCGAGCTGCAGGAGGTCTACGCCGTCCGCGGTATCCAGAAACACGACCGAGGAAGGAGGAAACGCCTCGGCCTTCGGCGGGACTTCACCCTGAACGAACGCCGGCGCGAGCCAGAAGTGGCGCCGCAGCAGCGTCAATTCGCGCAGGTTTCCGAACGTGTACGCTCCACGCGCGTAGGCTCGCTCCGTTCCTGGAGTGGACAGCGTCTGCAGCGCCGACTGCAACACCAGGGGATCAAACCCGTTAATCGCGCTTTCCATCGCCCAGACGTGCTCATTGCAGAAGCCGCACACCATCCGCGGCCGCCGGACGGTGTCGTCTGGCCGCTCCGTGATCACGTCGATCGCGCCGTAGTACTTCTGGGTGAAGAACCCCTCGACTTCGGTGGTAACGTGGGCGGAAACATTCGCGCACCGCAGAATTTCCACGCACAGCGCGAGCCGGACCAACGCGGGCCAATGCCGCAGCCTCCGTCCGAAGAGTACGAGCGCGATCAATACGCCGATGAAAAGGGCCTCCGGCGCGGTCCAGAGCGCGAGGTGACGCGCAGGGTCGCGACCTAGAACCACCGCGACCACGCCCGCCGCTGTGAGCAGCACGAGGAGCGGGTCCGGCAACGTCCCGCGCCGGCCCAGCTCGATGACCTTGTCCAGCGCGAACGCGGCTAGCACAGCCAACATCGGCGCCAACAACGCCACCTGATACCACGGCGTGCTGATGGAAAACGGCGCGAACTCATCGATGAGCCAGGCGAGCGGCATCGGGGGACCAAAGGTGAGGTCGAACAACAGATACGCGATGGCCAACACGACGAACACTCGGTAGTGCGTGATCAAGAAGAGCGACGTCAGCGATACGACGGTTAGCGCCAGCGGCAAGCACAGAAACGACTGCGCCCACCGGGTGTACACGCGAGCGGCGTTGAATGACCCTGGTGGAGCTTGTTCCGCATGCAGACTAGCCAAATACGACGTCGGTTTGTTCACCATCGCGAACGTCTCGTAATGACGGAAGTTGCTCAACGATCGTGAACTCTCATTCAGGAATTCCCGGGCAGGCAGAATGAGTGCGAGCGCCGTCAGGGCGCCGATGATCCCGAACAACGCGCTCGTCAGTACGATGGCGGCGGCCGAGCGCGCAACGCCGCGCCAGATCGCCCGGCGGCGAACGTATTTCGGTATCGTCATCAGCGCGATGTAGGCGACGTACGCGATGGTGCTGTAAATCGCTGACTGGGGCCAGCCGGCAAGAATTTGGAGTCCATACAGGACGCCGGCAATGACGACCCAGGCCGCGCGCCGGCGAGTATCCAACACGCGATGCGCGTGACGCAGCACCAGCAGGTTCACCGGCAACCAGGCCGCGGTCGAAATCTCCTGCGTTTGGTACACGCCGTTGACGATCCAGCGTTCGCAAAACCCGAGGGCGAGACTGGCGATGAAACTCGAAGTGATCGAGACCCCCTCCCCCCGCGCGAACAGATAGGTCGCGTACATCCCCATGAGCAAGTGCGCGAACAACAGCGCATACATCGAGTAGACGAATTCTTCGGCCGTCGAAGCGCGCACGATCGCGGCGCGGAGCAGATTGGGCGGGTAGAAGGCCATCGCGAGCGGATGCGCGGCGTAGGGCTCGCCACCGAGTTGCGTGGTATCCCAGAGTGGGAATTCGCCGTTGCGGAGCCGTGCGTCGAGAATGTATGCCTTGGCCCAGTTGATCCGGTGGGAATCGCCGCGGGCGAGCAACGTGGTCACATCGCCCGAAAATAACGCGTCTCTCAACCCGAACAAGTAGAACGCCGCAGCGGCCAGCGTCAACAGCACGAGCGCGGCCAGATCGCGCCGGAAGTTCATCGGGCGGGCGGGCGGCAGAGACAGCAGGCCGCCGGGCGCGCGTGCCTCGCGCATCGCGATTCTGAGGCGTTCAATCGTCATTCGATGTCCTACGTCGACGCGCGTGTGCGTCGCGGCAGGAGCAGAAATACGGAAGCGGCGATGCTTAACAGCAGCGTCGCGACGGAAACTGCGACCCCTGCATAGACCACACGCGGCCGAAAGGCGAATTCGACCTCATGCGTGCCCGGCGGCACGATCACGGCCTGGTATGCGCCGTTCGCCTCCACCAGGGGCGCAGGCTGGCCGTCAACAGTGGCCACCCAGCCGGGATAATGCGTTTCGGTGAACACCAATGCGCGGGCAGCGGGCAAATCGCGCAGCCGGACACGAACGCTGTTGGCTTTCGATTCCTGAACTTCAATTCGATCGATTTCGTCGGCCAGGTCCTCTACGAGGCTGACGTGCCGGACTCCTGCGACCTGCTCAGGGTCGGCGCTATCGAGTCGTATCGCTGCGGTACCGCTTTCGAAGGCGGGCAGCGGGACTTCCACGACGCCGGATTCCGCCGCGCGAATCCGCAACGGGCCGGTACCGAAATACTGAAAGGGGCGAGTCCCGTTCATATCGACGACCAGATCCGCGTCGTGCGTAGCGCTGTAGGTGATCCTCAGCGCGCTGTTACGCGGTGGAATCGCGAATCTGTTCAGATTCACCATAGTATCCCGCAGCCGGTCGGCGGAGTCCCACAACTCGCGTTCATCGGACGAGGCGGCTACGGTGCCCCTGGGAGCTTCGCCCGCCGACAGCTCAAGCAGCCCCGCGGGATTATCCGGCTCGAAGTACACGACGGCCGTTGGGGGAAATGCCGGGTCTACTTCGGGCATCGCGCCGCGCACGAAGTGTGGAGCAAGCCAAAACGAGCGGCGCAGAAGCGTCAGCGCGCGAAGATTGCCATCTGCGGAACCGCGTCGCAGATATATCAATTCCTGGCCCGGTGCACTGAGCGCCTTCGCGGTCTTGTCCAACACCAGGGGATCGTATCCGTTCACGGCTCGTTCGAGGGACCAGACATGGTCGTTGCACGATTGGCAAATGATGCGGGCGCGCCGCATTTCGTGATCGGGCTCCGCCCGGAGGTCCCCCCGAAACGGGGGCAGGGGAACCATGAAAATGCCCTTGCCGACCGTCGCGTATACCGCCTGGACCCTCGCGCCATACGCGATCTCGGCAACGAGGGCGATCGCCACGAGAAGCGGCCAGTACCGCACGGCGCGGCCGAAAATGAGCAAGAGGAGAACGGCGGCAGGCAGCAGCGCGTTCGCGAACGACCACTTCGCATCGGGCAGGAGCGGGTCGCGTCCGAGAAAGACAACGACGCCGCCGACGACGGCCAGAATCGCGGCATAGACTAGAGGCAATCGGCGTTCGCGCCCGATGGCCATCAGCTTGTCCAGCGCGAATCCGGCGAGTACACCAAAGGGGATACTTACCAGCATGGCCTGGTACCACGGCGTACTCAATGCGAACGGGGCGAACTCGTTCGCGAGCCGTGACAGCGGCATTGGCGGGCCGTATGTCAGGTCGAGCAGCAGGAACATCAGCGCAAAATGAATGAAGACACGATAGTGCGTGAGGAACAGGAGTGAGACGAACGCGACGGCGAACAGGGCACTAATGAGCGAGACGGACGCCTGGACCCCAGCCATTAGCGCGCGGCCACGGTCTACGGTCCAGGGGTCTGCCCTGGGGAAATGGATCACGAAGAAGAGCGGCGGGGGCGCGTTTACCATGGTCTTCACTACGTAGTCGCCGATGTGATGGCGTGAGCGGGCGCTTTCGTCGATGAGTTGTTTCGCGGGAAGCATCAACGCCGAGCCGATGAGGGCGCCGGTGATCCCGAAGGTCGCGCAGATCAGTACAGCCGCGCCGGCACCGCGTATGACGGCGCGCGAGGGAGGCCGGCGCCAGAGTTCGAGCCGGCCCGCGATGGAAAGCCCGACGTACGCGACATAGGCGATCGTGCAATAGATGGCGAGTTGCGGCCAGCCCGCGAGAATCTGCAATCCGTAGGCTATGCCAGCCAACAATGACCATCCGACGGCTCGCCTCCAGCCGCCGCTGTGTACGGCCTGGCGCAAGGCCACCAGCACGACGGGCGCCCAGGCCCCGGCGCAGATAATTGGCGTCTGCGCGATGCTGTTGAATACCCAGCGCTCGCATAGGCAGACGGCCAGTGCGACGATGACGCTTGAGGCGACGCTGATGCCCGCGCATCGGGTCCAGAAATACATGCCCACGCTTCCCACCAGGAACTGGAAGAGCATGAGCCCGTACATCGAGTAGGCGAACACCTCGGCCGTGCCAGCCCGCACAACGAGCGCTCGGATGAGATTGGGCGGATAAAACGCGATCGAGAGCGGATGCGCAACGTAGGCCGTGCCCGAGAGCAACATGGGATCCCACAGCGGGAATTCGCCCTCGCGCAGGCGCGCGTCCAGGAAGTACGCCTTCGACCAGTTGAGCAGGTGCGAGTCACCCTTGGCCATGAGCGCCTCGATGTTGCCGGTAAAGAGCGCGTCGTAGAAGCTGCCAAGGAAGAGCAAGGTGGTGAGAACGATCACACAGGCAACGCCGCCCAGTTCGCGCCGAATCGTCATTGGGACCGGGGACGCCGGGCAGAGCAGCCCGCCCGGGGCGCGTCCCGCGGCAAAACCGGCGCGCAGCGTATCGATCACGCGCCCCGACTCCGCTGCGAGGCGAGCTGGCCGTAGAAGGCTGACGTCGGCGAGAGCAAGGCGACTACCTTAAGCTGAGGAGCAAGCTGCCCAGCGACAGCACGCCCTGTTTGACCGGCGAGCGATGGTGCGAGGCGCCATGGGAGGACAGCACCTGTTCGCGGTTCTGCAGATACCAGTCGTACGAATGGCAGAACATCTCTATGTTTCCGTAGCGCGGCTGCCAGCCGAGTTCGGCCTTCTCCCGCGAGATGTCGAAATACATTGAGCGCCCGTACATGAGCGCGTGATACGGACCGAGCGGCGATAGTCCCACTGCGGAGGTCACCTTCATCAGCGCCGTGATCGGTGCGGCGGGCAACCCGACGACTCGGCTGTCCGTCTTCGCGTGACGCGCGAGGCCTTCGAGCGTCTCGCGCATGGTGCAGTACCGGTCCGTGCCGATGTTGTATGTGCCGGCACCGGGGCGATCTCCCGCGCGAATGCACGCGTCCGCCAAATCATCGCAATGCACGAACTGGTAGATGTTGTCGCCCCGGCCGAGCACGGGCAGGTTCCGGCCGAGCCGCGTCCATTCGAAAATCACTTGCATGATGCCGAGGCGGCCATGACCCATGATGGTGCGCGGGCGGACGATACTGACGTCCAGCCCCTTCGCGATGTATTCGTGGCAATGGTCTTCGGCGGCGAGCTTGGCCCGACCATAGTCCTCGGCGGGGGCCGGAGGCGTGTCAGCATTGACCGGGTTTCGTTTCGGCGCACCGAACACGGCGCTCGACGAGGTGTAAACGAGTTTGCCGACGCCTGCGGCAAGCGCGGCCTCGAGGATGTTCTTGGTGCCATCCCGGTTTACGGTCCAGAACTGCTGTTTGTCCTTGGCGAGCGGCACCAAGGCGACGTTGTGGTGCACGACGCGCACGCCCTCGCACGCCCGGCGAACCGCTTCGGGGTCGCGGATGTCGCCGCGGTGAAACTCGACATCGGACGCGCGGTCGTCCGCATCGTTCACATCGAAGACGCGGACACGGTCGCCGCGGTCGCGCAACATACGGACGAGGACGCTCCCGAAGTAGCCGGAGCCGCCCGTAACCAGATGGAGTGTGCTCATGGCGCGGTCCCATCGACGTTGAAAAGCAGAATCATACCGTCCGGCCCCGCGCCCGACAACCTACACCCGGGCCAGCGGGCTATATCTGAATGCCCTGGTCGACGGCCCATCGCAGACTGCGGCGCATGCCCTCTTCGAGATCCACGCGCGGCTCGTAGCCGAGTTCGGCGCGGGCCTTCGCGATTGAGCAGGCAATCGTCTTGTTCATCTCGGACAATACATGGAATTTCTGGTGATAGAGCCCGGCGCCCTGCACGGCCTTGTCCACGAGCAGCGCAATGTCGCCCGTGATCGCGGGCAGCCGAAGCCGCTTGTGGGCCACGGTCATGCCAAATTCGGTCTCCATCAGCCGCTCGACGGTGTCGATCACCTCGTGCATCGGGTAGGGCCGGGCATCCGCGATCCAGTAGATTTGTCCCTTCGCCCGATCCACCTGCTCGCACAGGCGCAGGCCCTGGCAAATATTGTCGAGATACGCCATGGAGCGCCGGTTGGTTCCCGCGCCCAGGAGCGGCATGCCGCCGGATTTGATCATCGAGAAGAACTGTGTCTGCCGCGGCGGCTGATAGGGACCATAAAACCACGGCGGCCGGATGATCGCCGTTTCGATCCGCCCCGCCGCGCCGCGAACTATTTCCTCCGCACGCTGCTTGCTCTTGCCGTAGTTCATGTACGGGTTGTACGGCGCAGACTCGTCGAACACGTGATCCTCGCGCGGGTTGCAGCCGATGGGTGAATTGGAGGAGACGTGTACGAGCCGGCGCACGCCGCTTTCGGCGGCGGTTTCGACCACGTTGCGCGTGCCGGTTTCGTTTACTTCGTAAAACTCCCGCACGAACCGGTTTGGATGGACGATCCCGGCGATGTGAAATACCGTCGCGCCGCCGGCACCGTGCATGAAGGATCGGACGGACTCGCGATCGCGTACGTCGCCCTCGAGGATAGTGATGTTGTCCGAAATGCCGGCGATGGACGAAGCGTCCTCCCCGCGCTGCACGAGGCAGCGCACGCGCCGGCCGTCATCGGGCTGCGCGAAGCGCGGGTCGTCCGGCAACCCCTGCACAAGGGTTTGGACGAAGCGACGGCCGAGCCAGCCGGTGCCGCCGGTGACAAGCGCGATCGGGGATGTCATGGGTGGTGGGTCTCCGCGAACTTGAGCGCGTTGCGCCTGGCCAGTGCCATAACCGTTCCTTGTGGGTTCACGCCAGGCGAATCGGGGATCATGCTGGCGTCGTTGATGTAGAGATTGTCGTAACCGTGGACTTTTCCGAACGAATCCGCGGCGCAGCGATCGACCCGCTCGCCGATCGGGCACGAGGCGAAGGCGTGTACGGTCGTCAGACTCAGCGCGCCCTTCGGCAGCGGCTCGTCGAGCCAGCGCACGGCTTCGACCTCCGAACGCGCCGGCGCAAGGCCGTACACGGAAGGATAGACCTCCCTCGCGCCGCCCGCGAGGAGCATCATAGCCAAACGCGCGTAGCCGCGGCTAAGGTTTCCCACGTCGTGTGGCGAGAGCTCGTAACGCAGAAGCGTGCTGTTATCGCGGCTCACCGACGGCCGGATGGTGCCGCGGCCCGTCCCTCGCACGGCGACGTAAAAATTCGCCATGCGCCGAAAGTCGTTCATGTGGCCGGCGTTCTGCGGCCAATTGTCGGCGAGCACCATCGCGAGATGGCCGGGCGAATAGAACGATCCACCCAGGCTGATGTCCGGGGCGAATTCCTTGACCTGGATGAGCGGCAACACCGATTGGTGCGCGTCGATCGCGGCGTCATAAATCGCAGCAACCTTCAACATCGGGTGAATCTGCAAGCTATCGCCGACGCGATAGAGAATTCCGCTTCGACGCAGAAGTGATGGGGTCTCCGTCGGCCCCGCGCACACGAAGACGTGCTCGGCGTTCAGCGAAACCACGTTCCGGGTGCCGTCGCCCCCCTCGATCGCCGCGATCACCCCTTCGACACGCCGGCGCGAGCGCAATATCTGTTTCACGCGGCACCGGGAAATGAGGCGGGCGCCACGCTCGACGGCCTGCGGAATCAGCGAGCGGCTCATGCCGCGTTTGGCGCCTGTCGGACAACCGTGCGCGCACGCGTTTGTGTGCTGACAGCCGGGCGCCGTGCGGGGGACCTCGAGGTAACCCCATCCCATCGCCTCGGCGCCGCGCGCCATCACCTGCGTGCTCTTGGGCCACGGCAGCGTCGAAACCCCAACGCCCAGCAACTCCTCAGCCCACGCGAAGTGCGGGGCGAGATCGTCCTGTTGCGCGTCGGCCAGATCGAATTGTGCGAGCCAGCGAAGCAGAATCTCCGGCGGAGTGCGATGCCAGAATCCGCTGTTAATCTCGGTGCTGCCGCCGACACAACAACCTTCGACATATCCGATTGGCACACCGCCCATGATGGGCGTCATGCCGCGTTGCCGGTAGAGCTTTGCCATGGCTTCGGTCGGGGAGCCGCCGTAGTCCTCGAGTCCGTAGGCGCCGCCTTCTTCGAGCACGACGACCTCGTATCCTTGTGACGCGAGCGTGAGCGCCGTTGATGCGCCTCCGGCGCCCGATCCCACCACGAGTACCTGACAACGGACGGAGTCTTTCATCCGGATCGCTCCGTGGCGTGCCCGGAGTGGTCGCCCGACGCGATCGCCGCTCGGACCGGCGGATACTCGTAGAAACTGAGCAGGACAAAGCTGCGGACGGGCCGGAACAGCTTGCGCGTGAGCGCGATCGGACCGTCGGCCCACGTGGAAACCCAACGCCTGCGCGTCTCCAGCGGCAGCGACTGGAACGGCCGCAGATACCTCAGCCACGTCACGGCGCGGAAGCCGGCAATGCCGATGGTGTACAGAACGAACACGCGGTTCGGCAGGCAATTAAGCTGGTCGAACACAAACTGGAGCACATGCGCGCGGCTTCGCGAGGCCTCTGCATCGTCCAACGGCGGCCCGACGGCCGGGATCAACGTCTCGACCAGTGCGCCGTAGAAGCGCGCGGCCGCGCTGAGGTTCTTGTGTTCGCCTGCCGCAGGCAGCGCGGCCAGATGCGCGAAGCGAATCGGTTCGTCGGTGGTTTCTGGAATGGTCCGATCGGCCGCCATTCGCAATCGCGAACCGTATGCGAGCAACACGGCGCCGCCCCAGATCGTGATCGGGATGTAGAACGTCAGGTGCGTTACGATGGCATAGCTGAGCGCGATCGACTCGTTCACTCCGGAAAGGCGCAGCGTTTCGCCGCAAAAGAAATGCCACGACCCGACGTATCCCGGCGTGGACGGAATCGCGATTCCCAGGTTGGTCACGGTCATGGCGAGCAGCGACAACCCGAAATCGGCGGGTAGACTGAACGCGATCAACACGCATAGAAACATCAGCCCCTCGACGAGCCAGATCGCGACGCTCAGCGCGAAGACCTGGGCGGCGCCCGACGGGCGCCGTAGATACGCGACACCGTTGGCGATGTACAGACAGAGAACATAGGCCGGGGCGTGCCAGGAACTCCTCACGCGGCCCAGTATGCCGGAGACGCCGCGCGTAAAATTGTGGGGGCTCAGCGTCGCAAACGCGATGACGACAGTGAACGACGCGAAGAGCGCAATTGCGATTCCGCTCACCAGCCGCGAGGCGAGCGTTGACTCGAGAAATCCCGCCGTCGACAGGCCGGCGACTGCGGCGAACAGGAACAGCATGACCAGGCCGTCGAGCACGCGTTCGAGCACGGTCACGGTGAAGGATTCGGCAAACCCCAGGCTGGTCTGTTGCTGCAAGGCCCGCGCGCGCGCGAATTCGCCCAGCCGGCCGGGCAGGACGTTGTTCGTCGCGTAGCCGATCGCGACCACGTTGCTTGCCGTGAACAAGGAAATCCGCGTCTCGTGGCTGACGAGGCGCTTGAGACGCCAGCCACGGAGCACGACGCCCGAGGCATACGCGAGCGCGCCGAGCGGCACCCAGGGAAAGACGTGCGCCTTGCTGAGCGCTTCGCGAACGTCGGGCCAGTTCACGTAACGGACGGCCAACACCGTGAACACGACTGCGGCCGCCGCGCCGACTAAAATGAAGAGTTTGCGACGCTGCATCGGAGTGCCGGAGGACGAATCGCTGACTACGGACATCATTCGGCAATACGGGGTTCAGGACTCGGTTGCGCGCGGCGGACTATCCACGAGGCGCCAAGAATCAACGCCGTGAGCACCCAGAGGATCGCCGCGCCGAGGCTAAGCTTCCATCCGGTCTCAAATGAATCGGGCAGGTAACTGAACACCACGCCGCTGTCGCCGGGCCGGACTTTTACGCCGCGCATGAAACCGTTCACGCGGATCACTTCACGCGTTGATCCGTCTGCAAATGTGGCGCGCCAGCCGGGATAGAAGCTGTCAGTTAACACGAGAATTCCCGGCGAGCCGACAGTCAGCTCAAGTTCGACTTCGTGCGGCGTATAGCGCGCGACACGTACGCCTTCTGATTCGGACGGCTGGCCCAGATCTGACGCGTCAACCGGTTCGTCCACCAATACTGTGCGCGTCCAGTCGAACTCGGGATCAGCCGCGCGCCCCGCAAACGTTTCGCCCGTTTTGAGCACGGCCGCGTCGTGGAGGATGTACGCAACGGGACCCGCGCCCACATTTTTGTAGATGACCCCATGCGGAATCTCATACTTCGCGATTAGCGTGTCCCCCACTTCGCAGATCCGGTTGAATATAAGCGGCCCGGGCGCCGGGGAAATGATGTATTCCACGTTCAGCGCACACAGCAGGTCGATGCTACGCTGGACGGTCTGGGCGTCCGTTGGTTGTCCGGGGATCTCCTCATCCTCGAAGGCCCACACCAGTCGTGGCAGTTCGACCGGCGCGGTCCAGGCGTCCCCCAGAAACATCGCATCGTGCTCCGAAAACAGCGGCAGCGTGCGTTCGGCGTTCATGATGCCAGCGTATAACCGGCCCTGCTCGGTTTCACGCACTCCCGGCACCAGGACCATTCGTCCATAGCCTTTGAACTCGCGCGCGATCTGTTCGAAGCGGCCGCCCGGCGCATACAGATCGAACGCGGCAGGTGGCGCAGGCTCGACCGTAGCATCCGCGACGCCGGCCGACAGATCGAACATCACACACGCGGCAACCCATGCGCCGGCGAGTGCCGCGTGGTACTTGCGCATGAGAGTCGCGCCGACTCCGAGAACGAGAAGCCCCAGAGCCGTCCACATCGAGCCGTCGGGCGCGTCGCCCGCGTACCACAAACAAAGCGCGATGGCCCCGGCCAGCGCGGCGCTCAATGGCCAGATGAGGCGCGCCTGTGCCGCAAGGGACTCGGAAGGTTTGATGACCACCGCGACGCCGGAACCCGCCAACAGCAGAAAGAACAGGCTCGTCGCGACGGCGACCTCTCCGGCGGCGGTCGAAGGGTCGAAAAACGGCAGTGTAAACATACGCGCGTACAGCCAGGTCATCCCACCCGAAACGAACAGGTAGGCCGCCACCACAACGCTGAGCAGAACCCATTTCTCCCTGGAACGGGAGCGCACGAATCCAAAAGATGCCAACAGCAGAAGGAACAACCCACCGAATTGGATCGATGGGACGTCGCCTTCGAACTCGAACGGGATGGGTGTGGCTACGACGACGCTGTGAATGTATTCGAACGTTTCTGTTTCGGCCGGCGTTGAAGCCCGGTCGCTGGCGCTTGCGAGTAATTCGATGCTGGGTACCACCTGCGCCCCGGCAAGCGCGACGCCGATGCCGAGCCCAATCAGACCGACCAGGGTCTTGCGAAGCACGGTGGCGAGGGCTTCCCAATCACCGAAGTACCGGCGGAGCGCATCGAACAGCACGAACAGCGCCGCCATCACGATGGAAATCGTCGCGAACTGGACAGCGCCGGTGAATGTCTGCGCCGCGACCGTCAGCGCCGCCAACAATCCCCAAATCGGCCGGCCGGTGACCATCGCGCGTCGCGCGCAAAGGACGAGCCACGGCAAAAACGCGAACGCGTGGAGCGTCGACAACGGTTGATCGACGAAGAACCCGGCGGCAGGCACCGCGCACACGGCGGCCACGCCGACCAGCAGCGCGGCGATCCGGCTCGCGGTAATCTCGCGCGTCAGGGCGTAGGCCCCGAGCGCGCCGATCAGCATATGGACGGCCAAATCTACGCGCAACGCAAGATCCAAATCGTCGAGCGTGAAGAGCAGGTTTGCGGGATAAAAGACGCCGCCCACGCCGCTCGCGTGAAACGGGAAACCGCCGAAGACGTACGGATTCCAGAGTGGAACGTTTGCTTCGATCCACTCTTCCGCGCCGAGCTTCGCGAGCTGGACCGACTGCCACATTGTGGGCGAGATGGACTCGAAGTAGCCGCGCCCTACGAACGTCGAGAGCAGCGCGTGCCACACGGACAACGCGGCTGAAATGACAATGATATCGATCAGCAGGGGACGCGAAACCGCGCGCCGCATCGCCGCTGACATCCGGGTACGGTTCGTTCCTGGCATCCTTCGATTCTTTCGTAAACGGCCCGGCCGCGAACCGCCGGTGCCACCTCCATGCGGAACCTGCCGAAAAAGGCCGAATCTGCGGCGTCGCGTCGGCGATGGGCTGCCGATCGGCACGCGGTATAGTCGTTACTCCCGCGCGCGAATTCAAGTCCATTCGTGGGCGATTCGCAGGAAGACACCGAATCGGGCTAGCGGACAAGGGTGGGCTTGAGGAGTCGCCGCAGCGCCGCCCGGGGGTGGCGCAGATCCCACCTCGCGGTTGCAATCGCGCAATGCAGCGTGAGCCCGCGCATATCCGGTGCTGGCTGCCGCAGGGTTTCCCGGACGATGGGTTCGAGCCGTTGCGCGAACGACTCGAGCGTGGCGATCGGCTCGATACGCGCCCTGAGATTCTGCTCTACGAACGGCGCTGCGAGTGTCTCCTGGATCCTAGCCCTGTACGCGTCCCAGTTTCCGCGCTCGACGAAAAGCAACCCCGGTCCGCTGTGTTCACGCAGGACCGGCAGATCGAACGCGATGCACGGCGTGTTGCAGTATTGCGCCTCGACGGGGGGATAACCGAATCCCTCGAACATAGATGGAAACAGCATAAGCCGCGCGCGTTTGAGCTCGCGAAACTTTTCTTCGTCGGAAAGTTCCCGCTTCACCTCGATGTGTGCGCCGACTTCGGCGGCCCGGTTCTGCAGATCGGCCAGAACCGATACCGGGACCTCGCCCGCGCCGACGACGAGCACGATGGTGTGATCGCGCATGGCGGGACAGAGCAACTCGGCCAGCCGGTGGCTTCCCTTGTGTCTGGCTCCCGCAAACCTCGACATGACGAGAACACGGTTCTCGCGCGCGACACCGGAGACGAGATCGGCGGCGACAGTGTTGATGGACGGGTACGCGTCGGCAAAGACCGCGCTCGCCGGGGCGTTCGCGTAGAACTGCTTCGCATGGCGGGAACTTTCCCGTGTGCTCGAAAGTACCAGATTCGCGAACCGCGTAATGAGCAGCCAGTTGTCCCAGATGCGTAAGTCACGCGGCTCGGGGGAGAGCGAGTTAAACCAGGCGCCGTCCTCGAAATTGAGCAGCGCGATTCGCGCGCCTGCGCGCCGCGCGAATTTGAGGCCGTTGCAGTAGAAGCCCGGCCCGCCGCCCTGACCGGGCACGACGACGACCAGGTCAGACGGGCCGGCGGGCAGGTCGCGGCGAAAATCGGCCGTGAGACAGAGCTGAATTCCGCGGTGCGACGGAAACGCGGAGAACTCGTCATAAAACGCGGGCCGGTGATTCGTGACGAAACGAACGTCGTATTCCGCCACGGCAAGCGCCTCGGCCAGCATCAGCGCGTGGTAGCGGCCGCCGGTGTATCCCGTCGCGGGATTCGTGGCGACGATGGAGACAATCGGACGATGCACCAAGCCTCTCTTGCGCTGCTCTCGCGTGAATGCTGCCGGCCGAACCGGGAGCGAATGTACCGGGATCATTCTGCCGATCTGAGGTCCCGGATTGCGAAGGATCACGTCCGGCGGTGGCCGGACGTGATCGCTCGCGGCATTTTCGATAGACTCTCGCCCGAATGAAGCGGATACTCGTTACCGGCGCGGCCGGATTCATCGGCTCGCACCTCGTGGAACGCCTACTCGGACGCGGCGACACAGTCACCGGGTTCGACAATTTCAACGATTACTACGATCCGGCCGTCAAGCGCGCGAACCTCGCGTCTTCGCTGAAACTGCCGCGTTTCACGCTCATCGAAGCGGACATTTGCGACGAGGCGGCGGTGTCCGAGGCCTTCGACGTGCATCAGCCAGAGGTGGTGGTGCACCTTGCCGCGCGCGCGGGCGTCCGGCCTTCTCTGGCCGACCCGAACCTCTATCACCGGGTGAATGTCATCGGTACGCAACACATCCTGGACGCCGCGCGCCGGCGCGGCCTCTCGCATCTCGTGATCGCGTCGTCATCGTCCGTGTACGGCGGATTGACCGATGTGCCGTTCACCGAATCGATGGACATTGTCAAGCCCATCAGTCCGTACGCCGCGACGAAGCGCATGAACGAATTGATGGGCCATGTCTATTCGCACGTGTACGGGCTGAACGTCACGCTGTTGCGGTTCTTTACCGCGTATGGCCCGCGCCAGCGGCCGGACATGGCGATCCACAAGTTCGTGAAGGCGATCGATCGGGGCGAACCCCTGCCCATGTACGGCGAAGGCACGACACGCCGCGATTATACGTACATAGACGACATCATCGACGGCGTCGTCCGATCGGTGGACACGCCGTTCCGTTTCGAGATTTTCAACCTCGGCGAGCAGCGCACCACGAGCCTGCGGGAATTGATCGGCATCGTCGAGCGTCACGTTGGGAAACCCGCGCGGATCGACCGGCAACCGCTCCAACCGGGCGACGTGGAAATCACCTACGCGGACGTCTCGAAGGCGAAGTCGATGCTCGGCTACTCGCCGCAATTCTCGCTGGACGAGGGCGTACGGCGATTCGTGGCGTGGTATCGCGAGCGGCGTTGAGCGAGTTTCTCCGGATAGACTGCATCAAGCGACCGCAACAGTTGATCGGACTCCACGAGTCTGATTAACTCGACAGTCATCGGGCGCGGAACAGCGGATCGGTCAATCGGGGTGGGGCCGCGCGCATGAGACTCTGGTGATTGGATTGAATCGCGGCCAATTTGCGTGCGTCGGGCTGGTACTGGCGCTGTTCGCGCCGCTTGCGTCGCCGGAGGAATCGCAAGGCCAAGCTGCCCCGGCAACGACCAATCCCGAACGCGACAACCTGCGTTTCTCCGATCGGCTCCGCGAACGGCTGCACGTATCGGGCACGCTGGAACTCGAGTCGGCCGTCGAACTTCGGGGCGGGGACGTGCAGAAGTTCGAGATGCAGCTCGACCCGGAGTTCGAACTTTCGCTGCCGCACGACCTCGAGTTCACGCTCATTCCCCGGTTGCGGTGGGACCCCGTGGACAAGCTCGCCCCGGGCCGCCCGTCGCAGGATTCGAGCGCGGAATACAACCGCAGCCTCTACATCGGCGATACGCTGGAACTCGAGTTGCGCGAGGCGTATTTGGACGCGACGGTTGGCGAGACGTTTCTGCGGATCGGCAAACAGCAAGTTGTCTGGGGAAAAGCAGACGGACTCAAGGTGCTGGACGTCGTAAACCCGCAGGATTTCCGCGAGTTCATTCTGGACGATTTCGACGACTCGCGAATTCCGCTGTGGACTCTCATGGCGGACATTCCAATCAAGAGCGCGACACTTCAGCTCTTGTGGATTCCCGACCGGACGTACCACCGCATACCGGAACCCGGCGCGACGTACGAATTCACGTCGAACGTCCCCCAGCCGCCGCCGGGCGTGCCTGTGACCCTGAACGACGTGGATCGGCCCGGCGACTTTCTTCTGGACTCGGACTTTGGCGCGCGCCTCTCAGCGATGGCGGGCGGCTGGGACTTCACGCTGAATTACCTCTATCAGTACGACAACATCCCCGTGCTGTACCGGACGATCGACGCCGCGGGACCGTCGATCACCGTGAGCCCAGCGTATGAGCGAACGCACGTCCTCGGTGGATCGTTCAGCAATGCGTTTGGAGATCTCACGTTCCGCGGTGAACTCGCCTTCAAACTTGACAAGTTCTATCCCACGACCGACACGACGGACATCGACGGCGTCGTGGATACCGACGAATTCGAGTACGTCCTGGGGTTCGATTGGTTCGGGATTTCCGAGACGTTTCTCAGCATGCAGTTCTTCCAGAGCATCCTGACGGACGACGACTCGGGGCTGTTGCGTGACCGGGTCGAGAACAATCTCACGTTTCTCGTGCAGCGCGATCTCCTGAACGACGCGCTCACGCTCTCCGCCATCGTCATCCAGAGTCTCAACCACGGCGACGGCCTTGTCCGGCCCGCGATCGAGTACGAGGTGCGCAGCGATCTGCGCGTATCGGCGGGTTTCGATATCTTCTACGGCCGCAGCAGCGGACTGTTCGGCCAGTACACCCATGCGACGCGATTTGTGCTCGGCCTGGAGTGGTCGTTCTGAGGCCGCGATGCCGATCCGGATCGCGCTGGACCTACGAGGGAAAGTGCGCACGCTCGTCCGGCCGATCGGCAACGACTACGCCGGATTCCGCACGTAGCATTGCTTGAAGTCCCGTCAGCCGATGGACCGAAGCACCCAACGCAGCGCGATCGCCAGGACCACGTAGGAAATGCCCGTGGCGATCGCAGCACCCGTGCCCCCGATAAAGGGAATCAGCGCGAGATTGAGAATCGCGTTCACGACGAATTGCGCGGCGACGAGCCTGAACAGAACGCCGGGCCGGCCCCACTGGTTCAGCACGGTCAGGAACGGCAGGTAGGCGGTGCTTACGGCGATCGCGCCGGCCAGAATGGCGAAATAGATCCAGCCCGCATCGAACGTGGGCCGGCCGGTGAGAATGCGCGTAATCGGGATGAACACGGCCGCGCCCAGGGCCGCGAGCACCGCCATCGCGGGGACCAGGCGCGTCGAGGAGATGCGAATGAGACGTTGCAACCTCGAGCCGCGCACTTCCGGAGGAATCGCGCTCACCAATGGGCTGACGTTTATTTGCACGACGTACACCAGTTGGTAGAACCCGTCCAGCGCGAGCATCGCAGCGAACGCGTAGACGCCCACCGCCTCGTCCGCCGCAAACATGCCCAGGATGACTACATCGACTTTGCTGGTGGCGTCCTGGACGAGCGGAGTCAGGAACGACCTTGCCGCGAACGGGAGATGCTCCTGAACGTGCTGGCGGCGGAATGAGAATGGAGCGAGGATGCCCAGCCGGTAGGCGTATACGCCGATCAGCGGGAGCAGAATGATCTCGCCCGCGGAAAGCGCCAGCGGCAGTACTTCCGCGCCCGCCTCGGTGCCCACCAGAACCCCCGCCACGGCGATGATCAGCAGGTACCGCATCGAGGTGAACACCGCGTGTGCGCGCATCTGCCCGAGTCCGTTCAGCGCGAACAGCAACACTTTATTGAGGGCGAAGCAGGCGAGCCCGGGCAGAGACCAGACAACACCGGCCGTAACACCCGGACTGTCCAGCAGCGAGCCGATCGGGATGCTCAACGCGGCCGCGGCAGCCGTTACAGAGAGGGACAGACCCGTGACCAGGGCCAGCGCGGCGCCGAGGCAGGGCCGCACGAGAGCAGCGTCGTACGGCGGCCGCGCGACGAGGCTCAGCGTCGAATAACCGAGGCCGCCGACGGCCAGTTGCGAGAATACGTAGTAGCACGCGAGGACCTGCGTGAACACACCGAAGGCAGCCGCGCCGTAATAGCGGCCGATGAGGACATTGAGGGCGAAACCCGACGCCGCCAGGATCGCGAATGAGCCGAGGTTCCAGATGACGCCGGTAGTGAACGGTGTTTTCATTGGTTGTGCGATGGTGCGAGCGGCCCGTTGACGGGCCCGGCGGGAATGAAACCCTTGCAGAGTCGGTCGGACACAGGCTTCGGCGATCGTCCTTCAGCTACGCGGGCGTGTAGCGCTTGGGAATCGCATTAATGGCTCGCAGAGCGTCCAGCGTGTCGATTCCGATTGTATCGCAGTACCACTTAATCGAATCGAAGCGTAGTTCGTTCTCGGCCGTGGCCAACCGGAGCGCGGACGCCCGGTCCAGCATTCCCGCGCGGACCTGGTTACTGCGGAACGTGTCGATCTCCGTGAATCCGCCGACGGTGTAGTAGATGTAATTATAAAAGGGCGCCGTTCCGTCGCCGATACGCCACGTGGTGGTCGTGTCGGGCGACAGCTCCCAGTCGTACTCATTGCGGAGGGTCGAGATGATCGCGTCCTCGTCCCAAGGCACGTAGTCTTCGAAAATCAGGTAGCGGCGGTGCACGGGGGACATGTAGTAGATGGCGAAGGCCCACGCCGTGTCCGCGAGCGAGGCGTTGAGGTACCCGCGATTCGTGGCGAACGCGCGCAGGTAGTGGGAGATCATCTTAAGACTCGCGAAAGACCCCTGCTGATCGGCGCGGATGCCCCGCCCGATCCCGCAATACCCCGACTTGAAGTCCGTGTACTCGAGCCGGTTCATCGAATAGAGCGTCAGATCGACGGGAATCTGTTTCGCGATTTTCTCGGCGTAGTGAAAGATTTGCTTGTCGCCCGCCATAAAGAGCGGAATGACGCCCATGTCGGGCTTGCGGAGCCAGGCCGATACGTTCTTCCGGATATTCTCGCGCTTGCTATTTATGTTTGCGGACACCCAGATATGTTCGACACCGAGCTTACTGCACAGACGCGACTGGTTGCGTCGCGCCAGGCCCGTCACCATGCCCCAGTCGTAGGTGAACGCGACGGGTTGCAGGCCGAGTTCCTTCTTGACGAAATGCAGCGTGTAGCAACTGTCGCGTCCGCCGGACAGCGGCATCAGCACCTCGGGCGCGCCGTTGCCGCGGCGGTAAGGTTCAATCGCGCGCTGTAACGCGTCCATGCCCTTCCAGGTATACGGCGAATTGTTGCGGCAGTCCCAGCAGACGCCGTTCTCATCGAAATCGACGAACGGCACGGTCTCCGGCAGGATGCAGCGCGTGCATCGACGAAGCTTGCCGATGGCGGCGCGGTTTTGATCCCAGTGCTGTTCGACCCACTCCGGTGTCGCGGTGCGGCGGACATCCACCAGCCGCGTCTGGTTCCGCGGCTGCGTCTCCGCCTGACTGAGCTCGATGATTTCCCGGTTATAGCCGTTCCGGGACATCGCGGCGACGCGCGGAGGCGTCTCGCCCAGCTTGAAAACCTCGGCGTCAACGGTCGCGGCGTCGACGACGCATGCCATCCCCGGAGCAAGATGCTCGACGCTCGCGCCGTCAAATTGGCCCCGGCGGTTCTTGCCCTTGAGGAAACTTGACAGAATCTGCCGCTCGGAGGCGAACACAAAGACCCCGTCGCCGCGCGCGAAGTACAGCGATCCGTTGTTCGTCGCGAGCACGATTTGGTTCCGCTCCTTCAGGAGCAGCGCGATGTTGGCGACGCCGTAGACTTCGGAAAACACCCGCTCCAGTGCTTGCGGAATCGTGTCGCCCGCGTCCAGCGTTCGGCGGAACAGCGCAAGGATTACTTCGGTGTCGACTTCCAGGCGACGCTGCAGGTCCGGATACTTGTTCCAGAGCCCGCCGACGTTGACGATGATGCCGTTGTGGATACCGACGATGCCGCCGGAGATGACCGGCTGGTTGTTCTCATGTCGTTCGAGTCCACCGTCGGTCACGAGCCGCGTGTGGCCGATGACGGCCACACCATGCGCGACGGATCCGTTGCCGCCGAACGAGTTTTCGAAGAGTTCCCGGCACGATCGCAGGCGGAAGAGGGCGGCGCCCGGCGTGGCCTGTTTGAGCACGCGGATCGTTTCCGCGTTCATGAGCGCAAGCCCCGACGCCTCTTTGCCGCGCGATTCGGAGCGGCGCATGAGATCGCGCGCGGCCGCGCGGAGCTCCGAAGCACTCCATGCCGGCTGCTGATTCGTGACGACGCCGAAGATGCCGCACATGCGCCTGAATTTCGCCTCTGGACAGTTTCGTTTATAGTATAATCTTGAGGCAATACGGAAACAATGGCGGGCTCGTGATCGTCACCGCGTAATCCGCAGACACCGGGATGTTGGAACCGCGTGAGCACGACGTTAACCCCCATCGCTACATGCCCGCTGTGCGACGCGCCGGACGGTGAATTCAAATTCGAGAAAGACGGCGCGCCAATTTACGCGTGTCCGGAATGCACATTCCGCTTCGCACGGCCCGAGCGCAACGCGAATCTCGGCAACGCGTTCGACGAGTTCGAGTCATCCTACATTCAGTACTTCGACGAGGCCCCGCGCGACACCGTAAATTTCGAGCGGCTGACCGCGTGGATGGCGCAATTCGGTGCGCTCGACGCCGGGGCGACCGTGCTCGACGTTGGCGCCGGTAGCGGGAAGTTTGTGCGCTATCTGCGGCGCATGGGCATGGACGCCACGGGCCTGGAGCCGTCGGCCGCGTTGTACCAGCACTACCTGGCCGGAGACGCCGCGTTTCGCTGTCAAAAGCTCGCAGAATTCTCCCGGAGCGAAGGCCGGCGTTTTTCGATCGTCACGGCATTTGATGTGATCGAGCACGTCGACGATCCCGTGGAGACGATCGCGCTGATTTCTGAGTTGGCGGAGCCGGGCGGCCGGGTCTTCGTCTCCACGCCGGACACGGGTTCTCTGCACGCGCGCGTCATGGGGCGGCATTGGCACTACTATCACCGCTACCATCTTTCTTATTGGTCCCGTAGCACCCTGGGACGAACTGCGGCGAAATTTGGCCTGGAGTGCCGGTACTTTGGCCGGAGATCGCGCTACCAGACGTTGGGATATGTGCTGGCGTACTTTTGGGAACACTTCATCGGCGGAGAGGCGCCGCGCGGTTTCCGCTCGCTCGAGGGGATCCGGATTCCCATCAATCTGTTTGACGTCATGTACCTGTGTTTCGAAAAGGTGCGCTGAAGCGTTACTGGATCACCCCTCAGGATTCACGACTGCCGCCGGTCCCGTTCAACTGAGCGTTCAACTGTTCAATCTGCGATCGCAGAATGGATACCTGGATCACGAGCGTCTCGAAACGCTGTTTGTTTCGCGAGGCAGACGAGCTAAGCCAGACGCACATGGCGAGGAGAAAGAACAGTACAATCAGAATTAGCGCATGCGCCGGCAAATCGATGCCAAGCGCGGTCGTAATGAGGGCCAGCAACGGGTCAAACCAGACGACTACCGTGCCGGCGACCAGGCCGAGAAACCACAGCAGCGCGTGCTCTTCCCGCAACCTCCGGTGCCACACAAGCCAGATGATAAACACCGCGCCGCCCGTGGTCAGCGCTAACGTCGCCAACTGTTGTTGCAATGTCGGCAACAGCGCATGGAGTTCTTCGTTCATGTGGCTCGCGCTCCTCTGTTGGTCCCGCGGTGCTTCGCATACACGATCAGCATCGAAAACAGCATCCCGTAAATGTAATACATGGGCCGCCAGAGACCGGCGTGCATGGAGGCGCCTGTCTGGTTCTTTCGGAAGATCGCCGGCACTTCCTTAATCCCGATGCCGTGCAGTGCCAAAAAGAGCAACGCATTCGCGTCGGGGAAATCGCTCGGGAATTCGTCGGACAGGCACAGACGGAACGCCTCGGGGCCGATCACCTGGAACCCGCTCGTTACGTCCTGTATGTGTATCCCGCCGAGCCACCGAAGCGCGAGGGAGAACAGGCGCTGGCCGATGCGCCGCGCGAACGGCATCTCGTACGTGGATTCCGCATGAAAACGCGATCCGATGACGAGCCCGCAGTTTCCGTCGAGCAACGCGCTCACGAGCTTGGGCACCGAAGCGGGATCGTGTTGGCCATCACCGTCGAGCTGGATGATCGTGTCGTAATTCAGCAGACGAGCGTATTCGTATCCGGCGCGCAGGGCGCGTCCGTAACCCAAATTCGCGATGAGTGTCACGGCCGTTGCGCCGTTGTCGCGGGCGACTTTTGCGGTGTCGTCCGAGCTGCCGTCGTCGATGACCAGAATGTCGTAGGGTACAGAGATCGGTTGGCCGCGAATGCCCTGGATCAGTGCCGATAGCGACCGCGCTTCGTTGTGTGCCGGGATGACGATGAGAGCTTTCACGCGATCTCGATACCCTCAGTTCAGGCGCCTTTCGGCCCCGCCCATTCGCGCTCAATATACGAAACAGCATCCCGCCGGGTCGACGCCGTTTTTTCGAACGGGCATCGCGATCGCGACGAGATCGCCGTCGCTCGCGTCCCCGCCTAAGCCACTCGATACACGCCCGAAGGATGACGTTCGGTCGATATGTTAAATGAATATCGAAATGGCTTTACTGGCCTAGCGGAAAAGTGGCAAGACGCTATCCCAGCAATCACAACGCGCGCAACAATTCGTGGCAGCGGAGCCGATTTCCGTTCTCAACGCCCAACCAGGGGCCGCAGCGGGGCTTGGGCTCTATAGCCGATCGCGAGGAGGTCAGCGGGTTAGCGATTCTGATTGACCGAAGCCCGCGCCGACTGGAACCATTGGACCGTGCGCCGGAGACCATCTTCGCACGAGACCTGTGGTTCGTATCCCAACTCATCGCGGGCCCGCGAGATGTCGGCCTTCGAGACGCGAACGTCACCGGATCGCGCATCGGCGTGATTCGGCCGAATGTCGCTGCCGATGATTTCGTTGATTTGGCGCAGCAAGTCGAGGATGCTGTAGGAACCGCCGCACGCGATGTTGTACGCCTGGCCGCGACCCGGGCGTTTCGCGTTCGCCGCCAACTCGTTTGCACGAACGACGTTCTCGATGAACGTGAAGTCGCGAGCCTGCAAGCCATCCCCGTGGACCACCGGCCTGCGGCCATCCAGCACCGCGTCGATGAACAGCGGTATCACCGCGCTGTACGGCGAATCGGGATCCTGACGTGGTCCGAACACGTTGAAATACCGCAGGCACATTGCGTCGAGCCCGAAGCAATTGCTGAATGCGGCGACGTAGTGCTCGCCGGCAGCCTTGGTTGACGCGTAGGGCGACAGTGGCCGGAGGCCCAGCGACTCGGATTTCAGCTCCGCGGCCTGATCGCCGTAAACCGAACTCGAACTCGCGAATATCAGCCGCCGCACCTTGGCGTCACGCGCGGCGATCAACAGGTTCAGCGTCCCGGTGATATTGGCCTCGTGGCTGCGCAGCGGATCGGCAAGCGATCGCGGCACCGAGGGCACCGCGCCGTGGTGCAGTACAAAATCGACGCCGTCCACGGCACGCGCGCAGTCATCCGGGTCGCACAGGTCCCCGTCTACAACGTCTATGCTGTCGATGACGCCCGAAAGATTTGCGCGATACCCCGTGGAGAAATTGTCGAGAACGCGAACCGCGTGGCCCGATCCCGCCAGATGCTCGACGAGGTGCGAACCGATGAATCCGCCGCCGCCGGTGACCAGGTAGTTCGCCATACGGGCGCAAATGTTCCCTTGTACAGGTCGCGATCTCGGCTTCGGGCCGCGCGAGTCGCACCGATCCACTGTACTCTACGGCGGCGGCCGGTTCCACCTGGTCAACGGGTGTCAGTCACCGGGGCCGGCGCCGGGATAGCGCCCGGCAGGCGTTGCCGGCGCACCCTCGGGGCTCGCGGACCAACCCAGACTACTCCAGCTCCACATCTAGGATTCTTGCGAACTGTTGCCCGCAATGCATGTCACGTTCGACTTCGCCCCCCTGGGGGCTCGATCGGGCGTATGAGATTTTGACCATGTTCAGCGTGGGGACCGGGTAGTGTCGTACCAACGCCGGATCGGCGCCGAACACCCGCTCGAACAATCCCGGCCCCAGCGATGGGCTGGCGCTGTAGCGTTTGAAGTTTTCCTCGCCGTCGAAGAAGAGGTCGAACGTCACCCAGAAAGGGCCGGCGAGTTTCGAGCGGACATGGCGGCAAACATCGTTTACGGTCGGCATTACACGGACTCCACGTGTGCCAGGTTGACCCATTCCGTGCGAACCAGCTCCAACGGGTCGTCCACTTCCACGACGTGATTCAGCTTGAACTCGTATACGCGGCCGCGCTCGATTTCCGCCGGGGTGAACGCGAAACCGTAACTCGGCAACTCGATTTTGAAGTCGATGGGAAAATGGAAGAAATACGGATTGCAGGCCTTGGCGATTTCGGTCGCCATCTTTTGGCTATCCGCGGTCGCCACGAACAGGACTCCAATTTCACGGGGAGGCGGCGATCCGGGGGCGGGGCGTGTGCCGGTCAGAGCGTTCCAACCGTAGAGCCGAAGCGAAATGTGGAACTCACCCGCGGCCGATCCGATCGTTTTGCGTACGCGCTCATACAGCGCGGCGAGCAGGTTGTCGTGGAATTCGTCGATTCGGCTCAGAACAGCGGGATCCTGAATCCCGATCAACATGATCGTTTGATACCGGCCCGCCGCCGCTCCTTCGAGTTTCATGGTGTAGGGCGCGCGCTCCCATCGCGACCCCGTCACGCGCACAACGCGATCGTCCAGCGCCGCGTATTCGGCATTGGTCACGTCCAGCACGCCGCCGGGCTCGGTCAGCCGGAAGGGATTGCTGTTTTCGTAGAGCATGTGGGCGGAAACGCTGTGCGGGGTGCAGCGATTCGTCATGCTGAGCGGTTCCACCTCGAATGCGTCGCGCCCGATGGTGATGAGACAGCCCGCGCCCTCGGCGGGCGATACCGCACACTGAACGCCGCACTCCGCGATCTTCGCCGCGTGCCAGGCGGGGCCGGCGCCCATGCCCTTCATCAGCGCAACGCACGCGAGGACCGCCGTATCCGTGGTGCGCCCGGCGAGGACGATATCCGCGCCGGACTCGAGCGCGGCCATGTAGGGCTCGGGCCCCATCGCGGCCACGATGTGATCGCAGGCGTCGATCGTGGCATCCGACAAGGGCCCCAGCGGAGGAAGCGGCTTGATCCGGCCTGCGGCGTTTTTCGCCTTGAGCACGGACTTGCCTTGTTCGGAGTATAGAAGTGCGATCCGCGGCCGGATGCCGAGTTCATCGGCCACTTCAACGGCAATGTCGCGGGTCCAGTCAAGGTTGGCGTCGCCCCCGGCCTGTCCGCACGTCCCCACGAGCAGCGGAATGCCCGCGTGCGCCTGGGCCTTCATCAGGATCTCGAGGTCGCGCTTTACGGCGGCACGGTTATTCTTCGATATGCCCAGCGCCAGATACGCTGCGCCGCTATCGGTCGAGCCGGCGTCCGTTGCGATGGCGTGCGCGCCGAGCGCGATACCGCGATCGACTTCGTCGGGCCGCACGCCGGCTCCTAGTGAACCGCAGGGCACGAGGATCTTGACCGAGTCGTTGGGCATCATCTCGCTTTGGCCTTCCTCGGCAAGCGCTCGTTCGCGCGCAAATCGTCGAGTGCTTCGCATACCGCGGTAGCGCCGTTGCGCAAATGCGAACGCATCTGGCGCTCGGCACGCGTGCCGTCTCCCGAGAGGACGGCCCCGATGATCTCGTCATGTTCCTGCAGGGATTGGGTCGCGCGGGCCGGTCCGGTCAACTCGTTGAACTGTAGACGAAACATGGGAAACGTCACGCGCTGCGCCGCTTCGCGCAGCATTGAGTTGCCGGCGATCTCGTAGAGAAGGTCGTGGAACGCCTGACGCGCGTCCGATAGTTCGGCGACGCCGGCCCGGGCCGTCTCGTGTAGTTTGCGCTGGCATGCCTCCAGGCGCGCCGCGTAGTCCGCGCGATCGATGTTTTCAGCCGCCAGCCGTGCGACGTAGCCTTCCAGGGCTTCGCGCACCTCGAAGAATTCCCGGATATCGCGCTCGTCGAACTCGCGCACAACCGCACCCCGGTGCGGCGTGAACTCAAGCAGGCCTTCGCCCGTGAGTCGCCGAATCGCTTCGCGCACGGGGCCGGCGCTCACCCCGAACATGCGGCTGATGTCGGCCACGACGAGACGCTGGCCCTGCACGAAGCGGCCATGGCGAATCGCCTCCCGGATCGCGTGGATCAAATGCTCCACGATGGTTTCGTGCGGTTTGCCGTCGCTGTTCTCTGGTTCGATTGCCATCCGTGAATTCCGTTACTGCGCCGCCAGCGGGACCGCGCCGGTCGCCAGCGCGACGATTACCATCCAAATGAACTGAGCGGCGGCAAACGGGAGCGCGAACCGCTGGAGATCGCCCACTTCGCGTTTGAGCAGCCCGGAAACGAGGTAAATGGCGGCGGTCAGCGGGCTCAGCATGTGGATCGTCTGGCCGAGCAACGAGGCGCGCGCCACCTCGACGGGGGCGACCCCGAAATGGCCCGCCGTCTCCCCCACGACCGGGATCACGCCGAAATAATAGGCGTCGTTCGCCATCACGAAGGTCAGCGGACCACTGGCGAGTGCGATGATCGGACCGAAATAGCGGCCCAACCGATCCGGAACCAGTTGGATGAGGCTCTCCCCCATCGCCGTCACCATACCGGTGCCATCGAGAATACCCGTGAACACGCCGGCCGCGAAGATCAGCAACACGATTGGAAGGACGTTGCCGGCGTGTGCCGCCAGTCTCTCGCGCTGCAGGTCGACGGCGGGATAATTCACAATCAAAGCGACAGGGAGCCCGATCATGAACGCGATCGGCAGCGGGACCACTTGCGCTATCACGCTTGCGAGCAACACCAGCGTCAACAGCGCGTTCACCCACAGCAGCCGCGGGCGACTCACGCCCGCAGGCCGTTCGAGTAGCGCTTCCGCGAGTTGCGACTCGAGCTCTACGACGCCCAGTCTTCGTCGCTCGCGAAGGCCGTAGACCCACGCGATCAGAAACGTGCCCGCGATTCCAGCGAGCATGGTCGGGATGAGCGGCACGAAAACGTCGGCGATGTCCACGTTCAGCGCCGCGGCCGCTCTCGCTGTCGGTCCGCCCCACGGCGTCAGGTTGACGATCGCGTTGGACAATCCCAGCAGGAGACCCAGGAGCAACGGGTTCATGTTCAGCCGGCGATAGATCGGCAGGAACGCACCGATCGTGACGATCGCCGTTGTGGCGCCGTCGCCGTCGAAGGAAACAAGCGTCGCAACCGTCGCCGTAGCAAGCGCGACGCGCAGGGGATCGCCATGGGCGAAGCGAATGGCGGCGCGCACGATCGGATCGAAGAGGCCGGCGTCCGTCATAATGCCGAAGTAGAGCACCGCGAAGACCAGCGCCGTGGCCGTGGGCGCGAGATTCGATATACCCTCGATCGCCATTTCAGCGAGATCGACGTCGTGCCCCGCCAGGACGCCAAAGACGATCGGTACGAGAATCAGCGCTACGACCGCCGACATGAGGCGCGCCATGATCAGCGCCATGAAGACCGCGATCATGGCAAAGCCGAGAGCCGCGGATGTCATCAATGACCTCCCGATCCGTCTGTCAACGGCGGTTTGAGTGATCAAATATCATATAAAGTCGTGCCAACAGGACCACATACTTCCGTGGATTACAAGAAAACTTGATAATTATAAGAATAAATTATAGTATAATCAAGTCGCTGCCTGGACGAGCCGATTTCCCAGGGGCGGCCGACCCACGGCCGAGTCTGCTGAGACCTATGTAAGCCTTGTGGATGGGGTACGCCGCCAACACTTGAGGATGGAATCATGGTTGAACTCACGAAAGAACTGATCGCGGACTTGCAGAGTGTCGACACGCCCACGGTGTGCAATGCACTCGAGATCATCGTGCCCAATCGTCGCGGCTACGGGTACACGACACAACCACTCGTCTGCACGCGCCCCAAATTACCGCCGATGGTCGGCTTCGCGCGCACGGCGTCGATCCGCTCGGCACACCCAAGCGATTTGGCGGCCCCGGACGCGGCCAAGCTCTCGCAACGTTACTACGCATACGTCGATGAAGGACCGAAACCGAGCGTCATCGTCATGCAAGACCTGGACGGTCCCCAGCGCGGTTACGGCGCGTTCTGGGGAGAGGTGAACAGCAACATCCACAAAGGGTTTGGTGCGCTAGGCGTCATCACGGACGGCAGCGTGCGCGATGTGCCTGACAGCGCGGAGGGGTTTCAGATGCTGGCCGACCGCATCGGGCCGTCGCATGCCTTTGTGCACATCGTCGATTTCGCCCGTACCGTGAACGTCGCGGGGATGCGCGTGATGGACGGAGACCTGATTCACGCAGACCAACATGGCGCGGTGGTAATTCCCGCCGAGGCCGCAGCCAAGGTAAAAGACGCGGCAAACCTGCTCGCAAAGCGCGAACGGGTTGTCATCTCGGCCGCGCGTGAACCGGGTTTCAATATGGATCGGCTGCGCAAGGCATGGGGTGATGCCGCGGAGATTCACTAGGGATTTCGGCACGCCGCCTTCAAGATTCAACGGCGGTTGATGCAGTGCGGCAATGGTGAACGGTAAGCAGGCAAAGCGATTGCCGAACGCCTGAGGCGTTTCACGGTTCGTCGGCCTCCGCAGAAGTTGAATCCCGCCCGGAGTGCGCGGTCGGAACGTCTGCCAACTCGATGCTGCGGTATGTCAACACGCTCAGCGAATCCTTGCGTTCCAAGGTCCCACTCGCTGAGACCGTTCGTGCGGCCCAGTCGGGAACGACGGCAGTCGCGGTCGAATCCAGCGGCTGCAGGACAACCACGTGCGAATTGCCGTCCGTGTCACGTATCAGCAGACCCGGGGGCACGCCGCCACGCAGGCACTCGGCCGCGCAACCGCGATGCACCTTGCCACGACCCGGATTCATTACGCCGAGATAGCACTTCGTGTCGACCAGTTCACCCGTGAGGGTCACTGTCCCGCTGGCCGCCGCTGGGGACGCAGCCGCCGGCGCGACGCCCAGAACGTCCATCTGTTGTTCGCCCGCCACCTCGAGCATCAATACGCCGTCGCGCTCGATGCGTACCGCGCCGAGTCGCACACGTTTTCCCGCAGCGCCGGTCACGTAGGATGGCGCACCGTGCTTCCCCCGGCCCACCAACAATGCGCTCCGTCGTTGCGCCGGGTCCTCGCCCGATTCGCCTCCGATTTCCATATGGAGCATCGGATCCGTGCGAATCGGCCCCTCGAACGTCTCGCCCCCGCCAAACTCGTAGTGTCCGTCGTCGGGGGGTTGTTGCGCGCTTCCCATCACGAACGCGGCCACGACCGCGGTCACGACGAAGAAACCCGTGACGGGTCTGATAAACCGCGCAAGCCCGGGTGGCGCGACTTTTCGGTAACCGATGTAGAAGTCCTCGTTCATCGCCCCGGCGCTCCGTCCTTGATTGACGCACCGGCGCACTTCGATTCGAGTTCGTTCGGCGCGGGATGCACAAAGATTCGCCCGTCGACGACGCGCACCGGGTAGGTCGCGATGACCTCGTGGAACGGCGGCGGACTCGTGCCCGTGTCGGGCAAATACTGCCAGCCGTGCCACGGACACGTGATGCAGCCATCCAGGATCCGCCCCTCGCCGACCGGCCCGCCTTGGTGCCGGCAGACGTTCGACAGTGCATAGATTCGATTCTGGTGCCGGAAAATCGCGCGGCGATCGTCGCCGATGCGTACGGATTTCCCGTGGCCGTCGGCGAGGTCTCCCGAGTCGCAGGCATAGATATAGCCATCGGCTTCAGCGGCCTGGACGCGGCGGTCGGTCCGAGCTTCCTTGTGTTCCGCGGCGAGATGCAACCCGATCACGAAGACGAGCCCACCGGCCAGTAGCGCGAGGAATACCGGGTTCCGCTCGTGCTGGAGAACTCCGAGCGCGACGTGCGCGATGACGGAGCCGTACGCGACGTAGACCAGCACGTGCAGCGTCTTCCAGAACGACGCGCCGAGCACGCGCAGCCAGAAATCGTGGCTCGTTGCAGCCATGAAAAACACGATGACAAGCGCGAGGGCACCGAACGGCTCGAACGGCAGGTGCGCGATGCCGCCCCCCTCGCCGAATACCGCGTAGTCCCGCCCGTATGCGGTCAACGCGCCGACGATCGGATTGGCAACGCTGCGTCCGTGGTAATAGAAGATCGCAAACGCCGCGTGGACGGTCGCGAGGCTGCACATGGTCACGCCCAGATGTCGCCGGTTGTACAACAGCGGCAGGAATCTCGGGTCGAGCCGCGCAAGCGGGCCGATGACGAGAATCACGTGCAGCAGCAGGATCGCGCCTAGCGAGGTTCCCCGGAGGATAAACGTTTCGACGGGGTAGCCGGGGTTGAGCACGGCGCTCGCCGCTATGTACGCAGCGATGGCGGCGCAAAGCGTGCCGAGCATCGTCGCGTCGTAGATCTTCTTCTGGCGGTTCCATCCAACCGCTTTGTATTTGCCCGACATGAACCGATTAGTCTCCGCGTTCCGTCGCGGCGGGCGAAGATTCTGCCGGACTCATCGCGGGAGGCGGACCCGGCCTTCCGGCGATCGCCAACGCGAGCAACAGCGGTGCCACTATCGCGACCAATTTCATCAGGACCGACTGGGTCCGGCGAATGTTGAGCGACGACACCGGCGCATCCGGGCTGCCGTGGGCCGCTTCACCGCGGCGCGCGAGAAGCCACTTGCGCAGTATCACCGGCCATAGCGCGACAAGGCCCGGCGAGACCAGCACGCGAAATCCGCGGGAAGCGCCATTCGCCGACGCGTCGAGCCTCGGCACGGCCCACCGGTGCAGCGGCACGAGCAGCAGCACGCCCGCGAGCGCATACGCGCCCCCGGCGTACACTGCGATGGTTACGGCAGTCTCCATATCGCCTGTCGCGGTCGATTCAGCGGTTCGGCGTCGCGGCCGCCGGTCCGGCCTTGCGAAGCGGCAGCCGTTCGCGCGTGAGTTTGATCATGGCGCGTACCTCGTCGCGGTGCAAACCGAGCAGCGCGCAGGAACACGCAAAGACTGTGAGCGCCAGGCCGAACAGGAGGCCGCCGTCGCCCTGCACCTCGATGCCGAGGATCGTGAGGTGAGAGAGGATCGCGCCGCTGAGGATGCCAATCGACGCGGCCGCGCCAAGCACGACCGTCCGCGGAACCAGCAGCAGTATCGCCGCGACAAGTTCGGCGACGCCGGAGCCGATGCGCCCCCACGGTTCCATATGCAGCGTGGAGAAAATGTACACAGACTCTTCCGCGCCCTGGAATTTGAAAAACAAGGTCTGAAGCAGAATGCCGGCGGCGATCAGGCGCAGGGCCCAGCTCGCGGCGGATCCCAGTTTCGAATTCATGATCGTCACTCCCATCGGGCGTGCGCCCGGGTTACTCGGTTCCGTTGAATGGCTTTTCACCCGATATCTCTGCCCACTTCGCGTCGGCGTCCGTCAGCCACTGTGGCTGGTTCTCGAGCCAGTCCTTCTTCGCGTCGCCGCGGATGCCCTTATAGAACAGGAACAGGCGGCCGTTCTCGACGATGAAACTCTCGGGGTCGATATCGACTTTCCTGCCAAAGGCCATCGCCGACGAACACCAGCCGCCGTGCGCGGGCATGTACGCACGGGGGTTCACTTCAAAACTCTTCTGGTTGTCGTCGGTCGAAAACCAGTAGGTCACGCCCTGGTGTTGGATCGACAAGTCCTCGCGACCCTTTACGGCCTGATTCGAGCGGTGGTACTCGACCACGTCGTAGCCGCGCGCGGCCACCGGCTTGCTGGCGCGGATGTTGTACTCAGACGCCGGCTCCTTCAGCGCCATTCGCGCGATGCCGGGAAACGCGACGAGGGCGGTTGCCGTGGTCACGGCTCCGGTGCCCAGTACGACTGCTGCGCGAAGTAGACTCTTCCGGGATTTCGCTATCGTGCTCATGATTTTTCTCCTTTGTTCGTCACGCGACCGTGACGGTTTTCGACGCACATCCATAGACGGGAATCGCCACGCCGGTCACGGCCCGCGCGGCGTCTGACGCGAGGAACAGCGCGACATCCGCGACCGCCCTCGGTGATACAAATCGGGATTCAGGCGCGCCCGGCATCGATTGCCGATTGCCCGGTGTGTCCAGCGTGCCCGGAACCACGCAATTGACGCGCACGCCGTGCGGCCGAAGTTCGTCGGCCAGGCTTTCCGTGAGTCGCAGCACACCGCTCTTCGCTGCGCTGTACGCCGAGAAGCCTCCGGGGCCGGCAAAGGCGTTTCGACTGGCGACGTTCACGATGCAACCGGATTGCTGCGTCTGCATGACGCGCGCGACCGCGCGGCTCATCTCGAACGACGTGCGGAGGTTCGTGTCCAGACAGAACTGCCACGTCTCCCACGTGTCCTGGGTGACTTCCGTGCCGCCACGGTACGCGCCGACGATGTTGAGCAGGGTATCCACTTTGCCGTATTGCTCAACGGCGGACCGCACGATGCGTCCGGCGTCGGTCGCGTTCGTGAGGTCGACGCCGCCTACGATCAGGTGGCCGTTGCGGCGCGGGCCGAGCCGTTCCTCGAGCGCGTCTGTGGATCGATCGACGAGCACGAGGTGTGCCCCCGCTGTGTCGAATGCCTCCATCGCGGCCTTGCCGAGATTGCCGGAGGCGCCCGTAATGATGACTACGTCTCCATTGAGGTCGTACATGGGAATCGTCCTTTCATTCGCCGGTCACGAGGACCGCGTGGCCGTCTGGGTCCCGCACGAGAAATGCCCGTGCGCCAAGGATTGCGTCGTTGAGCGCGACGACCCGCGGCGAGACGAGCGGCATTCCGCGTGCAAGCATCGAGGCGAACGCGCTGTCCACGTTCGGAACGACGACCGTCGTATGCCAGTGCCAGAGGTCGTTGGCGTGCGAGTCGGCTGGATAGGGCCGGCCGCCGCCCGGCGCGAGATATTCGAGGAACTCAACGCCCGGCCCTGACGCTGCGCGCAGCCCAGTGATTTCCAGGCGGGCTCCGAACACGGCGTTCAGCCGTTCCTGCTCGATGCCGTAGTTCTCGCTGCGGCCGGCCACGCGCAGGCCGATCAGGTCCCGATAGAACGCCAGGCTCGCGGGCGTGTCACTCACGCCGATGGCGGTGTGGTCGATTCCGAGAAACAAGCGTTGTGTCGCTACTTGCCAACGCGGATCGCCCTTGCCTGGCGGGAACGAGATGAGTTCGAGCGCGTGGCCGTCCGGATCGCGGAAATAAAAGGCTTTGATCCCGCCCGCGTTCGGGTTCCAGTCGGGTAACGTCTGTGGTCCGGACGAGATGTGCCGGACGCGGTGTTCGCGTAACCGCGCATATGCCTCGTCCATGTCGCGCACGACGATGGCGATGTGTTGAAACCAAGAGTCGTTGCTGCGGGAGTCCGCGGGAAACGCTCGGCCCTCCGGAGCGACGAATTGCATCAGCGTGACGCGTTCGTCGCCCAGCCGCAGCGCTGCGGTGTGAATGCGCGCGGGAAACACACCGAACAGGCCTTCGTACGCATCGCCGGAGACTTCGTTCCTCGATTCCAGCTCGAAATCGAGGACGTCGGTGAAGAATCCGACAGACCTATCGAGATCGCCGACGGTTATCGAGACACCCGCGACGCCCTCGGTGTTGAGCACCGGGAGATCGCTCCAGGCGACCGGCGCAAAGGCCGCGCCGGCGAGCAATAGGAAAAGCAGCGGTGCGAATCGCGTGAGAGAGGTCATGACAGCCGCTCCTTGAGGTGATCGCCCACGCGCAGCGCGTTGGCCATGATTGTGAGCGCGGGATTCACGGCCGAACTCGACACGAAGCAACTGCCGTCGACGACGTAAAGATTCATCAGTTCGTGCGCACGGCAATTCTCGTCGAGCACGGAGGTGTTCGGGTCGGCACCCATGCGCATCGTGCCGTTCTGGTGCGCCACACCCGCAAGCGGAATCTTCTTGCGCAGATAGAGGTGCATGTGCGCGAAGACGTCGTCGCGGCATCCGACGTGTTTCATCAGCCCTTTGAGCTTGGCGAGCAGCCGGTTGTGCGCCTCGGTGTTATTGTCGCGGTATCGGATTTCGATCTTGCCTTCCTTCGAGACTGTGATTCGGTTCTCTGGATGCGGTAAGTCTTCCGACGTAAGCCAGAAGTCGATGGAATGCCTGGCCATTTGGTCCAGCACCAGTCCCGGCGCGACTTTCGGAGCCCCGAGGCTCAGCATCACCTTCTCGGATTTGCCGATCATGCTGATATGCCCCAGCGGGTAGTCCCAGTCCGGGGCGCGGAAATAAAAGTCGTTCACCGCGATCGTCTTCTGGAACACGGTCTCGTTGGGATCCTTGGACAACGCGAGTACGGCCGAGTTGTTGTGGCACATGTAGTTGCGGCCGACCATGTCCGAACCGTTGGCGAGGCCGGTGGGGTGCACGTCGTTCGCCGAGCGCAGCATCAGCGCGGCGCTGTTGATGGCGCCGCAGGAAACGACGACCATATCGGCGGAATACCGCTCGCGTTCCCCGTTGCGCGCAATGTGCACGCCGGTCACTTCGCGGCCGGAATCCGACGTCTCAAGCCGCTCGACGTACGCGCCGGTCAACAGCGTGACGTTCGGGCGTTCGAGCGCCGGCCGCACACAGAGCACGTCCGCATCCGATTTCGCGTTGACCATGCACGGGAACCCGTCGCAGGTGTTGCAGCGGATACAGTCGCTCTTGAGCCGGTTCTTCTCGTTCAGCCGGATGCCGAGCGGCACGTGAAACGGTTTCAGACCCTGTTTTTCGAGATCGTTGTGCAACTGCTGGATCCGGGGTTCGTGCGAGATCGAGGGGTAGCGAAACTGCTTGCTCGCGGGGCCTTCGGTCGGGTCCTCGCCGTGTTCTCCGTGGACGTGGTAGAGGGCCTCGGCCTCGCAGTAGTACGGTTCGAGGTCGGCGTAGCCGATGGGCCAGGCCGGCGAGATGCCGCCGTAGTGCCTCAGCTCGCCGAAGTCCTCCGGGCGCATCCGCAACAGCGCCGCGCCGTAAAACTTGGTATTTCCGCCGACGAAGTAGTGCGTGCCCGGCGTGAACGACGTGCCGTTGCCGTTCGTCCAGGTCTCCGAGACGTTGTACCGCCCGCCCGCAAGCACCGCTTCGGGGCTCCAGTTCTCCTTTTCGCGCGGGATGAAGTCGCCGCGCTCGAGCACGAGAATTCGTTTACCCGTCGGCGCGAGTTTGTGCAGCAGCGTGCCACCCCCCGCTCCCGTGCCGATGATGATCACGTCGAAATGTTGTGCGTTCATGGTTCGTTGCCCTCAGGGTTGAATCGTTGCGTGTGGGTGGGCGTGCTCGACCGCGCGCGCGGCCGCGCGACGTTCGAGTTCGCCGAACTGGCAGCGGAACGGGCACGGCCCGTGGCCCGCGTGGTTGAGCTTGGCGCAATACACTCTGCGTCCGCGCGACGCGCCGGCATACACGAATGCGGCGGCGCCCATGCCGATCGGCGGCGCGATGAAGTACAGCCAGAGATCGCGCCAGACGCCTCCGCCGGCCGCCGACGCGAACGACCGCGCCGGGTTCAGGCTCATGCCAGAGACCGGCGCCTCGAACGTGATGAACAGCACGAGCAGCAGTCCACAGATCGCGCCCGTGTACCGCATGAACAAGGGGTGGTTCGCCGAGTGCAGCACGGCCGTCATCAGTACGAAGGCGATGAGTACTTCGCCGCCGATCGCACCTGCGACGCCGTATTGTCCCGGCAACGTCGCGACGCTCAGCACCGGCTCATCGAGGAACGCGTACCCGAATACCGTCCGTACAAGCACTACGCCCAGCACGCCGCCGATGAACTGCGCGGTGACGTAGAACAACGCGTCCCACGGCGCGATTTTGCGCAGTCCCAGGAATGTCAACGTTACGGCGGGGTTCATGTGCGCGCCCGAACGGCGTCCCCACGGCGAATAGATGAGCGCGATCGCCGTCGCCCCCATGGCCAGGCCCATGAGGACCCGCCGGGGCAACGGGTCCTCGATGGCCTGGCGCA
>CAYPNI010000002.1:0-66435 GCA_964411925.1 uncultured Nitrospirales bacterium
TGAGGGAGTAGGGGCCGGTGGCGCGGGCGTGGATCTTGTCGTCCACGAGGTGGTTGAGCTTGAGCATGTAGATGTTGCCGACGGTCGTGTCCTGGTGGAGCGTCAGGCCGCTGCGGCCGTCGCGCAGGCGAATCTTGCCCGATTCGGGCAGCTTCGCGTCGCGCACGTACTTGAGGATGAGGTCCTCGGTGACGCCGCTGAACACGGGCGTGGCGACTTTCATGCCGAGCGCGGCCGCGGCCCAGCCGAGGTGCGTCTCGAGCAACTGGCCGACGTTCATGCGCGAGGGCACGCCCAGCGGATTGAGCAGGATCTGGATCGGCGTGCCGTCCGGCAGGAAGGGCATGTCCTCCCGCGGCAGGATCTTCGCCACGACGCCTTTGTTTCCGTGGCGGCCGGCCATCTTGTCGCCGACGGACATGCGCCGCTTGGTCGCGACGTAGACTTTGACGTGCTTGATGACGCCGGGCGGCAGCTCGTCGCCCTTGCGCAGGTTGTTGATCTGCGTGTCGCGGAACGCGATGAGCTTGGCCTCTTCCATCGCGGCCATGTTGACGAGGCGGGTCAGCTTGCGCTGGATCTTTTTGTCCTCCAGCGTGAGCCGCGCGAGCACGCTGTAGTCGACATCGTTCAATTGCGAGACCTTGAGGCGCTTGCTCTTTTCGAGCGAGAGTTCGCCGGTCTTGTGATCGACCACGTTCTCCATGATGCGCAGGCCGAGCAGATCGTCTTTGACCAGCTCGACAAACGTATCGCGCACCTGCTTGATGCGATCGTCGTAGTGCCGCTTGATCTTCGTGACTTCGGCGTTGACGTTCTTCTTCTCGCCGGTGTCGCCGGTGCGATCGCGGCGGCTGGCCACGCGCACGTCCACCACGACGCCCTCGACGCCGGGCGGCACGTTCAGCGAGGCATCGCGCACGTCCTCGGCCTTCTCACCGAAAATCGCGCGCAGCAGTTTCTCTTCCGGCGCGAGCTCGGTCTCGCCCTTGGGCGTGACCTTGCCGACGAGGATGTCGCTGTGGCGGACCTTGGAGCCGATGCGCGCGATGCCGGTCTCGTCCAGATGGCGCAACGATTCCTCGCTGACATTTGGAATGTCGCGGGTGATTTCCTCTGGGCCGAGCTTGGTGTCGCGCGCTTCGATGTCGAACACGTTGATGTGAATCGAGGTGAATGCGTCTTCCTTGACGAGATCCTCGCTCAGCAGGATCGCGTCCTCGAAGTTATAGCCCTCCCAGGCGAGGAAGGCGCAGAGCACGTTCTTGCCGAGCGCGAGCTCGCCGCGATCGGTCGCGGGGCCGTCCGCGATGATGTCGCCGGCCTTGACCTTGTCGCCGGAGCGGACGATCGGCTTTTGGTTGATGCACGTGTTCTGGTTGGAGCGGATGAACTTCTTGAGCAGATATTCGTCCACCTCGGTGCGGAACGGGTTTTCTTCCTTGACCGTCTTGCCACTGACGCGGATCCGGATGACTTCGCTGTCCGCGTATTCGACGATGCCGTCGCGCTCGGCGACGACGACGGTGCCCGCGTTCTTCGCAACCACGCCTTCCAGGCCGGTGCCGACGACGGGCGCCTCGGCCTGAAGCAGCGGGACGGCCTGTCGCTGCATGTTCGAGCCCATGAGCGCGCGGTTGGCGTCGTCGTGCTCCAGGAACGGAATGAGCGCGGCCGCGACACTGACCATCTGCTTGGGCGAGATGTCCATGTAGTCCACTTGCTCGTTGGGCACCTGCGGGAAGTCGCCGCGGTGGCGCGAGAGCACGGTGTTGTTCTCGAATCGCTCGTTTTTGTCGAGCGGCGCGTTGGCCTGCGCGATGATGTAATTGTCCTCGTCGTACGCCGAGAGCCGCTCGATCTCGCCGGTGAGTTTGCCGCCTTCAGCTTTGCGGTACGGCGTCTCGAGGAATCCGTACTCGTTGAGGCGGGCGAAGGTGGCCAGCGAGGCCATCAGACCGATGTTCGGGCCTTCCGGCGTCTCGATCGGGCAGATGCGGCCGTAGTGCGTCGGGTGCACGTCGCGCACTTCGAAGCCGGCCCGCTCGCGGCTGAGACCGCCCGGCCCGAGCGCGCTGAGGCGGCGCTTGTGCGTGAGCTCGGCAAGCGGATTGATCTGGTCCATGAAGTGCGAGAGCTGGCTGCGGCCGAAGAAATCCTTGATGACCGCGCTGACCGGTTTCGGATTGACCAGCGTCTGTGGCGTCAGTTGCTCGTCGTCGCGGAAATTCATGCGCTCGCGGATGGTGCGCTCCATGCGCACGAGGCCGATGCGGACCTGGTTCGCGAGGAGTTCGCCCACGGCACGCACGCGGCGATTGCCGAGGTGGTCGATGTCGTCGAGCACGCCCTCGCCGTTGCGCAACTTCACCAGGTATTGCAGCGTCGCTACGACGTCTTCCTTGGTGAGCGTCTTGGTTTCCTGGTCGGTTTCGAGGCCGAGTTTGCGGTTGATCTTGTACCGGCCGACGGGCGCGAAATCGTACCGGCTGGAATCGAAGAACATGCGCTGGAAGAAGTTGCGCGTGGTCGCGTCCGTGGCGGGATCGCCGGGGCGGATGCGCGTGTAGACCTCGCGGTACGCGTCCTCGATCGTGATGGTGTTGTCGAGCCGGCACGTCTCGACGATCGTCGAATCGCGCTCGACTTCTTCGAGCGAGAGAATCTTGAGTTCCTTCGCGCCCGAGGCCATGAGCTTGTCGATCATCGTCTCGGTGAGCTGTTCGCACGCTTCAACGACGATTTCGCCGGTGTTGGGGTCGATCACGTCGGCGGCGACGTAGCGGGCGACGATTTCGTGCGGCTCGTAGTGTTTCGAGCCGATTTTGACCTTGGTGCGGCCGATGTTGACGGTGTCGCTGGTGTAGAACAGTGCGAGCAGGTCTTCGTGCTCGACGTATTCGAAGCACTTGAGGAACGTGGTCGCCAGAATGCGCGAGCGGCGATCGATCGTCAGCCAGAGGACGTCGTTGATGTCGTATTCGAATTCGAGCCAGGCGCCGCGATACGGAATGATGCGCGCGGACATGAGGCGCTTGCCGTTCTGATGGATCTTCGTCTCGAACGAGACGCCGGGGGACTTGTGCAACTGGCTGACGATCACGCGCTCGGCGCCGTTGATGATGAAGGTGCCGGTCGGCGTCATGAGCGGCAGTTCGCCCAGGTACACCTCCTGCTCGATCATCAGCTTCTCGCGCTTCTCGCTGCCTTCCTCGGTGTCTTCATAGCGCACGAGGCGCAGCAACGCCTTGAGCGAGGCGGCGTAAGTCGCGCCGCGCATCTGGCATTCCTGGACCGTGTACTTGGGCGGCATGAACGAGTAACTGTCGAACTCGAGCACGGTCGAGCCGTCCGGCGACGAAATGGGGAAGACGTCGTTGAAGACTTCCTGCAGACCGACGACGCGCCTCTCACTCGGCGGCACGTCCCACTGGAGAAAGTCTCCGTAGGACCGCGTCTGGATTTCGATCAGGTTCGGTAGCTCGACCGGATCCGCGATGAGTCCGAGCGACGGTCGTTGGATCGGTTGCTTGGGCGCCACAGCCATGCAGCATTCACCTCAACAGTTGTGGTCGATAGAGCGACAGGGACGGTCCTCCCCTAAGGAGAGGACCGGAAAGGACAGTTATAGTACAGACAGACGGAGCGCTCCAGGCCGCGCCGACGCTAGACGGTGTTCGACCCCCGCCGCGGTTGCACTGACTGACATCGGATCAAGCGGGTAGACTACAAAAGGGCGGAAGCACGTGTCAAGCAGGCGATGGGGAGTCGGTTCAGAGTTTCCCGGTCATCGTTATAACTAATTGCAACTGAATGGGTTAGGTGTCGTCCTCGGTCGCTTCGTCGTCTTCCTCAGGTTCTTCAGTCTCGACGATCCCCACATCCTGCGCGGCGGCGTCCATCACCTCGTCGGCGACGAAGATGGGGCACTTGGTCCGCATCGCGACGGCAATTCCGTCGCTGGGCCGCGAGTCGATTCGGAGCACTTGTTCAATGTCGCCGGCGGCTGAGATCTGATTGACATTGAGATGGGCGAAGAACGTCTCGTTCTCAAGTTTATAGATGGTGACGGACTGTAGTTGGCCGCGCAGGCCTGCGAGGATGTTGCACACGAGGTCGTGCGTCATCGGCCGGCCGAGTTTCTCTTCCATCAGGCCGACCTGGATCGCCTGCGCCTCGGGCAGACCGACCACGATCGGCAGGACCCGATCCTCGTGCCTGAGCAGCACGACCGGGTGCGCGGCCCCATCGCTGACGCCCAGCACTTCCACTTCTATCATCGGCGCCTCCTTTCGGCGTGCCCGTATCATCATACGCAGAACGGCGTGCCGTGCGCGACCCGCCGGGACGCCGCGCGATCCGCGACGGCTCCCCGACTTATACTGTCGTCGCTTGATTGACTTGAGGCGGCGAGCGCAGAACCGTGACTGGACACGAGCGGAGAAACACGCGGGCGAATTGGTCACCGCTCAAATCGTTCGGCGGTAATTCGGGCCGCGTCCGCCTGGCGGTGTCTCTTGTCGCTTTGGTCCTCTCGTTCGGGACATTGGCGCTCATTCTCAGCAATCGGCTGGGCTTCTACGTCGTCCCGTCGGCATCGATGGAGCCGACATTGCATCCGAACGATCGCATTGTCGCCGTGGCGTCTACGGCGCACGAACGCGGCCAGGTCGTGGTCGTACGCGACCCGGTGAATCGGGAGGGATTTCTCGTCAAGCGCATCGTGGGCATGCCGGGTGACCGGGTCGAAGTGTTCAGCAAACGACTCGTGGTCAATGGGTTGCCGGTGAACGAGCCTTATCTTCGCGAACCGATCGACTATCAACTTCCCCCGACGACGTTGCCCGAGGGCGAGGTTTTCCTTCTGGGGGACAATCGCAACGAGAGCGAGGACAGCCATGTCTGGAAACACGGCGTCCCCGTGACGGACATCGTCGGCGTCGTACGATACATCTATTCTCCCGGGGACCGCCGCGGTGTGCGCGTTTCGTATCCCGAGGTCTTCCGTGGCATCGCGCCCGCCTCGACCGCCGAGGCGAGAACGGCGGATCGGTGAATCGTCTCGATCGTTACTTGCTGCTGGCCGTCCTGAGGCCATCCAGCCTGGCGTTTGCGGTTTCGTCGGTTTTCTTCCTCGCGCAGGAGATCAACGAACGATCACGATCCATCCTGGCCCAGGTAGTCGAGTTTACGGATCTGGCTCGGCTCACGTTCTACCTGTTCCCGTCGCTGTTGCCGTACGTACTGCCGGTGACGCTATTTTTCGGGGTATTGGCGGGATACGGGAAACTGGCTGAGCGTGGTGAACTGACGGCGATGTTTGCGGCAGGAATGTCGGCCCGGCGAATGTTTGCACCGTCGATCGTGTTGGCCGGCACGTCGATCGTCGCCATCGTCGCAATCCAGAATTACCTGCAACCGCTCGGCTTCTCCCGCGCGTACAACCTGATTCGCGCTGAACTTCCCGCCCGTGCCACGATCGACAGGCTCGAGCCGGGCGTGGTGCACAAGATTGGGAATTCGCGTATTTATTTCCACAGCAGCGACCCTGATTTGAATGAGGTTTACGGCGTGGACGTCGTACGATTTGAGCCGGGGCAGGTGGCCACGGTGTTCCACGCCGAATCGGCGCACGTCGTAAAGGAGCCGTTCGGACAGTCGCTGGTGCTCGGCCGCGGGTTTACCGTCTCGTCCGATCGAATTCGCTCGTCGATGGAGCGCGCAATACTCCGGATTCCTGGCCCGGACCTTACTTCCGGGTCGTTGAGAAAAACCCGATCCGGATCGAGCCTCCAAGAATTGTTCGCATTGGATAGGGACTTGACGGCCGCGGAGGAGGAATCGTCCACGCCGTCGAATCGGCTCGAGTTGCGGAAAACCAGACAGGAGATCTCCGATCGCCTGAGCCTGCCGTTTGCCGCGCTCGGTCTGGCGGCGATCGCGCCGCCGCTGGTGATCTGGCTCAACCGGAACCGCCGAACCTCCCGGGTGCGCTCGTTTGCGATCGGGCTCGGCATATTGGTCGCGTTCTACGTAGCCCGAACCATGCTTCAGCCGGAGGATTTGGTAGCGCTTGAGGCGGCGCTGGCGCTCGGTTGGCTGCCGAATGTTGCGGTGCTGGCCGCGGCGCTCCTGATGTATCGGCGGTTAGCCCGCGCTGCGGGCTAGGGACGGTGCGGTTGAAAATTCTCTCGCGACACCTCGGGTCCTCGATCATCAGTGCGTTTTCGATCGCGTTACTCGCGCTGTGTTTTCTGTACGTGTTGATCGATCTCGTCACGCGTTTGATCGACGACGTGGTCGAGTTCGGCATACCCTGGACCGCTGTCCTGCGGTACTACGCGGCGATCGTTCCCGTCGCGATTGTGGAGTACCATCTGGCCGGCTTCGCATTGCTCATCGCCGTGCTCGCTGTCATGGGAGCGCACGCCCGCCGGCAGGAACTCACGGCGATGCTCGCCGCGGGCGTCCCGCTGCACCGGCAGGCGCTGCCCGCACTTACCGTCGCGCTGGTCGTCATGGCCGGATTGCTGGCGACGTCCCAATGGGTCGCACCGCAGTCCGAGCGCGAGAGGATGTCGTTCGAGGCGGAATACCTCTCGGAATCGGTACTCGAATACTGGGGAATTCGCGAACCCGTGAGCTGGTCGAGTCTGGAGGGCGGGTGGACTTGCCACATCACCAAGTTCAATCGCGTCGCGCTCTCGGGGGAGGAGGCCTTTCTACTTTCGCTCGCCGAGGGTCGGGAGGAACACATCCGCGCGAAGCGAATTTTCTGGGACCCGGGACGCCGGGCGTGGATTCTGGAAGACGGATCCTGGGCCGTCTATCAGGCGCGGGAGGGTTCTGACGGCAACTCTGCGATGACCGAACAGCGGATCACCCAGATCGAGGCCCCCCTGACCGAGACCCCTGAGGAGCTATTCGAGCCGTCAGACCCGCCGGCCGGGTTCTCGACTTCGAAGCTCCCGGCCATCATCCGCTCCGGGGAGAGCCGAAACGTCCCTGTGCGCGCATTGCGCGTGGAGTTCCATTCCAGGTTTGCGAGCGCAGCGCTTCCGGTCGTGATGGTAGTGCTCGCGGTGCCATTGGGTTCCCAGATTCGCAGGGGAGGCCGTTCGGCGGCGATTACCGTGGCCGTGGGTTTGGCACTGGCCTACCTCATTCTATTCGCGATTAGCTTGAATCTTGGGCGTATCGGCCGGATTGAGCCTGTATGGTCTGCATGGCTGACGAATCTTGCGTTTGGCGGGGTGGGATTGGTGCTGTTTCGTCGCGCTCCCACGTGATTTTCGGCCATTTCGACTGACTTCGACTCGAATCGACTGACGCAACTCCAAGCTGTTAAAGCACTTGCAGCCACCCGGATACTCTGGTACACTTTCAAACGGGGGAAAGTTCAAGTCACGTATTTGGGGGGACCTTCGCATGCGAGTCCTATGCGTTGGGGTGGTGGTCTGTCTATGTGCCGCCGGTTCCGCGTTCGCGGACAAGCGCGCGCCCGAGGGGTGGACCGTTCCGCTCGATCAGCTCGGCCTTAATGGCTCACTGGAGCGGCTGCCCGATCCGAAGAACTGGCAGGTCAGGCAGGTATCCAGTTACGACCGTGCGGGCGGCAACGCCGATGATCACGGCGGCCATCAGGTGTATGAGGGTGGCGTCGTCATGGCGGACCTCGAGGGTCCGGGGGTGATCACGCGGATCTGGACGCGCAATCCCAGCGGCACGATCTACATTTACGTGGATGACATTGAACATCCGCTGTTGACGGTTCCTTTTCAGGACTTTTTTACGGGCTCCCTCGAATTGTGGAGCCCGGCTTTCAACCTCATGGGTGTGCCGTTTGTTGGAGAGTCCACCGGCGGCTACTACAGCTACATCCCGATTCCGTATGAGCGGCATTGCCGAATCATCGCTACGCCGACGGAAGACGCGCTGACCTACCAGGTCACGTACGCCGAGCTTCCCAAGGAGACGCCGGTGCGGTCTTTCGGCCTTCGCCTGACGGATGACGACCGCGAATTCTTCCGGAGGTGGAAAGATTCCTGGAAGGGGCTGGCGCTTCGGTGGCCGTCCAAGGACGAGAAAATGCACAAATCCCGGCACAACTTCTGGCCGGGCGCGGACACACTGGTTTACCCGATTGTGGGCCCCGGCACCATCACGGAAATCGAATTTACCGTGGAATCGGCGGACCAGCAGACGATGGAAGGTACGTACCTCTCCATTCATTTCGATGGCGAGGAAGAACCGTCGGTCTACGCGCCGATCGGCACCTTTTTCGGCACGGCGACCCAGAATGCCGAGGAGCATAGCAGCGTTGTTGTCGGCCGGGTAGACGGCCGGATGTGGTGCCGGTTTCCGATGCCGTTCCGCACGGGCGCTGAGATCCGCATCGTCAACACGACCAAGCAGCTAACGGACGTCGGCTACTGGATCACGTGGCGCCCCGGGGACGTCGGCGACGCGCGGTATTTCCACGCGAAGTCGGCGGAAACCGTTACGGTGGAAGGCAAGCCGGTCGTAGTGGCGGACATCCGCGGCAAGGGGCATTACGTCGGCACGACGGTGGCGGCGCGCAACGCCGACTCGCTGACGTTCCTCGAGGGAGACGATGTCTACCTTGTGGACGGCGCGAGCGCGGATAGTTTCCATGGTACGGGCACGGACGACTACTTCAATTCCGGATGGTACTTTGCGACAGGGCCGGCCTCCGCGCCGACCCACGCGGTGACCGTGAAAGAAACGGGGGCTCCGTCGGGCTTCGTGGCGTTCCGGAGCCACCTGACCGAACCGGTTCCGTTCACGAAGTCATTTGTCTTCGAACTTGAGCACGGCCCGCATAACGACCGGCCGGGCGTGACGTATTCGAGTGTGGCGTATTGGTACGAGGCGCCGGCGGATGCCCAGGCAGGAGGCGACACGCAGCTCGCTGCGTACGATCCGGGCCAGCCTTAAGCCCGTTTCCCCGATAGCACCAACCCCCCACGAGAATTGGATTTGGGAGCGCCCTGCATCGCCGGGGCGCGGCCAGGTGAGGAGGAGGTAGACGTGGATCGGATGATGCGTTTGATAATGCCGTGCGCCGCGCTTGCGCTGGTGGCGGGGTGCGCGACGACGCCCGAGGGAGCGGATTCGACTCCGCGCCTGAATTCGGGCAGCAGCTCGGCGTCGCACATGGCGGAGCACATGCAGTTTGAGCCGCTGCCGCTGGCGACGGTCGATGCCGTGGAAGATCTCTCCGCACCTGAACCGCGGCCCACGGCCGAGCTCATCGCCGAGGCCCGAGAGGCGTTTGCAGCGGCCAATACGGCGATTGAAGCGGGCGACGAGGAAGCGGCCTACCAGAATTACACGATCATGATGGAGCGGTTGCTGGAGGCCGACCTGGATCCGGCGACGTTCTACGGATTGCGCGAGGAATTCTCGGGCATCCTTTCGCAGTCGTTCGAAATCGCGCGGAACTACGACCGGCCGGACCACGAATCGGGGACGGGCGACTATCTCGCGGACTTCGGCGTGGACCACGCGCAGCCGCTCAACGCGCGCGTCCAGGCGGAAATCGACGCCATCCAGCGCGTCTATCCCAAGAGCTTCCAGGCGGGACTCGATCGCAGCTACCGGTATCTGCCGCATATCCGCGCGGAATTCGCGAAGGCGGGCCTACCCGAGGACCTGGTCTGGCTCGCGATGGTGGAGAGCCAATTCACGCCGAAAATCAATTCGCATGCGGGCGCGGGCGGCATGTGGCAATTCATGCGCAGCACAGGGCGCCGGTACGGCCTTTCGAACGACTGGTATCTGGACGAACGCTACGACTGGAAGCAGTCCACGCAGGCGGCGGTGCAATACCTCTCGGACCTTTACACGATGTTCGACGGCAATTGGCCGCTCGCCATCACCGCGTACAACATGGGTGAGGCGGGTCTCGAAGGCGCGATCGCGTCCACCGGCGGCGAGCGCGACCTCTGGCGCCTGATCGAAACGCCGCCGGCATCGCGGCGCATTCGCCTGGAATCCAAGCGCTTCTACGCGAAGTTTCTGGCTTCGGCCATCGTGGCGAATAACCCGGAGCAGTACGGGTTCGAACGCCGGCCGCAGGACGAAGAGCGCACGGAGTACGTGACCGTGGACGGTTCGTATTCTCTCTCGGACGTCGAAGACCAGATCGGTGCGGCGCGGGGCAGCCTCGCCCGGCTGAATCCTCAGTATCTACGCGGATATACGCCGCCGGCCCGCGTGACGCAGCTGGCGGTCCCGACGGAACTTCGCGAGAAGACGGCGAGCGCGATTGAACACATGCCGGAGATGCGCCTGGGCAGCCACACGGTGCAGCGTGGCGAGACCCTCTCGGGAATCGCTTCAACGTACAAAGTGACCCTTGCCGAACTGCAGCGCACGAACAACATCAAGTCGCCCAAGTCGCTCCAGATCGGGCAGAAACTCATTATCCCCGGCTTCGAGGAATCGTCGAGCCCGGTGGTCGCGGCCGAACCGGGCGCGACGACGTACACCGTGCGGCGCGGGGACAGCCTCTCGACCATCGCCGCCGCGCACCGCGTGACGGTGCGTGACCTGCAACGCTGGAACAACATGGGCAACAGCACGACGATCACCGCGGGGAAGCGGGTGGTCGTCGCCGCATCGGCCGCGCCGGCCAACACGAAGACCGCAGCCGCGCCGTCGAAATCCGGCGACGTCGTATATCACACGGTCAAGAAGGGGGAATATCCGGGCAAGATCGCCAGCAGTTACGGCGTCGCCCTGGAGGATTTCCTTTCGTGGAACAACCTCAACAGTCGCTCGACGATTCGCGTTGGTCAGCGGCTCAAGATCCTCACGCCGGCCGCCAAGCCCGAACCGCAGGTTGTCGCCGCGGCGACGGTTGAGGGTCTCAGCATCCCGCGCACGCACGTCGTGGCGCGCGGCGAGTCTGCGTGGACGATCGCGCAAAAGCACGGCGTCGCGCCGACCGACTTGCTCAAGTGGAACCGGCTGAGCTCGGATTCCGTGTTGCGCGAGGGCGACCAACTCGTGATCGACAATCCGGATTCGACGGAACGGCCCGCGTTCTAACGCGACATCCGGGCAGGCCGGGAGCGACCGGCCTGCGCACAGATCGCGTCGAACAGGCGCGAGACGGGCTCAATTCCGAAGTCGTCAAAGTTTCTCGGGTTGGTCCAAAACTCCTCGAGCCGGCCGCGGTGTTCGTGCTCGTACATGATCACCTTGATCATCATTTGGGCCTTGTCCAGGCCGCGCAGCAGCCGGGCCTCGCGGCTTGACGCCTGCAGAAACTCGCGGTGATACGCGGCATACCGCTTGTCGAATGAATCGAGCATCCGCTCGGTGATGGCCTGCTCGGCCTCGGCCTTCGCCTCGCGTAGATGCTGGTCCACGGCCGGCATGGGAACGTCCATTGTCACCGCCTCGGACAAGTCGTGCGTGAGGGCCATCGCGAGCACTTTGGCCTGGTCGAACTCGCCCGGGCAATGCTCCGTCACCAGCAGCGCCATGAGCGCGACGAAATGGCTGTGCGCGGAGACGCTCTCGGGCTCGGAGACGCCACGCAGGAGAAACCCCGCGCGCGGGACGCGGTCCAGCGGGTGAATCGCTTCGAAGAGGGAGAGCAGTCGCTGTTCGAACGAGGGCATCGGCGCGAGTATGCCAGAGCGGCGCATTGGCTCGAAACGCCGCCGACAGGTAGAATGGGCGCTCTTCTTTGAGCGGGACGACCCCATGAGCGACGCCGGTTACATCAACTACTACGACATTCTGGGTCTGCGCGACAACGCCAACCCCGGCGAGGTGCGCAATACGTACCGCACGAAAATGAAGGCGCTGGTGCAGGAGATCAAGCGAAGCACCATCACGGAGGACCGGCGCGCGCAGTTCATTCTCGAGATGGCCAAGATGAACGGCGCAGTGATCGTCCTGCGCGACACCGCGCGTCGCGAGGCGTACTGGAAGGAGCGCGAGGAACTGATCGCGCTGGAGAAGCGGTGGTGCGAGGCGGCGGACCGCGACCCCGATCCGGAAAAGACGGACTTGCTGCGCCGCGAGTTTGACGGGCGAATCCGCTCATTCTTGAGCAAGTACGTCGAGGAAACGATGCTCGAAGCCGCGCTGGACAAGGAAGTCGCGGAGACAAGCGGCTGGAACGTCTATTACTCGCGCTATGCGTTGAACCTGCTGCGGCACTACCGCCACCTGCTCTACCACGACATCCTCGAACGCCTGCCCTATCACGCCGTGACGCGGCCCGCGATCGACTGGACCGAGCGCGCGAGGCTGGTCGAGCGCGTGGTATCCGGGAAGGGGGCCTGAACGTGGCCAGAAAGCAATCGATCGCGCCAAAGTCCGTCAACCCGGAAGCGGTCGCGGAGGCGATTGCCAAGAGCGTGGCGGACGGCGACATCGTCAATTTCCGGCTGCTGTTCTCGTCGTTTTCGCCCGCGCGGGCGGATTCGAGCGAAGCATTCAGCGACGAGAAATACGCCTACCTGCTGCCGACGGACGAGGAGCGGCGCGACGCGGCGTTTACGGGAGCGCTCGGCGCGGCACGCAGCGTGGAGACGCGGGCGCTCGTGGACCGCGAACTCGCGGCGAACCGGCCGGCACAACTTCCATCCGAACTGGTACTCCTGCTTGCGGACAACGCGGTGCGGCTGGGTAAGTGGACCAGCGCGTCGCAGGCGTACGAGCTGTTGCGTTTGCGCCGCCGCATGCAGGAGGAATTCCTTAAACAAGGGCTGGCGGCGCTCGATTCGGGCGACATCGGCCGGGCGGTGCGGGGTGTGCGAATCGGCGCGGCATTGGCCTACGACTATGCGGCGTTCCCCGAGCCGATGCCGATGGTGCCGCAGTATCAGAGCAAGGCGCTGATGTTGCACGCGCTCTACCCCATGCGCGCGGAGGATTGCCTCGCGCTGGCCGAGCCGGAGGCGCACGTCCAGACTGCGTTGAACTATCTACTCGTCGATACAACGAGCGCGGGACGGCTCGAGTCCGCGCCGCTGGAGAAACGGATCGCGTTCGTGAAAGCGCTCGTCGCGGAGATCGATCCTGACTGGGCGACATTCGTAGCGCGGTTCGCGGACGCGTGCCGGCTCACGCTCGAATTCGGTGAACGGTCACGGCGGCTCGGCCGGCACGAGGACGAGACGCTGGTTGACGAAATTGAGGAACAGCAGTCGGACGATCCGTGGGCCATCACGCGCGCACTGCTGGGACGCGACATTCCGGGGGCCGCCTGGTGGCAATACTTAAAGGAACTGGCGTATGAGCATCCCGCATCGGTCCTGTTTATCTCGCGTCAGGTGATCGGCGAGCACGAAATCCTGATGCCGCGCCTGCGGGCCGGGGCGCCGCTGGCCCCCGCCCTGGGCCTCGCGGAGCTTGTATCGGAATCGGCGGCAGGGACTGGCGCTTCGGGGGCGTAGCGGGAGGCCCGATTCCGCCGGCCCATGCGGTATTTCCGGATTCGCTGGAGTTTTCGCGTCCTTTTTTGTGTTAAATCTGTCATGCGTTTACTTGTTGACCGATTGCGTGTTACATTTCAGCTCTAAGTAGAGGCCACAGGAAGCTTTAGCCCGATGGAGACCGCGCCCCAGGCCGCTCCGGATGCGTCCAGCGACCAGACCGCTTCCGACAAGCACGAGCTACGCCGCGAGATTCTCGATTTCATCAAGCTTGTGGTTTGGTTCTTGATCATTTTCCTCGGCTTGCGCGCGTATGTGGTGGAGGGATACGAAGTCCAGGGCGAGTCCATGGAGCCCACGCTGGATAACAACGAGCGCATCCTGGTGCTCAAACTGCCGCACCAGCTCGCGCAGTGGGGGCTGTTCGGGGGCATCAACGCGATCGAACCGGGCGATGTGGTCGTGTTTGACAGTCCGGATAACGCGGGCAAACGCTACGTGAAGCGCGTCATCGCCGCGGGTCCGCCGTCCAAGGGGGGCACGTCGCAGGCTGCGCACGCGGCAACCGAGACCTCGCAACGGATCCAGGTCGTTTATGACCGGGGCGACGTCTACGTAAACAATCACAAGCTGGACGAGCCGTACCTGACGGAGAGCGCGCGGATCACGCCGGACCGTCAGGAGGTCGCGATCGGCGCGGGCGAATACTACGTGCTGGGCGACAACCGCGCGGTCAGCAAGGATAGCCGAAGCTTCGAGGCGGTGAACGACAACGCCATTATCGGCAAGGCCGTGTTGCGGTTCTGGCCGCCGTCGAAAATCAGCCTGATTCGATGAAGACGCTCGTCTTCGCCGACGTCCACCTCAAGGTGGACGCCGCGAATCGTGGTACGGTTGACGAGTTCGTGGCGTTTCTGCGCGATATCGCCCCCTCCGAGTTCGATCGCATCGTCGTGGTGGGCGATCTGTTCGACTTCTGGTTCGAATACCGTCACGTCGTGTTTTCGGGTTACTTCGATGTTCTGCGCGCGCTCGCGGACTTGCGCGACGGCGGAATCGAATGCCATCTCGTCTGCGGCAATCACGACTTTTGGGCGGGACGCTTTTTCCGCGACGAGCTGGGGTTCAAGGTGCACCCGGACGCGTACGACACGCGGATCGGCAACCGGCGCGTGCGCTTCGTCCACGGTGACGGCGTGAATCCCGCGGACAAAGCCTACGGGCGGTATAAACGCCTGATGCGTTCCTGGCTGGGCGTGAAACTCATGGCGCTGATTCATCCCGACTGGGCGATGGCGATTGCGCAGCGCGTCTCGCGCGCCAGCCGCCGCCTGCAATCTCCGCACGGGGCCCTGCGGAGCCGGGAGATCGCCGCTGTCCGGGAGTACGCGCGCGGCGTTCTCGCGGCGGGCGAAACCGATGCGGTCGTTTGCGGCCACACGCACACGTCCGCGTACGAGGAGTTCGACGCGCCCGGCGGCCGGGGCCTCTACATCAACACGGGTGGATGGGTGGACGAGCGGGTGTATTGGATTTGGGACGGCGAGACGGTCTCGCGCTATTCCGGACCCCTTGCGGAGCGTCGCCGCGCGCCGGTTTCAGGGGCCGATCAGCGGCAGGATGTGGCCCTGGGAGCGGTAGATATAGCCCGCCAGAAAGCCGACCAGGCCCAGTAGCGCGCTGACGAAGAACCACATCAGTTTGAAACCGTGCTTGCGTTTGATCGCGCGCAGCCGGAAGTACAGCAGCAGGAACGGGCTCGGGCTGACGCTCACCGCGACGACCGTGATGTTGTCTTTACCCCCGTTCTCGTTCGCCATGTTGACGAGGCGATGGACGATCTCAGCCGCGCTGCCTCCGCGAATGAATTCCGTGCAGATCTCGGCGTCCTTGACCATGTTCACGAGTCCGTCCGAACACAGCAGCAACCAGTCGCCGGGGACGACGTGCCAGACGTAGCTGTCGATTTCGATCTCGGGACGCGTGCCGACGCTGCGCGTGACGACGTTCCGGCGAAAGTCGAGTTCGGCCTCGGACTTTGACATGAGGCCGGCCTTCACCTGTTCGTCCACCCAGGAGTGGTCCTCGGTGCGGCCGATGATGTCGCCGTCACGGATGTGGTAGACGCGCGAATCGCCGACATTGCACACGTAAGCTTTTTTTGGCGACACGAGGCACGCGGCCAGCGTCGTGCCCATGGGTTTGCCGTTCGGATTGAGGTCCTGATTGGTCTTGAACACACTGGCGTTGGCCATGCGCACGTAACGCGTCATCAGATCGAGCGTGGCGCCGTCGGCGTCGCCATCCGGCCCCGGCTGCGGGGGCGGCTCCTTAAGGGAATCGCGCAGAATGGATACGGCGAGCTTGCTGGCAATCTCGCCGCCCATGTGTCCACCGAGGCCGTCGGCCACGGCCACCAGCGCACCGTCTCGAAACAGGTTCAGATTGGGGGTGTCGTCGCGGAACACACCGAACGAGTCCTCGTTCTCGCGCTTTCGACGCCCCATATCCGAGAGCGCGGCGATATCGAGACGCATCAGTTCGATTCTCCACAACGGTTGCAAAACCTACCAAAGAAAGTTCGTCATGGGCAAACCCGGGGATTGCGTTCGCCAGCGTCGTGCGGCACAGCGGATCATCGGGCGCGACGATCTGTACGGTTGACCGATTCCCGCAGCCGCGTTACAATCGCACTGAATCGGATCGCGTGGCGCGGCGGCCACGGGCACTGCGCGATCCGGACTTCATTCCGGGGGAACCGCGGGGCGGTGCGTACGTCGATGCGCGAGTCGACCTTCAGTTCGTTCCTGAGCCACGACGGCAACCGGCGCGCCCACGATCTCTGCCTCGCGGTGAGCCGCGCGGAGCCCGTCAGCCCCTTGCCGCTCGTGCTGGTCGGCGAGCGCGGCAGCGGCAAGACGCACCTGCTGCGTTCCGTGGCGCACCGGCTGCGCGCAACGCTTGGCCACGCGGCCATCGTGATGCTTTCGCCGCAATCCAAGCCGGAAGAGATGACGCGGCTCGCGAACGATCCCAAACCGATCGACATGGCGCGATACGCCGTATTGCTCATCGATGATCTGCATGGATTCACGGGCCATTTCGACACGCTCACGCGACTCATCGGCGTATTCCTCGAAAACGACCACCCGATCATCGTCGCATCCGAAGTGCACCCCGACCGGCTGGCCAGTCTGCCGCCTCCCTTGTCTCGAATCGTCCACGGGGGGCAGGTCGTGCAGGTGGACGGTGGAGAGGCACAGGCGGCCATCAAGGTGGTCGAAGCGGCCATACGGGACGAGCAGCGCGAGGCGATCGCGAAACTCACCGCGCGTGTTCGCGAGCTGGAAGCCGCGGGCCCGGAAGGCGTCGCGCTCGATTTTGAAGAAAGCGCGGCGGCGAACGAGGAGCTGCAACAACATCTCACGGAAGCGCGGGAGGAAATCGAACAACTGCGCGGCGAGCACGCACTGCTTGCGGTGGCGGCGCGCGAGGCCGTCGTCCTGCGTAAGAAACTCGACGACCTGGAACGTGAGCGTGTTGAGCGTGCGACGCAGCCCGCCGAGGATTCGTCCCCGCAGACGCAAGAACTCAAGCGCAATCTCGACGAGGCGCGCTATGACGCGCAAAAGGCGCGTGAGGAAGCACGGGGCATGCTCGAACGCGCGCAACGACTGCTCGGCGAGTTGCACATGAGTCGCGAATCCTACGAAGCGGCACAGCGCGACCGTGAACGCCAGCGCGAAGACATTCGCCGGTTTCAGGGGCTGCGGGACGACAACTCGGCGGCGGACGGTTCCGCCGCGCCCACGCAGGCAGCAGAGGCACCGCTGGCCGCCCCGGCGGAGGACCCGGCGCTGATCGCCATGCGGGAGGAGCTTCACCGGCTTCAGGAAAGCCTGGTTCGCGCGCGCGCCGAGCGAGACAATGCCAAAAGCCATCTCGCGCACATTCGCGAGGCGCTGGACACGGCACTCGCGGACCTGGACCAGCTGCGCACGGACGCCGCGCAGGACGCGGCGGCGCACGCGGCGCGCGTGACGGAACTCGAACAGGCGCTGGTCGCGCGCCAATCTGAAGTCGAGCGGTTACAGGCCATGCAGCGCGCCTTTACGGACGAAGTGCGCGCGTTGCAGTCGCAGGTGACCGAGGGCGCGGAGGTGCTCGAGCGGCTCATGGAATTGTTTGGCGCCGGCCCGGCGCAGAGCGATGACGCGGACGGACCGAACGAAACGGAGGAAACTTCGCCGGAGAGATTGGCGCCGCGGGCGGATTTTGGCGATGGGATTCGACTCGTATCGCGCCGCGGCGCAGCACTGCATCACATCGAGGAGCTGCGCGGTCAGTTGGCGTCGTTCTTTCCCCCAAACCTGCCGCCGCTCGAAACGGGCGACGACGAGGCGAGCGGCCGGGCGCAATCCGCCTGAAGCCGCCCGGCGCTTTATCGGCTGCACGGGTGTCCGTAGAATCACACGATGTCCCAGTGGATTTGGCTCACGGTTGTGCTGCTGTCGGCCCCTCAGGGCGAGATCGGCTATCTCGTGCGACCGAACGCGGGCCCGGCGCAAATTCATGTCGTCTCGCTCTCGACTGGAGTTACCCGGACGATCGGTGTCGACGGGGCGCGGGACACTCCGAGATGGTCACCCGACGGGCTGCGCGTGGCGTACACGGTCGAGACGCCGCGCGGTACCGGCGTGTACGTGGCGGAGCTAAACGGGCCGGGCGGGCAGTACGTCGGCGGCGCGGAGGCGGACCGGCACGGACCGGTCTGGTCGTCGGACGGCTCGCGGATCGCCTATACGGTCGGACACGGTCTGGAGGCACAAGTCGCTGTCTTCGATTTCACGACGGCCGTGGAAACCGTGTGGGGCGGTGGTAGAACGAGCCTCACCTCGCCTGTGTGGGCGTCGAGCCGGTTGGTCCGCCTGCTGATCGATCCCGACCGAGACCTCACGCCGGCACTTCCATCGGCGATTCCGGGCGCGTGGAACGACTCGCGCGAACTCCTGATCGCCCTCGGCTTTGCCGGTTCGCCCGGCGCGATGACGACGGATCTGCTTGTGGTATCGGAGAACGACGTGACCGAGATCCCGCTGTCCAACATGCCGTCGGATGGGGACTACGCTGAGTTTGCCCCCGCGGCGGCTGCGGACGCTCTGGCCTTCGAGTCGAACGACGGCGGCGACCGCGAAATCTTCGTGATCACGCGCCGATCGACGTTCGACCTGAGCAATCATCGCGCGGCAGATTGGCTGCCCGCGTGGGCGCCAGACGGAGGCGCAGTCGCGTTTCAGTCATTCCGGAGCGGCCGCAGTGGAATCTACCAATGCGTACCGAGACGGGCCGGGCGTGTACGGTCCATCGTGGCGGAGTCCGCGGGCGATTGTTGGGCGCCGGCGTGGTCGCCGGACAGCCAGTGGATCGCGTATGTCGGTGATGCGGAGGGCGAGCCCGCGGTTTACGTCATTCAGCCCGACGGATCCGAGCGGCAACGAATCTCGCCACCGGGGATCTCCGCGGACGTACCCGCGTGGAGGCCTGTGCGGTAATGCGCGTCTTCGCCTTTTTGTTGATCCTGGCTGCCGCTGGGGCCGCGTCCGCGCGCGACGAGACGGGCCGGCTCTCGCTCATCGTCACGCCCAACAACGCGCAGCCGGCCGTGCTCCAGCCGGGTGGCGCGATCGAGGCCCTACTGCGGGAGAATGTACCGCTGCGAATCGAGTCCGCGGAGGGAAGTGTGCCGCTGGAGTTTCTGTCCGCCCGGCCGTGGCGCGGGCGGTGGGTGATAACCTCGCGTATCCCGGCGTCGGCGCGACCGGGCGCGTACACCTTGATCGCGGAACGTGCAGAACGCTCGGACGCCGCATATCGCTCGGTGTATGTGCTGCCGGAGCGGCCCGACACGTATCGCATCGCTCACGTCAGCAATCTACGCGTGGGCGATTCGACGCGGGCGGATTCGCAACTGTTCCGGTTGACCGATGCACTCAATGACGGCGCGCCGGATTTGATTCTGATCACGGGTGATCTGACTGCCGGCGGCACGGAAGATCAATTCCGAATCGCGCTCGATGTGTTGAACGATTGCCGCGCACCGACCTTGGTTGCGCCCGGCGACGCGGACGATGCGGAGGGGCTGCTGGAGGCCTACCTCGGCGAGTTCCCGGCCGCGCTGCGGTACGGACCGGACGGCTATCTGCTCTGTCCGCCGCCGTCCCGCGTGTCGCAGGGCAACGAGGCGCGTTTGCATATTCAACGCCGCGCCATTCGTGCGGCGCGGTGGTCGGTTGGCGCTGTAGCGGCGACCTCGCGCCAGGATTTGCGGGCCGCGCTGTCGCTGCTCGTGGACGACCCGCTGGACTTTGTCTTCGAGGCCACGACGGTTGAGCGGGCAGTCCCGGCGATCGCCTGGGGCCGGACGAAGTCCTACGCGGCGGCCGGCGACCGGCAGATCACGTGGTTCACGGTGAGTCCGCCAGGCATCGTGCGCGCCGAGACCGCTACCGAGTGACGCTCGCTCAGAGCGCGCCGGAGGAGATCGATTCGATCATCGTAATGAGCGGCAGGAACATGCCCAACACGATCGATCCGACGATGAATCCCATGATGACAACGAACGCGGGCGTAATCGTTTCGGTCAGCCCGTCGACGGCAATCTCGATTTCCTCTTCGTAGCTCGACGCGACCTGGTCCGACACTCGCTCAAGCGAACCGGTTTCTTCGCCGGTGAGCATCATGTCGACGACGACACCGGAAAGATAGCCCTGCCGCTCCGCGTCGCGGAGCGGCCCCTCCAGACCCTCGCCGCGTTCGACGGAGTCACGCATGTCCTGGATGACGCCGACATAGGCGCGATTGGCCACGGAGTTCTTGCACAGGTCGAGCGTGGCCATCATGGAAACGCCGCTGCGGATGAGCATGGCGAACGTGCGGAGGAACTGGGACACGACGCGGCGGCGCAGGATGCTGCCGAGGACGGGAATCCTGAGTTTGACCTTGTCCGCCTGGAGCTGGCGCACGGGGCTGCGCACCCACCAGAAGTTATAGGCCAGTATGAGCAGGATTACGACGATCACGAAGGGGAACCAGTAAGCCCGGACCGCGTCGGCCGCATTCATGATGAATTGCGAGTAGGAATTCAGCTTGACGTCCATCGACTCGAAGATGTCCCGGAACGCGGGAATGACGAAGATGGACAGGATAATTACGAGGCCGACGGCCACGACGACGAGGAAGCTCGGGTAAATCAGAGCGACCTGCACGCGCTTTTCCTGACGATCGCGCTGCTCGCGAAATTCGACGATTCGGCGAAGGACGACGGGTAACGTGCCGCTGGCCTCGGCAGCCTTGATCAGGTTGACTTCGACCTGCGGGAAATAGCGCGCCTCGCGCGCGAACGCCTGCCACAGCGGGTTGCCCGCTTCGACGTATTCGGCAATACCGGCGACGAGCTGGCGGACGCCCTTCTGTTCGCTGCGGTGGGCGAGTGTCTTGAGACCCTTGAGAATGGGCGTGCCTGATTCGAGCATCATGATGAGCTGGCGCAACAGCACGGTTACGTCGCGCCGGCGCACGACACCGCGCGACAGCGCCGCCACGGGAGACGGCGAGGCGGACGCCCTGGGTATGCTACGGGTCTCACCGCCGGGCGTCCGGTCGAGTTCGAGTTCCTGCACGAGCCCGCCTGCCTCGGGCAGCGCCGCCGAGCGCGGCGTTTCTTTCTCGTGAATTGCGCGACGGCGCGACGTGACGCGGGTGGCCGATTCACTCCGCCTGGACGCGCTGGTCCGTTTCTGGCGTGCCGCGACTTTCGCCTTGGTGCTGGGCTTTTTCGGCGGGTTCGTGGGCATTCTCGTCTATCCTCCGTCGCGTTCCGTTCGCGCCCGTGGGCGCCGCGTTCAGTTCGTATCGTTGCTGGTATCGACTACGGCGGCACTGTCCGGAGAATCGCCCCCGGTGGCTCGCGCGTCGGCGCCGCGCAATTCGCGCCAATACCGGATCGCATATCCGTCATCGTCGCGGAACGCGATCACGGCTTCCACAGCCGCGTACACCGGCCGGTGATTGCCGCCGGGCATGTCCAGTTTCGCCGCGCTGCGCACGCGGAAACACTTCGACTCGAACGCAACCCCCGCGGGCTTTTCCCGGGGCGCGAAGGGCGCGACGTCGAGATTGAACGTCGAGGGTTCGCGGCCGACTTTCTGCAGCACGTCGGGCCAATCCCTGAATGGGCGTTTTGTGGCAAGATCGGCCGCTTCGTTCTGCGAGATACCAAACGCGGCCGCGAGCGCGCGCGGGCTCGCCGTGTTCAGGTTGAGGTCATCGCCTGACGGCTCACCGGTGTATACCGTGAAGTCGTTTTGCTGGAGCGATTCGAACTCTTGCGCATCAGCGATCTCGTTTACGCGCAGCGCATCAACGCTTGGCAACCGCGAGCCCTTGCCGCGCATCGAGATAAGCTTGTCCGTCGAGGCGGCGTCGAGCCCCATCGCCCGCAACAGGGGCGCGGGCGCGGTGTTCAGGTTGACGCGCGCGGATTCGTCTTCGACGGACACCGTCACGTGCTGCGGATAGGCGCCGTCTCCCGTTTGTTCGTGCCGATACGTTGATAAAGTTATTTCGTATGACGATTGCGGCTGCGCGGATTCGTCGAGCGCAGACCGGATTTCGCCGATGGCGGCGTATACGCCGCCGGCCGCGAGATTGCGCGCGCGCGTCCGGTGAAGCTGGACACCCGCGTCGGAAAATTCGAGCCACATGTAGCCCAAGTACGCCGTGCCCAGCAGCGCGAAAATAGCGAGCAGCGCGATCGCGGCGAAGAGCGCCATGCCGCTGCGGTCATTCGGGCGAAGGATTGTCATGCGCGAGGGTCTCATCGGACGTGCACCGGGACGACGATCTGGCGGGAGACCTGGAACTGCGCCGGCCGGTCGGGGTCTTCAATCGAAAGGCTTACGCCGACCGCCGCGGGCTGCCCGGGCTGATTCCACTCATCGACCCAGACCGCACCCGGTCCGGGCGCGAGATACTGGACTGCGAACCCCATCACACGCGCGTTCGGGATGACTTCGATCCGGTTGGTCTCGGGAAACCCGCCGCTGAGCGTACCCACGGTGCGTACCAGCACTCCGACCCCGCCGGCGCGCTCCACGTGATAGCCGACTTTAGCGGGCACCGCAAGCGGCCGATTTGGATCCATCGCCCGGATGGGCACGGCGAGTTGGTCGTCGCGATGCTGCGCCGGCGGATAGGTGCGCGAGTCCTGTACGCTGCGCGTCGCGCCTTCGATGGCGATACCGGAGACGTCGAAGGAGAGTGTATCGGCGATGTCGCGCCGGATTGACTCGAGCGCGAGATCGGCTTTTGCGTCGAGTTCGGCTACGGCTTGCCGCTCGTTCCACGCGGCGATGACGCCGTACAAGGTTGACGTGCCGACGGCCATCACAAGCCCGATGATCGACGTCACGACGAGTAGTTCGATGAGCGTAAAACCCGCGCGCGATCGGCGTGCCGTCATAGCCCGACTCCTTCGGCGCCCGCGCGGGGAATGGCAGAGGTCAGCATGAACTGTTTGAGCCGTCCTTCGAGCTGCCATTGGACTTCCACGGTCAGTTCAACGTAGGCCGCGTCCTGCGACGGAAGCCGCGCGGAAGCCGACCAGGTGTATCCCCCATAGGTCGCGCGCTCTCGGTCGTACGCGCGGCGCGCGAGCGGCAGGGCGAGCGGCGGTTCGGTGAACTTCTGCGGAACCGGCCCGTTCTCGCGCGCGGTTACGGGCAGCGGTGCGTTCGGCGTCTGGTCCTGGTAGTTGGGCCATACGAAGAGTTCGGGCCGGCTCTGAATGAGCGTCAGGTACTCCTGCGCAATGCTTGCCGCGATCTCGTGCGTACGGCTGGATTTCGCCAGGGATTGGCTTCCCAGGAAGAGCTTGAGGAGGACGGTGGTAGCCACGCCCATGACGACGAGCGCCGTGAGCAGCTCAATCAGCGTGAAACCCGTGGCCCGCCGGCGCGGCGTTGACCGATCCTGGCCTGGAAACGGCACGGCGCCCCTTTCCTTCCGCGCGGGCCGGCTGGAAACGATCGCGGCCCGCCCCCCGTTAACCCGTCCGGTTCGAATTCACCGACAAAATCGCGATCGGAAGCGTGAATTTGTCCAGTGATTGTATCGCGGGGTTCTTCGGGGTGTCAACGGGCCGGCGGACCGGTGGCCGGAACCGACGGGGGCTACGCGTCAGCGGGTGGTGGCGAGAAACTCCGGCTCGCGAGTTCGTTGTCCAGCAAAAACAGCGCGCTCGTGTTGTCGCCGATGAGTTTGAGTTTCTGGACAATGTCGTCCGCGGAGGCCTCTTCCTCGACCTGTTCGTTGACGAACCATTGCAGCATTGTGTTCGTCGAGTGGTCGCCTTCCTTGAGCACGAGCGTCACACACTCTCCGATTTTTTCGGAGATGAAGCATTCGTGCTTGTATGCGTCCTTCATCGCGTCCAAGGGTGACTTCCATTCCTGCTTGGGCTCGGCCGCGGCGGCGAAGAATGGACGTGCGCCTCGGTTGATGATGTAGGTGTAGATTCGGTGGACGTGCGTCAACTCCTCCTGAGCCTGTATACGCATCCAGTTCGCAAATCCCTTGAGGTTCACTGAATCGAAATGAGCGGCCATGGCGTAATACACGTAGGCTGACGCGAGTTCGTGGTTAAACTGTTCGTTTAGTTTTTCGAGCACATTTTTCTTGAGCATAGGGTCGATCCCTCCGCGGTTCGTCGGAGCGTTCAGGTGGCCGATTTCGCCGCGGCCAGAACGGCGTCGTAATTCGGATGCTCGGCAATCTCGGGGACGTACTCGGCGTACTTGATGCGATCGTCCTTGCCGATCACGAAAACCGCGCGGCTGAGGATCCGCAGGCCGGGCACGAGTGTGCCGTAGTTCTTGCCGAATTCGGTGTGGCGGTGATCGCTCAATACGACGAGCTTTTCCTTGTCGATGCCTTCGGCGCCGCAAAAGCGCGCCTGGGCCATCGGGAGATCGGCGCTGATGGTGATGAAGGCTGCGTTTGGCAGTTTGACGGCTTCGTCGTTGAAGCGCTTCGTCTGCGCGGCGCACACCGGCGTGTCCAGCGACGGCACCACGCTCACGATACGCGTTTTCCCCTTGAAATCGCTCAGTTTTATCTCGTTCACCAGGTCCTTGCTCACGGTCGCGTCAGGCGCCTTATCACCGGTCTTCAGTTCTGGTCCTTCAAGGGGAAGCGGTTTGCCGCGTAGCGTGGTCATTCGGGACATGGGTCGATAACCTCGTTGGGGTAGTCCGTTGCCGTTGGGAACATCGATCGGATGAGCGACGCGCCATACTAGAGAACGACGCGGTGCGGGTCAAACGTTCGCCCGAGCGGCGGCGACGCCGTCACGCGTGCTCGATGCCCGTCCTGAAGGCGAGTACAATGCGGATGGCCGAGTTCGCTGGACACCTCCCACGACACGCATGGAATCCCCCATCGAAGAGTCGCCTCAAGAGAACGCAGCGAGGCGGTTTCGCGTCCTGCTGCGTCTGAGCGCGCTCGCGACGGTCGTTCTGGCGGCGGCCGCGTATCTGGCGATCGACGAGGCTGCTGCCGCCGGCGTGCTACTCGGAGGCATCGCGAGCATCGTTGGATTTCGATTGTTGTCGGTCCGCATGCGGCAGCTCGCGACGACCGCGCCGGACAAACTGCGTACGTGGATGGTCGTGGGCGCCTACATGCGCCTGATCGTCTACGGACTTTTTCTTTTCGCGGGCTATTGGCTGGATCGTGAGACATTGCATGGGTTTTTCGGCGCGTTGGCCGGCCTGATGGCGGCGCGGTTTGTATCGATTTACGGTTCGCTCGTCGGCGCATTGCGGCAACGGCGCACGCGCGGACGCGACGCGGGGACATGACGCGGCTAGGATCTCTGGGACGTTTCCGCGCGCGACGCGACCCGCGACAGGGGAAGGATTCTGCCCGTCCGAATCTCCCACCACACGTGTGCGGCGTCTCGCGCGCCGCGCCAGTATCGCTCCATGCCAAACTTGGAGACGCCGTGTTTGCGCGGGTGATGAGTGACTTCGATTTCGCCGACGCGAAACCCCTGCGCCGCAGCAACAACGGGAATGAGGCGGTGGTAGTCGTGTTTGAGGATCGCCGCGCGGGCCACTTCGCTGCGCATCGCTTTGAATCCGCAGTTGGCATCGTGCAGACGAAGGCCAAACAGGAGCGATACTGCGCCGTTGAACACGCGCGAGGCGGCGCGCTTGCTCCATGGGTCGTGGCGGCGGCGTTTCCAGCCGCAGACGAGGTCCAGTCCGCCCGCGAGGGCTTCGAGGAACCGCGGGATCTCGTCCGGCTGGTCCTGGAGATCGCCGTCCATCGTAATGACCACGTTGCCCGTGACCCGCGCGAATCCTGCTGCGAGCGCCCTCGTTTTGCCTTGGTTGTTGGGAAAATGGACCACGGTGACGTCGCCGCGCCGGGCCGCGATCGCGTCGCAGATTGCGCCTGAGCCGTCGGTACTGCCGTCGTCCACGAGGACAATCCCGCCGCTCCGTGGGGGCAATTGAGCCGCAATCGCGTCAACCAACGGCCCGATGGTTTCGTTTTCGTTGTAGACCGGGACTACGACGGTCAGGTTCCAGTCCGGTGGATGGGGTCGGCCGCTGCCGGCCGGATTCGCTACAGGCATGTTGATCCAGCAGTTGTTCGTAAGAGCGAATGTGGATAGCATAGTCGACTGGGTTGATAGACGCGAATTCAATGATGGATAGGAGTTGCGATGCGATTTCGTTTTGAAGTACCGAGCTTGATTCTGACGATGGCACTCGTGGTCGTTTCGTGCGGCAGCCGGGAGCCGACGTTGTTACAAATGAAGTTTGAACCGTCGAAATCCTACCGCCTGTCGGTTCGCAAGGAATCGACCGTGACCGACGCTTCGAAGGACGGATCCGGCCCATCGATGAAACCGTCGAGCAGTTTCGTCTATATCGTTCGCGCGGAGCGCATCTACGAGAATGGAGACACGGGCCTGTCAATCACTACGGAGAAGGCCGAGTCGTCCGTGGTACCGGCCTTCTCGGCGGCGCTGCAAGGACAGACCTTCGGTGCGCGGGTATCCCCGAGCGGCAGGTTTCTCGAATTCAGCGGGACAGACGCCCTCAGAGAACACGTAAAGAGATCGATCTCGGACAAGGAAATCGATCGGCTGCTGTCGAGCGTGAGCGATGAGGCGCTCGCCCAAACGTTCAATTCGATATTCGACGTGTGGCCCTCGGTACCCGTGGCGCCTCGCGACACCTGGAGCCGGGATTCCATCTTCAATCCGGGGGCGAACGCGTATCAATTCACGGAATTTCGGTTGGCGGCGATCGACGCGACCGGTGCCCGAATCAAATTTACGTCGAAGTTTCACGCGGAAAACAGCGCGGACTCGCCGACGGTGGGCGAGGCCCGCGGCGAGCTGCAGTTGTCGACGGCCGACGGCGTCCTTCGCTCGCTCCGTGAAGAGAGCGATTTCACCATGAAGCTGACTGACGAATTGACCCTGAGGACCAAGACCACCACTTACGTGACGTTCGTGCCGCTATAGGCGCGAAGCGCGGAGAGCGCGGCCTGCATGTCGGGGGGAAGCGCGGCGGTAAAGCGAACGAGCCGGCCGGTCGCGGGATGCTCGAATCCCAGTAGCCGCGCGTGAAGCGCCTGCCCTTGAAGCTGTTGGGCAGCCGCGCGTACCGCTGGCGGTACGTCCCACGCGCGGAAGTCCGTCACGCCGTAGAGGGGATCGCCCAGCACGGGCCGGCCGACGAAGCGCAGGTGGACGCGGATCTGGTGGGTGCGGCCGGTTTCCAGCTTCAGCGCGACAAGACTGGCCGCGCCGAAGCGTTCGAGAACCGAGTAGCGGGTAACGGCGTCGCGCGCCTCGGGGGCGTTGATTCCCATTCGTTTGCGGTCGCCCGTGCTTCGGCCGATCGCCGCGCGTATGACCCCGGCGTCCTCCGCGAATTCTCCCTGCACGAGCGCGACGTATTCCCGCTCGAAGCGGTGCTCGCGCGCCTGGCGCGAGAGTGAGTCGAACGCACGGCGGGATTTCGCGACGACCATGACGCCGGAGGTGTCGCGGTCGAGCCGATGGACGATGCCGGGGCGAATCCACGCGCCTTCCTCGCCGGCGTTCGTTGGGCGCTCGAAATCCTTGCAATGAAACAGGACCGCGTTGACGAGCGTGCCGGAGGGATGTCCCGGGGCGGGATGGACGACGAGTCCGGCGGGTTTGTTGACGACGAGAACGTCTGCATCTTCGAAGACGATTTCGAGTGGAATGTCTTCGGGTTCGAGCGAAATTGTGGGCAACGCGGGGAGCTCGAACTGTACGGTTTCCGCGGCGCGCAGGCGCTGGCCTGGGCGCTTGGCGGCACGGCCGTTGACTTGCGCGGCGCCGGACTTGATCGCGATCTGGATCGCGTTCCGCGAAAAATCGCCGAGGCGTCCGGCGAGGAATATGTCGAGGCGGAGATCCGCCTCTTCGGGCTCGACGACGAGTTCGACGGATTCGGGTGTGTGGGGATCGGCGGCCATTGAAAGTAAATCGGGCAGGACCTGTTCAAGATCCTGCCCGAGAATCGGATTCTCAGTAAATACCGACGCGGTGAATCAGGGTTCGAGCGCGGAGACCTGGCGGGCGACGGCCTTGGCGAGTTTGCGCCGGCGGCGTTCGCTCGGTTTCTCGTAGTACTTGATTTCCTTGAGGCGCTGCATCAGGCCTTCCTTGTTGCACTTTTTCTTGAAACGGCGCAGCGCCTTCTCGAACGGTTCGTCCGGTCTAACTCGGACTTTCGTCACGCGGAACCAACCTCCCTTCGGATCTGAGATTTCGAGCCGGTTGGGCCGAAGCCGATGGCTCGTGGTCCGCCCGGCGCACAGCCGAGGGACAGTGCATAAGTATAACAGCGGAAAGGCGCGGGAACAAGACTGAAGGGGTTGGGACTGGGGGGAAGCAAGGGAAGTATGCGGGGGATCGGGAGGTCATGGGGCGGTTGGCTCCGCCAGGCGGGATTCGGCGAGGCGGTCTGCCGCGGCGGCGGTGGAAATGCGCTGTTCGCGGGCGATGCGGAAGACGTGGGTGAGCGTGGGGCCGATGCCTTCGGTGCGGGTACGGGCGGCGTCGGGGGAATAGCCTTCGGGGGTGAATTCGCAGGCGATGTTGATGATGCCGCCGGCGTTGATGACGTAGTCGGGGGCGTACAGGATGCCGCGGTGTTGCAGCCGGTCGGCGTCGGCGGGTTCGGCGAGTTGGTTGTTGGCGGCGCCGGCGACGATGCGGCATTGGAGGCGCGGGATCGTGTCGGCATTGAGAATGCCTCCGCGCGCGCAAGGAGAGACGATGTCGCTGGGATGCGCGAGCGTTGCATCGGGACCCTCAAGGAACTCGGCGGCGTGTGCGTGGGCGAACTTGCGCGCGCGTCCGGCGTCCAGGTCGCACACGGCGACGCGCATACCGGCTTCGACGCATAGCTCGGCGAGGCGTCCGCCGACGGCGCCGACGCCCTGGATTGCGACGCTCCGCTCAGCGAGATCGGGCGAGCCGAAGACTTTCTGGCAACAGGCGCGGATGCCGACGAGGCAGCCGTAGGCCGTCATAGGCGAGGGGTTGCCGCTCGAGCCGCGCTCGACGGACAGGCCGGAAACCCAGCGCGTCTCGCGCGCGACGGTCTCGAGATTCGCGACGGTGATGTTCATGTCTTCGGCGGCGATGTACGCCCCGCCGAGGGCTTCGATGGCGCGGCCGAGCGCCAGGAACATCGCCTCGGATTTATGCTTCGGGTCGCCGATGATGACGGCCTTGCCGCCGCCCTGGCCCGTCCGCGCGACGGCGGCTTTGTACGTCATCGCGCGGGCGAGGGCGTTCGCATCGGCCAGCGCGTCGGCCTCGGAGGCGTAGGGCCACATGCGCATGCCGCCGAGCGAGGGGCCGAGGCGCGTGCTGTGAATCGAGATGAATGCGTTGAGGCCGGAGGCGTCGTCGGTGATGTGGACGACGCGTTCGTAGCCGGGGGTGGGGATGTCGGTGATGCGCATTTCGGATACCGTAGCGAATTTGGATCACGCGGAGGAAATGAGACGCGGAGAACGACACGGTCAAGGTCAAGAGCGGTTTTAACCACAGATGGATTTTGATAAATACAGATGAAGACGGCGCGGACCCGAGCTCTCGCCGAGGGTGCGATGATCGGCATGAGTTGGGGTCGGCGAATCGAGGCAAGGCGCGCGCTGGGGGGAATCAAAGTGACGCGATGAGGTCGAGGATCAGGAATAGAAGGCCGATCGCGGTCGGTATCGCCAGGCAGCCGTAGGCAATGAACGGCCCACCGAGACGGTCAACGTAATCGGCCCACTGGTCTCTCCAACGAGGTCTTAGAAGAGGGTCGGGAACTTACCACTCATCGTTTTCTGGTTCTTCGAGACTCATTGTGATCCATTCTACCCATGGTCCAGCAGGAACATTTTCGATAGTCCAAAAGACAGGCAAACGCGCGGATGTGCACCCAGCAAGCATCCGACCAGGATGTGTGGCACTCGCGGATTGACGAACGGCGGGTCGCTTGGGCAGGCTGGCGAGTTTAGAAGGCGGCCCGACGGGGGTTGGCGTCGGGACCGGATTGAACGCGGAGCGAGAGAGTATGAATCCAGCCGCTGGACGGTTCCGCTCACCTTGTGGTTCGGGCGCCGAGCTTGCCTACTACGACTGGCGCGGGCCGGAGGGCGCAGCGGCGATCTTTTGCGTACACGGTTTGTCGCGCAACAAGAAGGACTTTCGCTCGCTGGCGGCGGCAGTGGCGGGAGAGTTTCGCGTGGTGTGTCCGGATGTCGTTGGCCGGGGCGAGAGCGAGTGGCTCGGGGATAAGCGCGGTTACACGTACCCGAATTATGCCGCGGACTTGATCGGACTGATCGAACACCTCGGGATCGGGCCGGTGGCGTGGGTCGGGACCTCGATGGGCGGGATCCTGGGGATGATGGTGGCGTCGGCGCGACCGGATCTCGTGCAGCGGCTGGTGCTGAACGACGTCGGCGCAGACGTCGATTCCGCGGGCGTCAAACGGATTCTGGGATACGTCGGCAAACGGCACCGGTTTGACTCGAAGCAGGACGCGATGGCGTACATCCGCGAGATCCTTGCGCCATTCGGCGTGACGAGCGAGGACGAGTGGGAGGCGCTCTACGACGCGACGTTCGTCGAGAAGAACGGCGGGGTCGAGTTCGCCTACGATCCGGCGATCGTTTCCCCCGCGCCGGGCGCCGTACCCGCGCCGCTCAACTACTGGGACGAATGGAGCCGCATCGCGTGCCCGGTGTTAATCTTGCGCGGCGCGGACTCGGATCTACTTTCGCGTGCGACGGTGCTGCGCATGTGCGAGCGAAAGGGGACGCGCTCAGTCGAAATCGCGGGTTGCGGGCATGCGCCGGCGCTGTTGAAGGCGGCACAGATTGGTTTGGTAGTGCAGTATTTGCGCGAAGCGTGTACGGACGGATGGGACGTATGAGTTGCATGGGAATCATGCGAAGGAGACTCCGGTGAGATTTTGTGCGCGGCTTGCAATGGTGGGGATATCGGTGGGTGTTTGGACGACGGGCGCGTACGCGCAGCAGGGCGCGGAGGACGGGCAGTGGCGGCATTATGCCGGCGACCGCGGGAGCACGAAGTATTCGGGGCTGGGCCAGATCAATCGGGCTAACGTGGGGACGCTGACGGAGGCGTGGCGGTGGGCGTCGGTCGAGACGGACACGGGGCAGCGGGGAATCGGGGGGTTCAAGGCGACGCCGCTGTATGTGAACGGTGTGCTGTATACGAGCACGTCGGTGGCGCAGGTGGCGGCGATCGACCCGGCGACGGGGAAGACGCTTTGGGTGTATGACCCGGAGGCGTACAAGATCGGGCGTCCGGCGAACTCAGGGTTTCAACACCGTGGCGTGGACTACTGGACGGACGGAACGATCGAGAGGCTGCTGATCGCGACGGGCGGGCGCCAATTGATCTCGATCGACGCGAAGACGGGCAAGCCGGATCCGAAATTCGGAACGAACGGGATCGTCGATCTGTCGCAAGGGCTGGGCAAGGAATTCAATGCGCGGTTTCTGGGGTACAACGCGCCGCCGGTGGTTTGCCGGGACATGATCGTGATGGGGTCAATCATCACGGACGGAGGATCGACGAAGTCGATGCCGCCGGGGCACATCCGGGGATTCGACGTGCGCACGGGCGAGCAGAAATGGATGTTTCACACGATTCCGCAGGCGGGCGAATTCGGCAATGACACGTGGCTGAACGATTCGTGGACGTATTCGGGGAACACGAACGCGTGGTCGATGATGAGCGTGGACGAAGACCTGGGGTACGTATACGCGCCGATCGGGACGCCGACGAGCGACTGGTATGGCGCGCTGCGGCCGGGCGCGAACCTGTTCGCGGAAAGCCTCGTGTGCCTCAACGCGGCGACGGGCGAGCGCGTGTGGCATTTCCAGGTGGTGCATCACGGGATGTGGGACTACGACCTGCCGGCGGCGCCGATTCTGTGTGACCTCAACGTGGGCGGCAGGCCGATCAAGGCGGTCGCGCAGGTGACGAAGCACGGGTTTACGTTTGTCTTCAATCGCGAAACGGGTGAGCCGGTGTGGCCGATAGAGGAGAGGCCGGTGCCGCAGAACGGCGCGCCGGGTGAGTGGGTCTCGCCGACGCAGCCGTTCCCGACGAAACCGCCGGCGTTTGAACGGCAGGGCGTGACGGAGGACGACCTGATCGACTTCACGCCGGAGCTGCGCGCGGAGGCGATCAACATTTTGAAGCAGTACACGGCGGGTCCGCTGTTCTCGCCGCCGAGCGTGATCACGGAGACCAACAAGGGGACCGCGACGCTGCCGAGCCCCGCGGGCGGGGCGAACTGGGGCGGCGCGTGCCTGGATCCGGAGACGAACTGGCTGTATGTGCCGTCGATGACGTGGCTGGTGAGCATCGGGCTATTGAAGAACGACGCGAACCGGTCGGAATTCGAGTACGGAATCAATGCGGCGGATTTCATGATCCTAAGTCCGCAGGGGCTCCCGATTGTGAAGCCGCCGTATGGGCGGATCACGGCGATCGACCTCAACAAGGGGGAGATCGCGTGGCAGGTGGCGCACGGGGACGGGCCGAGGGATCATCCCGCGCTGCAACACCTCGACCTGCCGCCGCTGGGCTCGGCGACGAATGGTTTCTTGTCGAACGGGGGCGGCGTGCTGACGAAGGAATTGCTGTTCATGATTCAGCCGGACCCGAGTCCAAGTTCGGTGATGCAGACGGGGACGGACGGCGTGATTCGCGCGTTCGACAAGACGACGGGCGAGGAATTGTGGGAGCAGAAGCTGGGCGCGGTTCCGCATGGGACGCCGATGACGTACATGCACGAGGGAAAGCAGTATCTCGTGTTGGCGGTGGGCGGACAGACGGAGCCAGCGAGCCTGGTGGCGTTTCGGTTGCCGTGAGAATTATTCGCGAAGTCGAACAGGCCTAAGCTGAACTGCGCTTAGGCCTGCCACACGAACGAGAAAAAAATACCGCAGCACGGGAGGGGGTCTCGTGCTGCGGCGGACGAGCGGGGGGCCGCTCGTGTGCAATATACCGGGGGCCAAGGGGGTTGACCGCCGGCAACGTAAGAACGGGTTCAACTGCGCCGGGGCGCTACTCTGCCGGCAACACGCGATCGACGATTCGGCGAATCCGGCCGGTGTCGGGTTCTTTGCGAACGACGACGACGAACGGGTACCGCGCGATCACATCGGGTGGATGGAGCGGGGCCTCGCCCAACTTATCGTTGAGCGCTTTGAGCAGCCCGCCCAGGCTCGAGACGATCTTGAAAGTGCCTTCGTCTTCCACCCGCAGTAGCTCGACGTGGACGCCGTCTCCGGTGAGTCTCACGCCTTCATCCACTTGAGCAAAGCCCATGCCTGAAAGATCGACTCGGGTGGCGGAATCGAACGTAATCCCGTTGTTTTCAAGGGCTTTCGTGAGATCTTCGACGGTTTCGATGGGGGGTGGGGCGGCGCAGGCGATGGTCAATCCGAGCCCGAGAAGGGCAACGTGTCGCAGTAGTGACATAGCTTGTCCATGGTAGCACACGTTCACTTCTGACAAACATTCGGTGCCGGGGCGTCGGGGAGCGGCACGGCGGCCCGAATGAGCGCCTGCTGGCGCTGAAACACGGGGCCGGCGACCGGATTGCGGACGAAGACGAGGCAGAGGCCGGCAACGGCGTATGCAATGACGAAGACGATGAACGCGGCGTGGTAATCGCCGGTGGCGTCGTGGATGAGGCCGGCGATGGGGACGCCGCTGGCCTGGATGGGGAGCATGCAGGGGCTCATGAGCCCCATGACGCGGCCGAACACGGGGCGGGGGAAGTAATCGCCGACGAGCGAGCCCCAGAGCGGCACGACGCCGCCCATGCCGAAGCCGAAGATGGCGCCGGCGATCAGGAGTTCGTGGTAGGTGGTGGCGGGGAGGAAGAGGAGCGTGGCGACGGCCTGGAATGCGAGGCAGAGGACGAGGGCGAGGCGCGCGTCCACGTAGTCGGCGACGAACCCGAAGAGGATTTTGCCGACGACGCCGACGCCGGCCGAGACGGTGAGGATGTAGGACGCTTGAATGCGCGTGATGCCGAGATCGTGTGCGTGGGGGATCATGTGGATGAGCGTGGCGGCCATGGCGAAGAAGTTGAAGCCGATGCAGAGCGTGATCGCCCAGAACGTCGCGTTGCGCAGCGTGGCGAGGGTGGAGAAGTTCGACGTGAAGCGGGGCATGGGGCCGTGCGCGCCGAGATCGTCGTTCAGCGATACGCGGGCGCCGTCGGGGTTGAGGCCGATGTCTTCGGGCCGGCTGATCACGAAGACCCAGACGATGGGGAGGAGCGCGCCGACGGAGAGCGCGCCGAAGATGAGGAAGGTGTCGCGCCAGCCGTAGTTGACGACGAAGTAGGACGTGACGGGGGCCATGACCATGCCGGACATGGAGACGCCGGTCGTGGCGATGCCGAGCGCGGCGCCGCGGCGCCGGACGAACCAGTTCGAGACGAGGGCGGTGCTGGAGAGCTGGCCGATGCTGACGACGCCGAGGGCGAGAAAGGTGCCGATGAGGACGTAGAACTGCCAGAGGGCGGTGATGTGCGCGGCGAGGAAGAAGCCAACGCCGAGGCTGACGCAGCCGATCATCATGAGGCGGCGGACGGACCAGGTGTCGATGAAGCGGCCGAGGAACGGTGCGGCGAGGGCCATGGCGGTGTTCATGAGCGTGAGTCCCATGGCGACGGCGAAACGGGAGGCGCCGAATTCCTTCTGGATGGGCTCGAGGAAGACGCCGTAGGAGTAGAAAATGAAGCCGGTGGCGACGAAGAGTGTGATGAAGGTGGCGATGACGATCCACCAGCCGTAGAAAAAGAGTTTGAAGTTTCGCAGGAGCATTGGTTAACAGGTGAACAATCTGCCGGGAGGTGCGAATTCCGCATGGTTCCTGGGAGCTTGGGGCGTTCGGGGCGGCGGCTGACCCGGCGCGCGTCGTCCCGATGCTTGCGATTATACGCGAGGATGCGTACCCGTGCACTCGGGCGGGCTAGCAGCCGCCAGGCCAGCAGCGGCGACGGGGAACCTGGGCGATGATGCCACGGATCAGCAAAATCACGCCGAGGTCGCGCGGCCCGATGCTTTGCGAAATTACCAGTCTGTGACGCCGATGTCGCGCAGTGCGTCTTGCGCCTCCTTGACTCCCATTCGGGCGGCGGTCACCCAATTCTCGGTCGCCTTCTTGATGTCCTCTGGGCCCAAGAGCCCTTTGTAGTACAGATTTCCAAGTTGATACCAGGCGATTGGTTCGCCATCGCGAGCGGCGGCGGCGAGGAGCGTTGCTGCTTCGCTGTAATTTCGCGGGGCGTCGCCTTCGATGTACATCATGGCGAGACTGTACATTCCGGCTGCGTATTCGAGTGCTGCCGACTTGCCGTACCACATGAGCGCCTTCGCGCTATCTTTATTTACGATGTCGCCCCCATCACGGTAGTGATCTCCGAGACGTTTCATGGCGCGTGGCAATCCACGATCGATGGCTCGCTCGTAGAGTTCGAGCGCTGCGGGTGCGTTTCGCTCGATACCGAGTCCGTCGGCGTACATGTCGGCAAGATTAGTCATGGCGAGTTCCATGCCGTCAGCGCCTTCGCCGGCCGACGCGTAGTACCTTGCGGCGCGTTTCGGGTCGGGTTCGACGCCGATGCCATGTTGGTAGGCTGCGCCAACCAGGAACTGTGCCTCTGTAGATCCCGATTCGGCGACCGTTTTTACGAAACCGAAGACTTCGCTGGCCAGTTTCGCGGCGCCGACGGGATCTTTCGAATAAACACTGAGTCCGTGAAACATGTTTCGTGCGATCCACATCTTCGCGATTCGATCGCCACGGTCGGCACATCGCTGAAAGAGGTCTCTGGACTGCAATCGATCATTCAAGTTGCCGGTGTGAGTCTGGAGCCTCACCGCTTCCTTCCGATCGTTCGCCGTCCTCAGGTCGACGAAGGGATCCACTTTGGATTGCAGAGGTAGAGGTGGGGGCGGCTCCGGTTCCGGAAAGGCGTACCACGTCCACGCCGCTGCGATGGCTGTCGCAATCGCGAGCGTCGCGACGAGCATACTGAGTCGCCGGGGCGGACGGTGCCCCGTAGGATTGGCTTTGGGCTGCGGGGCGGCGATTGGGCCCGAAATCAAGCGCGCAAGTCTGGCAGCGACCTCCGCGGGCGATTTTTCGCGAAGGTGTTCGAACTGCGCAGCACCGACACAGTACGCCAGCGCGGGCGGGAGTTCGGCGTCATCCGCGCGCACGGGATAGATTTTCTTGTCTTCTTCGAAGGCGAGTTGGACTTCGATCTGCACGTTTCTGGACTGGTTGGCATGTTCCGAAACAATGAGAATGAGGCCGCCGGAGGCCGTGATCGCCGGAGGAATGACGGCGGTATAGACTTCGCCGGGGTTGATGTCGCGCACGGCACTCCAGCATTTCACGCCAAGCGACTCGAGCGCGTCGCGGATCCGATTCGCAGCGACCGTGTCTTCTGTCGCGTGACTTATGAACAGATAGCCCGGCCACCTCGACTTCAAAGCTGGTCCGGGTTCGAACGTGCCGCTCATTTTTCCGGCTCCCCCTCACGAGTCTGTAGCGCAGCTTTCGCTCGCGTGCTCCCGTTTTGCGCCGCCATCGCCCACAATTCGAGCGCGGCCTGCACATCGAGCGATACACCGGTGCCTGTAATGAGCATCTCGCCGAGTTTGAACTGCGCGTCGGCATACTGGTGATCAGCTGCCTTCTTGTACTGTTGTACGGCGCGCACGCTGTCTACGCTCACTCCGCCCCGTCCCTCGCGGTAGACATCTCCAAGGCGGGTCATGGCTCGCACGTCTCCCCGTTCCTCAGCTTTTTGATACCACCGGATTGCCTCCGCCATGTTTTGTTGTTCTCCCAGCCCTACCTCGCACATGGTGCCGAGTTTGAACATTGCGATCGCATAGTCGGCATCGGCGGCCCGGCGATACCTATCCGCGGACTCCGTGGTATTCCGTTCGATTCCGATTCCCAATTCCAAGGCGTGCGCATAAAGGAACTGCGCCTCGACAGAACCAGAGTCCGCCAGAGACTGGACGCACCGCACGACCTTACGGGCCTTTCGTATTGCGGCGGGACGATCCAAGGGAAACATGCCGTGCTCGTTATAAAGACTTCGAGCCACCCAAAGCGCCGCAAGCGGATCACCGCCGTTGTCGGCTTCTTCAAGCAATCGTCTGGAAAGCTCAAGATTGTCCTTGCCTGGATTCTTCTCATAGAGGTCGATGGCTTGCGATCGCGTCTCATCGAATTTTCTCGCGAGATCGGCATGGCATCGGGGGAGAGACACGTATCCCCCAAGCAAGAGCAGAACGAGAATGACGAATCCTGTAATGACATGTAGCTTGGATAATCTTCTCGGAGGACGGTCCTTCTTGGCGTCCGCATTCCCGTTGGGCGACCCGCGCGCTTCGCCAGATTTGATGGCGGTTTCCAACTTCGCGACGATTTGACGAAGCGGACCGTGTCTCGCGTCGATGTACTGATTGATGCTCAGGTAGTATTGAACAGTGTCGGGGGGAAGCGTGTCATCGAGTTGTACCGTCAACACGTTTTTGCCGTTCTGCACGGCGATTTCAAGTTCACGACGGACGTGCGGCGATTGAAGCGACCACTTCGACATGATTAGGACAAGGCATGTCGATTTTCTGATTCCCGCGACGATTTCGGAAGGGTACTCGTCTCCGGCTTTGATGTCGCGAGGGGCGATCCAGCAGGGAATATCTCTGACTTCGAGTTGATTGACGATTTGTCCCGCGAGTTTCTGATCCTCGGTCGCATGGCTGATGAATGCGCGGTGCGCCGGCATCGTCGGCCTCCCTCAGAATAGACAGGCCAGCTATATTGGGATGCAGCGCTAGTAAAGTCAATTTAAATTCGCTTTGCGCCTGACGTTGCGCCGAGCGACGCGGGGCGATCCGCGAGGGGTGCTGGGAGCTTGGGGCGTTCGGGGCGGCGGCTGACCCGGCGCGCGTCGTCCCGATGCTTGCGATTATACGCGAGGATGCGTACCCGTGCACTCGGGCGGGCGAGCAGCCGGATCAGCGGTCAATCGTGATCGGCGTCCGCGGAGAGTCCCTCGAGCAGCGCCACTTGCAGCTTGGCGTGGATGAGGATGAGTTTTTTGCGCAGAAACACGGCGAGCAGGGTGACGATGCCGGTAACGAGCAGCAGCAGTTCGATGGGCGGCAGGATGCTGGAGCTCAGCGCGGAGATGAGAAGCGCGAACAGCAATATGGCGGCGAGCGGGATAATTTCGGCGAGGGCCATTCGAACGCGGAGATTGGGCGCGGTGGCGCCGGATCCGCGCGACTGCGCGAGGATGATGCTGAGGCCTTTGAGTTTGCGGTAGACGGCGTAGACGAAGGGGAGCGAGGCCGTGAGCGCGGCGGCCCAGAGGAGCGCGCGCTGGTAGCGTTCGTCGAGCGCGCCGGCGCCGATCAACTCCAAGAGCGGCGCGGCGAAGAGCGCCATGCCGAGGAAGGCGGCGGCGACAAGGAGGCAATTGACGGCAATCTGGGCAAGTGTGCGTCGCACGACTTTTACCGTGAGCGATTCGCGCCCGGAGGGCTGGGTGGACTGGAGCCAGTCGGTGTAGAGCTGGGACTCGCGCCGGATGGACGCGGGGATCACGCGGCCGATGCGGGTGGCGAACGGATCGGAGAGGCGAATCAGATAGGGCGTGAAGAGGGTGGTGATGGCGGAGACGGCCACGGCGATGGGATAGAGGAAGTCGCTGGTGACGCCGAAGCTCAGGCCGAGCGCGGCGATGATGAAGGAGAATTCGCCGATCTGCGCGAGGCCCATGCCGACGCGGAGGGAGGTGCGCGGGCCGTTGCCCGTGACGAATGCGCCGGCTCCGCAGGCGAGGACCTTGCCGATGACGACGGCGGCGGTGATGACGGCGATGGGCCATGCGTGGCTGACGAGAATGGCGGGGTCGAGCAGCATGCCGACGGTGACGAAGAAAATCGCGCTGAACATGTCCCGAATCGGCGCGACGAGGCGCTCGATGCGCGGAAGGTCGCGGGCTTCGGCGATGACGGCGCCGATCATGAACGCGCCGAGGGCGACGCTGTAACCGAGTTTGAGCACAACGAGACAGAAGCCGAAGCAGAGGCCGAGGACGGTGACGAGGAGCATTTCATCGCGCTCGAACCGGGCGACGTAGGCCAGGAGCCGCGGAACGAGGAGCAGGCCGGCGAGCATGGCGACGACCATGAAAACGCCGAGTTTGCCGACGGTGCCGGCGATTTGAACGGCGTCCATATCGCCGGTGACGGCGAGGCTGGACAGTAGCGCGATGATGGCGATGGCGAGGATGTCTTCGACGATGAGTATGCCGAAGATGAGCTGGGCGAACCGCTCCTGTTTGAGCCCGAGTTCGTCGAGCGCCTTGATGATGATGGTGGTGGACGAGATGGCGAGCATGGCGCCGAGGAAGATGGAATCCATGGACGCCCAACCGAAGAACCGGCCGATTTCGTAGCCGACCCAGATCATCAGAATGATTTCAGCAGTCGCCGCGACGAGCGCGGAGACGCCGACGCGCCGCAGCTTTCGCAGGCTGAATTCCATGCCGAGCGAGAGCATGAGCAGGATGACGCCCAGTTCAGCGAGCGACTGGATGGTCACTTCGTCGACGACGAGCGGGAAGGGCGGTGTGTAGGGGCCGATGACAAATCCGGCGAGGATATAACCCAGGACGACGGGCTGGCGGAGGTGATGGAAGATGAGGGTGATGACGCCGGCGATCAGCATGATCACGGCGAGATCCTGAATGAAATGAGTGGCGTGCATCGATCTCCCGGGGTTGGACGATGGGGGTTCCGGATACTCGCCAGTATACGCAAGGATGCGCACCTACTTTCTTTTTGGAAAAAAAGAAAGTAGGCAAAGAAAAATCAATGTTGGGTGGAGGGTGGATCGTGGGGCAAGTAAGAACTCCCGGGAGGGATGAGTCGGCCGGGGGTTGAAAAACGAAGCTAACTTTTGGCTTGGATTGGGTTTCGAGAATGGCACGTCGCCCCCGAAGGCGATAGTCGGGAGCTGTGAAGCCGGCGGGGTCAGCCGGTATGCTGGGCGAACTTTTACTTAACGGGTGGCGGAAGGAGCGTCGGGATGAGTGCGTCGATCAGTTTAAAGGGGAAGGTAGCGATTGTGACGGGCGGGGGGCGGGGGATCGGGAAGGCGATAGTGCAGAAATTCGCGGAAGCGGGGGCCGGGGTGGCGATCGCGAGCCGGAAGATGGAGAACCTCGAGGCGACGGCGGAGGAGTTCAAGAAGCTGCCGGGGAAAATCCTGCCGGTGGCGTGTCACGTGGGGCGGCCGGAGCAGTTGGAGGACCTGGTCAAGCGGACGGAGAAGGAACTGGGGCCGGTGGACATTGTGGTGAACAATTCGGCGACGAATATCGGGCAGGGGCCCGCGCTGGATGTGACGGACGACATGCTGGACAAGATGGTGGATGTGAACGTGAAGTCGGCGCTGCGGCTGATCCGGCTGACGGTGCCGAGGATGAAGGAGCGCAAGTCGGGCGGGTCGATCATCAACATCGTGTCGATCGCGGGGCTGCGGCCGCAGTACCAGGGGCTCTTGTACAGCTTCACCAAGGCGGGGCTGATCATGATGACGAAGAGCTGGGCGCAGGAGTTCGGGCAGTTCGGCGTGCGGGTGAACGCGATTGCGCCGGGCCTGATCAAGACGGATTTCAGCGCGTTCTTCCACGAGAACCCGGACCGCGTCAAGGCGATCGAGCGGACGCAGCCAATCCCGCGAATCGCGGAGACGAGCGAGCTGGGATTCGCCGCGTTGTACCTCGCTTCGGACGAGGCGTCTTTTGTCACGGGCGAGATCCTGGTGATCGACGGCGGGGCGATGATCGGGCGCGGCGGGACGATTTGACCGCGGATCGATGAGCCGCTTCACCGCGGATCAACATCGCGGATTGCCGCCGGGACGGCGGCCCTACGATACGAGGCCGATCCGTCGCTGTTTTCGGCATGGCTGGATCGTTGGACCTGCGTCGGATGAGCCAGAAAGTCTCGTTCAACGGATCGACGAAATGGATCTTTCTGGACGGCGCGGTCTGTGGTTCGGACGCAGTGGCGCGAAGCGATCCGATCCGCGATCAGTTCCGCGAGATGGCCGCGGCGATGGGTCGTCCGGATTTGGGTTCCGCCTTGTTGTAGTCGTGGCCGAGGAGGGCGGCGATGGTGGCGGCGATTTGGGACTGGGTGACCGGGTCGCCTCCGGAGACTTCGCCGGCGGCGGGGGTGTCCGGGCCGAGGAATGCGAACCAGACGTTTTCGGAGCCGGGGACGCGCGCGCTATGGCTTTTCCATCCGTCGGGCGGGTCGCCGCGGCCGTGATCCGTGGCGAGGATGAGCGTGGTTTTGTCGCGGTAGTGCGGGATGGATTGGACGGTTTCCCAGAGCAGGCGGACGCACTTGTCGAAGTTGTGCGCGGATTGCAGGTAGTGGTCGTAACGGCCGGCGTGGGCCCATTCGTCAGTCTCGCCGAAGGAAAGATAGAAGAGGCGGGGGTGATGCGTTGTGAGATATTCGAGTGCGGTTTCGAAGGTGAGTGAGTCGAAGGGTTCGCCCTCGAAGTAGCGGAGGGTCTCGTCTTTGAGGCGGTTGAGCAATGTCATCGTGGCGGTGGGTTTGCGTTCGAGCATGGGTTCGTAACCCCCGTTGACGTAGAAGCCGCAGCGGTCGCGGTTAAAGATCCAGGGGAAGACGTCCCATGCGCCGAAGGCCGCGACGCGTCCCTTGAATCCTGGCTGGTTGTGCATCCATTCGAAGACGGTGACGTTAGGGTTGGGGAACTTGTCGTTGCTGTCGATGCGGTCGTCCGCGAATCCACAGAGGATTTCACTGTAGCCGGGGTAGGAGAAGTTCTTTCCGTTGGTCACGGTGGCGATGCTGCCTTTGTCCTGGTTGCCGAGGACCTGGCCTTGTTTTGCGATGACGGTCCACAGGAAGGGGAGCAGGGCTTCGCGGCGGGCTTCGGGTGTGTCGCGCCAGTAGCGTTCACGAACGAGGTTGGGATCGCTGACGAAACCATCCTTCTTCGTGATGAGGGATTCTTCGGCGCCGCGGAAGGTTTCCTGCCAGCGAAGACCGTCGGTCATGACGAGGATGACGTTTTCGGTTTTATGGGTGGACTGGGCGTGGACGTCGGTCGAGAACACGGACGCGGCTAGAGTGAGGGCGGCTAGAATTCGACGCATGGGGAATTCCTTTGGATTCTTGAACGAAATTAGTCGGAGTGTAACAGGAATTCGTTCGGGGTGTGTGAAAACAACGTTGGGGGTTGAAACAGCCGCCGACAGTGACGGTACAGCGACGGATTAGCGCCGCGGGTTGAGGCGCGCAATGGGCACGCAGGCGTCCTCCGTCGCGCCACATTGCCTGAACGCGTTCTTCATGCGTGTGCGCATGGCCTTCAGCCGCGCAATTTTGCGGTCGATGTCCTGCAGGCGCGCGGCGATGGTGGGGGCTGTGTTGGCGCAGATGGCGGCATTGTCTTCGATGAGATCGAGAAATGTCTGGGTGTCGGCGAGCGTGAAGCCCATCTCCTGCATGTCTTGAATGAAGGCGAGGCGATCGGGGGAGTTGTCCGCGTATTCCTTGTATTGGTTTTCGCGGCGCTGGACGACGTCGATCAGCCCGCGGCGCTCGTAGTACCGGATGGTATCGCGGGAAACGTTGGCTTTCTGGGCCAGTTCACCGATAAGCATGAGCGACCTCCATGTCTATTGACCGTGGACTATGGTCCACGGTTTAGCGTGGATCAAGTCGGCGAACGGAACGACGTCGAATCGGAGGTGACGATGCGTACGACAGTAGTGATCGTGATCGCGGCCGCATGTGCAATGGCCGGATCTCAGAACGGAAGGACGGTGTGCGCCGTGGAGAGCGATGAACTGGCGACGGAATCGACGAAGGCGAGCACGGGCGAGGTCTGTTGTCTCCCGGCGACCGGAAACGTAGAGAGCGCCGATACGAAGCTTTTTACGGCCAATGGCACTTCGAACGACGCGGCGGCGGGGCCGCTTGCCTGTTCATTGACCGATTCGGAATTGCGGTCGCGGCTGGAGGAACTGCGCGTTCTGCTCAAGAAGGCGGCCAGGAACATCGTGCGGGAATCGAGCTCGGTCTCGGTCACTTTCGCGGAGGGACATTCGGCGGAGGTGATGAAGTTCGTGGAACTGGAGCGGGCATGTTGTCCGTTCTTCTCGTTCACGTTGCGGTTGCCCGCCGGCAAACCGATGGAGCTTACGGTGTCGGCCCCGCCGGGTGGGGAGACGTTTCTGAAGGAACTGTTCCCGGACGGCGATTGACCGAAGGCGCTCAAAGATACCGCGGCCCTCGGACGATGATTTCGTCTTGGGGGCCGCGGTGGGTATCGGACCTGGTCAGCTGATCTGCAGCGATTTGACGTATTCGCTGTTGTAGACCTGCTCGGCGTAGGACGCGAGGATCATGCGGTCGTTGTCGGTGAGGGTGGTGTCACCGGTGAGGGTGGCGATGTTGTCTTCGAGGTCGGATAGGTTCGAGATGCCGATGTTGAGCATGGAGATGCGCTGATCGGCGAGCACATAACGCAGGGCGGCGGCAGGCACACTGCGCTGCGTCTGCGGGTCGGCGCCGGCAACGACGTTGCGGGTCCCCTGGCCGAGGAGGTTTGCGCCGAGGGTCTTCATGGCGACGACGGCCATGCCGAGTTCGTGTGCGCGGGCGAGGCACTTTTCGCGCCACTCGATCTTCGAGTCCGACAGCATGGTCGTCATGGCGCGGCGCATGTAGCCTTTGGCGAGGAGCACCTGGTCGAAGTTGCCGGTGTCGATCATAGTGTAGACGTCTTCGAACTGGACGTGCGTCGTGAGGCCGATGAAACGTACGAGTCCCTCGTCGCGCAGCTTGACGATTTCATCGAAGATTTTCATGCCGAGTTCCGAACCGCCGCGCTCCATCACGGGGCTGTGAATCTGGAGACAATCGACGTAGTCGGTGTCGAGTTCCTTGAGCGAGGTTTCGAGGCTCTTGCGGGTCTCGCTGGGGCGCGGGTCGGCGACTTTGGTCGCGAGGTAGACGTTGTCGCGGACGTCCTTGAGCGCGGCACCCATGATGCGTTCGCTCTCGGAGTAGACGCGAGCGGTATCGAAATAGCGCACGCCTTTGTCATAGGCGGTGCGAACCATCTTCACGCGCTCGGCCTCGGGATCGAGCTTGACCATGTAGGCCGCCTCCCACGAATTGACCATGGCGGAGCCGCCGTGACCGAGGACGGGCAGCACGTGGCCGGTCTTGCCGAAGGGCCGGGTGGGGATGGCGCCGGTGGCGGCGATCTGCTTGTTGGCCGGGGCGGCATGGGCGACGCCGGCACTCAACGCGGCTGCGCCCGCGGCGACGTGCACGCCGGTCTTGAGGAAGCTGCGGCGATCGATTTGAGACGAGGGCTCGTGCATGGGGGTTCTCCTGGGGATGACTGCGTCCGCGGTCGAATGCGGCCATTGTGGCACCGGCCTACACGTAATACAACGAACTGGAGCGCGCATGTCTTACGGGCGGGGCCGTGAACTTAGTTCAACAACAGGCCCAATTCGTCGTGTCCCGCCAAGGCGGCGATATCCGCAGGGGTGCGGCCGCTGGCGTCGGGCAAGGACGGATCCGCCCCTCGTTTGCGCAATTCGCTGGCGGCCGATTGGTTGCCCGCAGCGGCGGCGAAGTGGAGCGGCGTCCAGCCGGCGGGGTTTTGCGCGTCATTGACGTCCGGGTTGCGATCGAGTACGAGTGTGAGCAATGTGGGGATTCGTGATTCGGCGGCGAGATGAATGGGCAGGTATCCGCCGGGGTCGCGATGCTTTAGTGCGTCCGGATCCGATTCGAGTACGTGCCGCAACGCGGTCTCGGATTCGAGTGCGATCGCAAGATGGGCGAGCGGGACGCCACGCTTGGCCTCGGGCAGGAGCATCGCCAACTGGCGATCGAAGGCCGGCCCTGTCTGGTCGGAAGCGGTGTCGCGCGCAAGCTCCTGGAGATTCATCGGCGGCGCTTCGGGCTCCGGTTCGGACAGCTTGAGTTGGTCGAGCAACCGGACGTGGCCGTTTCGCTGAGCGATGACGAAGGGGGACAGCCCTTCGCTGTCGAGGGCCTCGATCGAAGCGCCCGCGGCGACCAGCGCGCGGACGGGGACCAGATCGCCGGCGAACGCCGCGTAGTGCAACGGACTGCGGCCTAGGAAGTCGGTGGCGTTCGGGTCTGCGCCATGCTCGAGCAGCAGCTTAATGTCCGGGCGCATCGCACCCATCGCGGCGAGATGGAGCGGCGTGCGGCCGAGACCGTCGACCGCGTCTGAGTCGGCGCCATGTTGCACGAGCATCGCGACGATGTCCGCGTCGCGTCCGAGCACGGCAGCATGGAGCGATGTCCAGCCGGAGGGTTTCATGGGCTCGTCGGGGTCGAGCCCATCGTCGAGGGCGCGTTTAGCCATGGGTTCGTTGCCGGCCATCGCCGCCTGGAACAGGCGGGTGAATCCCGCGACGGAGCGGTCGCTGATGTCGGCCAGCGCGACAGGCGTGTCCGCTCCTGAGCCGATTGCTGCGTCGAAAGCGGTATTCGAAAGTCTTTTCAGCAGATTCGGTTTGTTTTTTGACTGATCGAGCAGGGCTTGAATGACGACGGTCCAATTCTTCTTCGCCGCGGTGCTCATGCGTGCGTTGGCGCGGGCCGGAGTGTCTACGAGGCGGGCGCCTGCATCGATCAGCAGCGTGGCGGCATCCGGGCTGGCTTGTTCGAGCGCGAGATCGATCGGGGCGTTGTCGAACCCGGAGACGGCATTGACGTCCGCACCACGTGCGATGAGGAGTTTGACCAGGTCCACATGGCCGCGGCGGATGGCGAGATGGAGCGGGCGCCGTCCCTCGCTGTTGGCCGCGTTAATGTCGGCACCGAGGTCCAGTATCCGTTCTGCTAGATCGCGGCGGCCCCAGTGCGCAGCCCAATGCAACGGCGTCGAAAGCGTTCGGTCGGCCAGCTTCACGTCGGCGTCGTTGTCGAGCAGGTACGACGCAATGTCTGCGCGATCTTTGCTCAGCGCGGAAACGAGGGGCGTCGCACGCGAGTAGGTGTCGGTGCTGTTTACCGAGGCGCCGTGTTCGAGGAAGTACTTTACGAGTTCGAGTTCGCCGTCGGCAGCGGCGCTGAAGACGTTGCCGCGTGCAATGAGCGCTTCCGGATTCGCGGACGTACCCGGGTCCTCCGGCGATTGCTGCGCGGACGCCGCCTGGGCGAGGATCGCAAGGATGAGGGCGAAATAGCGGGGAACCACAGGCCTCATAGACGACTCCGCACGCTCTGGACCTTCTCGCTCAGGGATTGGTCGCGATCGGACCTTGTACCCAGCTTGATGGTGGTGGTGATTCGCGGCGCTCCCATGTCATGAACGATCTCGTGGCATTTTTTGATGACAGCGAAGACCGCGTCCCAGTCGCCTTCGATGTTGGTGCCGTACGCGTGCATTTCATGGGTGAGGCCGGCGTCTCGAATGGCCTTTTGGCAGGCGACGATGTATTCGGAGAGGGAGACGCCCACACCGATGGGAACGACGCAAAGATCGACGAGAACTTTCACCGGAATTCTGCCCGCCTGACGGGAAATCCGGAGTATACCGCCGCAGTGACTGGCTTTGGTACCGTTCCATCTCGCTTCGTGGACGTGCCAGGCGGTCGATGCGCATTGTGGGAGAGGTGATCTCTTGAGGGACCAGGCGCGCACAGCCGGCGGAAAACACCGTCGGCGGCTCGCGTTGACGCTGGGGGCCGCGATCGCCGGAGGGCTCGCGCTACTCGCCCAATTCGAGCGGATCCACCAGGTGGATTTCATGGGGGATGAATCGGGGTGGATCGCCTCCGCCGGGTACTACACCGACCTCGTGGCGATGGGGGATTTCTCTCACGCGAGCTGGGAGGGGGAACACCTCGGTCCGTGGGGGAGCATCAACCCGAGCCTTGGAAAACTGCTGCTGGGCGCGGGTCTTCGGTTGAATCCCCGGGTGACCGGCCGCGATTTGGAGTTCCGGCAGGTGTATCGGTTCTCGCAGAGCTTCGAATGGAACGCGAAGTGGGGAAATGTGCCGTACGAGTCGACTGTAATTCGCGCGCGCGAGGTCACGGCGGCGTTCTATTCGTTGTCACTCCTCGTGTTGTTCGTGGCGGTGGCGATGCATTCGAACGTCTTCGCGGGCTTAGTTGTGGTGGCCGCGATGTTGACGAACGGGTGGGTGGTGAAGGAGACGACGCCGGTCCTCACTGATCCGTACTTTTTTCTATTCATGTTCGGACTGGTTTGCGTTGGCGGCCGAGCGATGGCAGCAGAGGCCGTTCGAGTGAAGACGGCGTGGTTTGCCCTGGCGGGTGTGCTCGCGGGCGCGGCGTGTTCGGTAAAAATCAACGGGTTGCCGCTGGCGGGCGTGTTCGTGGTTTCGCTGTTGGCTTATGAAAGCGCGGTGCGGCGCGGGGTTTCGTGGAAGGCGCAAGCGGGGGCCCTCGGGTCGTTCATCATCAGCGCGCTCGCGGTGATATACGCGCTCAATCCCTATTTCTGGCCGACAGACTCATGGAGAAATGTCCTCGAGTTTCCGCGACTGTTTGCGAGGTGGCCGGACTTGTTCGCGATCCAGCGCGAACAGCTTCCATGGCCCGAGACGGGCCGAACCCTGGAGATCATCCGGGTGTTGTTCGGGCTGTTTACGCTGTACGCGATCGAGATTTTGTTCTTCGGTGTGGGCCTGGGGCTACTCGCGACTCGACTGGTGCGATCGGTGGCGCAGAAACAACTGGACGCGAGCGTTGTGCCGTTTCTGTTCTTCGCGGTAAATCTGGTCTTTCTGCTCGCGCTTCTTCCGGTGAACTATCGGCGGTACTACCTGTTGGCGGTGGCTTCGGTCAAGGTCATCGAGGCGGTCGGACTCTCGTGGCTGGTCGTAACGCCGCTGATGTGGGCTGTTCGAACGGTGGTCAACCGAACGCCGCGGGCGATGAATCCGTCTTAAGGCGGCGGCGGTTACTTCTGTGCGCGCGCTCTCACGACTTCGACGAAGGCGTCGGACTTCATGCCTGCGGCGCGTCCCTCGGCCTCGGCCTGATCGGCGGTGAGGCCGGCGCGGTCGATGCGGTAGAGGGCCCAGACGGCGCCGACACGGTTCGAGCTGGCGCAGTGGAGAAGAACGGGGGCGCCCTGGGCGGCGTCGAGCGCGTCGAACATTTTCGCGAGGTCTTCATTCGAGGGGAGGTCGCGGCCCATGGGCAGGTTGACGTATTTCATGCCCGCAGACTCGACGGCGGCTTTCTCGTCGAAGCCGAGTTGGGCCATTTCGGGTTCGGTGCGCAGGTTGACGATGGTCTTGACGCCGCGCTTGGCGAACTCGGCGAGGTCGGACTCGGAGGGCTGTCCGGCGAAGAAATGTTTTCCGGAAGTGTCGCTGGAGACATTAGGGGTGTCGCCGACTTGGGCGGGTTTGATGGTGACGGGTTCGGATTGATGCGCGGGGTTGGCGGTGGGGGAATCGTTTTGCTGGGCGGCGATCGCGCTGGCGACGAAAAGGACGAACGCGGCAGTGAGTGAAGCGGTCAGTCGTCTCATCGGTTTGAATCCTCGCAGGTCAGTCTTGGTGAACACGGTATAGAGGGCGCCGGGCAAAAGGCGAATCCCGGGTAATTCCGGACTTGAGATTTCCATTGCGGATTCGTGCGATGGCGGCGGGCCGCGGGGATGGCTTCGTCGCAATGACCGGGAAGCATGAGAATTATGGGAGGTGTGGGGAAACGGATCGCCGGGCGTTCGGCGAATTGTCGATCGGTTGGGGTGAGGGTGGTAGGCCCGGTTGTGACGTAGCGGTCAGATTCGGACTGGTTGGCGGGAGCGGGCGGAGCGGTAAGCGGCGAGGGTGACTTCGACGGCGCGTAGACCGTCTTCGCCGGTGGCGGCGGGGGGACGTCTGTCGCGAACAGCATCGACGAAATCGCGGACGAGCGCGAAATTCGCATCATCGCCCCAGCCTGCCCACTCGTGGCGGCCGGTGTCGTCGCGGTAAACGTCCACCTTCTGCGCGAAGGCGTCCACACTAAGCGTGCCGCGGGCGCCGTGGAGTTCGAGCGTAAGGTCACCCCACGTGGGGAACGACGTGGGCCGGTTCCAGCTGGCGACGTGGGCGACCCGGATGCCGGTCTCCATTTCGAGTTGGAGGCTGCCGATGTCGTCGGTGCGGATGCCGGGCCGAAGTTTATTGCCGAGGGCGCAGTAGACGCGGGTGAATTCGCGGCCGGTGATCCAGCGGAGCGCGTCGGCGACGTGGACGGTGTGATCCATGACGGCGCCGCCGCCGCTCAACTTCGGGTCGGCGAACCATCCTCCAGGGAACTGGCCGTTGTTCGTGCAGGCGGCGGCGAGCAATGGCCCGATTTCGCCTCGCCGGAACCGCTCGCGCGTCTCGACGAGGGGCGTGGCGAATCGGCAGGGGAAGGCGGTGCCGAGGCCGACCTTGGCCCGGCGGCAGGCGGCGACCATGGCGCGGGCATCGGCGATCGTGGTGGCGAGCGGCTTCTCGCACAGGACCCAGAGTCCGGCCCTGGCGGCCGCTTCGACCATCGGGCGGTGCTTGACGTTTTCCGAACAGACGATGACCGAGTCGAGATCGTTGGCGAGGAACTTGTCGCGACTGGCGGTGAAGGTCGTGCCGTATAGCTTTGCAGCGGCGCGGCCGCGGCGCGCGTCGTCGTCCCAGATTCCCGCGAGTTCGGCGCTGTCGATGCGGGTGAGCGCAGCGGCGTATGCGTGCGCGTGCATATGCGCGAAACTCATAATGCCGACTCGGATCATGTGGGCTCCTTCCGGTGGAGTTCGTCACGCGCCGGATCGATTCCGGCGTCCGCCGCGCGCTTGAACCAGCGGCGCGCCGTGGCGGCATTGCGCCGGAGTCCCAGGCCTTCACGGTAGCAGTACCCCAGGCGGAACTGTGCCCAGGGATCGTCCTTGTCGGCGGCGTCCCGAAAGTACTGCACGGCGCGATCGAGGTCGTGTGGAAGTCCGCGGCCGAGCAAATGGCGCTCACCGAGTTCGCGCATGGCACCGGGGTGACCTAGGGCGGCGGCCTTCTGCAGCCAGACGATGGCGTCGTCGCGGTCGCCGCGTTTTCGGGATTCGGCCAGGGCGAGGCCGAGCGAGTATTGCGCGGACAGATAGCCCTGGGCGGCTGAACGGCGCAACCACGAGACCGCGCGGGCGCGACTGCGCCGGACACCGCGGCCGGCGAGGTATATCGCGCCGACGACGAACTGGGCGTGTCGGCTGCCCGTCTCGGCGGCCTTGCGATACCAGTGGAGCGCACGTGAATCGCTCTGCTTGACGCCTCGCCCTTCACTGTAGAGCCGGCCCATTCGCATCTGCGCGCGGAGATCGCCGTCCATCGCCGCGCGGCGATACCACTGGGCGGCGCGGCGATAATTCCTGGTGACGCCCGCGCCGTTCTCGTATGCGCGGGCGAGATGAAACCGGGCGACTTCGTCGCCGTCGTTCGCGGCCATGCGGTACCAGCGGAGCGCGCGCTTCGCGGACTGACGCACGCCATGGCCGACGGCGTAGCGATAGCCGAGGGCGAGTTGGGCGTAGTTGTCGCCCTGGAGGGCGGCCTGTTCGAGCCAGCGCGTGGCCGAGCGCGACGAGCCGGAGCCGTTGTCGCTGCGGTAATACATGGACGCAAGGGCGTACTGGGCGGGGGCGTATCCCGCGCGGGCGGAACGCCGCAACCAACGCATGGCTTCCTTGCGATCGCGGCGGCCACCGGTGAGATAGGCAGCGGCGAGAACGCATTGGGCTTCGGCGTCGCCGGATTCGGCCATCTCGAGGAGTTCGGGGTCCATGTTCAACGGCCGATCTTGACCGCGCGCGCGGTGCCAGCGGACTCGACCGCGGCCTCGACGACGCGGAGCACGTGTTCTTCATGCCTGCGCTGCCTGGCGGACATGGGGCCGGCGTCGATGGCGTCGAAAAACTGACGCAATCGACGGACGATGACTGGCGGGTCGAGCGGGCTGGACGCGACCGCGGCGCGGCTGGACGTTGCGGTATGCGGCGCGACAGAGAGGATCGCGTCAGACGTGGTGAATTGGACCATGCCGGAGGCGCCGCAGAGTTCGATCGCGGCGCGGTCGCTGGCGTCGGGCGCAACCGAGGCGACGCACTGCACGAGCGGGCCGCTGCCCAGGGTCAGCGTGAGCAAGGCGGCGTCCACCGACTTCTTGCGGACGATCTGCGCGAACACCGAGGTGACGCGGCCGAAGGTCTCCGCAATCCAGTCGAGGTCGCCCGCGAGCGAATCGAGCGCGTCGCCTCGCGCGGCGTGTCGATGAACACGGACGAAGCCGACCTCGCCGATCGCGCCGGCGGTGACCTGGGCGGACGCGGCTGCGAATTGCGGGCAGGACCGGGCGGGATCTGCGGGGGCGAGGACGGCGCCGGCCTGCGCGGCGGCGTCGAGCAGGCGGCGGGCATGCTTCGGATGATGCGCGAGGGGAGCGGCCCAGTACACGGGCAGACCGGCACCCAGCGCGTGTGTGGCGGGCTCGATGTCGCGCGGGGATGGCGACGTGACGAGGATCGCGTCGGCTGCGGCGATGGCGTGGACGGGCCGGGTGGTGAACGGGACGCCGAACTTCGCGGCGGTGCGCTTTGCGGCAGGGGATGACGCGTCTGCGCAGGCGGCGATGGTGTGGCCGAGTGAGCGTGCGGCGGCGGCGAGTTCATCCCCGCGAGCGCCGCAGCCGATGAGGGCGAGATTCATGCGCAATTTTCCCCCCGTAGGCAGTATAGGGGGCGGCGGAGAGGGTTTTCGAACAGGGGCGGCGCAGAAGACGTGGGAGGAATGCGATTAGTGAAGTGTGGAGAGTGGAACGAGCCTGGGCGTGGCGTCCCCGCGCATGGATGGGCGGTATACTGACGGGATGGGCCCGGAAATCGACAAGCACTGTGTGCGTATTGGACCCGCGGGTTGGTCGTATGACGACTGGAAGGGGATCGTGTACCCCGCGGACATGCCGCGCACGACGCATGCGCTGGAACTGTTGTCAGGGTGGTTCGATACGGTGGAGATCAACGTCACGTTTTACCGGCCCGTTGCCGCGCGGATGAGCGCGGGCTGGCTGAGCCGGGTATCGGGCAACGCGGACTTCCGGTTCACGGCCAAAGTCTGGCGGCGATTCACGCACGACGAGGCGGACGAAATCTCGGAACGCGAACTGAATGAATTTCGCCACGGGATCGACCCGCTGGCGGAATCGGGCCGGCTGGGTACGTTGCTGTTGCAGTACCCGTGGTCGTTTCGGCGTACGCCGGAAAACCGGCGAAAAGTTGCCGCGATTACCACGGCCCTGAATGCGTATCCGCTGGCGGTGGAGGTGCGTCATGACTCGTGGCTGTGCGACGACTACCTGGACGGTTTGCGGGCGCAGGGGATAGCGTTTTGCAACATTGACCAGCCCGAGCACGACCACGGGATTGGCGCGACGGACTACACGACGGGCCCGCTGGGATACGTGCGGTTGCACGGGCGAAACCGCGCGGCGTGGTTCAACGCGAAGGCGCCGTCGTATGAGCGGTACAACTACCTTTACGGCGAGGCGGAGTTGCAGCCGTGGGTGGATCGCATTGCGTCGATCGGCGAGCGGGCCGAGGAGACGTATGTGGTGACGAACAACCACTACCAGGGCAAAGCGGTGGCCAATGCGCTTGAGTTGATGGCCGCGCTGGGCCGCGGGCCGCGAGAACTGCCGGAGGATCTCCTGTCGGCGTATCCGCGGCTGCGCGGTGTGCTGGACAGTGCGCCGGCGAGCGGGCGGGGCACATGAGACAGCAGCGCGCAATCTGGTTCATCGCAGCGGCGTCGGTCGCGCTGGCGGTCGGTGCGTTTGGCCTGCGGGAGATCGTGAACGGCCGCTCGCTGTCTCCGCAAGCGAGCAGCCGGCAGGAACGCGACCGGCTGATCGATGAGATGTTGCGCGCGCTGGACCTGGATCCGCGCGTGCGGCAGGCTGACACGCAGCGGCTGGTCGCGCAGACCGCGGCCTACAGCGACGAACCGTCGTTGTCGACGGCGGAGACGCTGTATGCGCTCGGGCTGCGCAAGTACTACGGCGAGTTCGACACGGCGGGGGCGCGCGACGCCTTCGAACGCGCGACACGCGCGAAACCCTCCTGGGCGTGGCCGGTGAACGCGCTGGGGATCGTGGAATACGTGTCGGGCGAGCGCGACGCGGCGATGGCGAGGTTCGCGGAGGCCCTGCGGATGGCGCCGGGGTGGAGCCGGCCGCATGCGGACATGGCCATACTGCTGCGCCGCGCGGGGGACATGGGCGCGGCGTTGAGCCACGCGCAGGCGGCGCTGACCATCGAACCCGAGCACCCGATCAATCATTACAACTACGGGGTGATACTGGACGAGTTGGGGCGGCATGGGGAGGCGCGGTCGCAGTACCAGGAGGCGATCAAGATTTCGCCGGATCTTCCGCAGGCCCTGTACAACCTTGCGTGCAGCTTCGCGCGTGAGGGGGATGTGGACGGGGCCGTGGGGCCGCTGGCGCGGGCAATCGAGCTCGAGCCCGAGTTCCGGCTGGATGCGCAGACGGATCCCGACTTCGACGTCGTGCGCGCGACGGCGGCGTTCGAATCCGTGGTGGCGAAGGCGGCAGAGTAACGCGGCGGCGGGATAAATTCAGGTCGAGAATCGCGATGTACCTCCAACGAATAGCGCCTGCGCTGGCGATTGCGGCGCTCTGCGCGGGATTGATGTCGTGCACCGGCCCGGGCACTGCGCGACGAGAGCCCGCGCGCGTCATTTGGATCGCCGTCGATTCGCTTCGAGCGGACCACGTCGGAGCGTATGGATACGACCGGCCGACGACACCGTGGCTGGATGAATTCGCGGCGCAGTCAGTACGGTTTGAGTGGGCGCTGACTCCGGCCAACCACACGCTTCGGTCGGTGGCAGGGTACTTCTCGGGTGTGCCCTACACGATGCTGCAGGAGAGCGCGGCGGAACACGGCCTGCCGGCGGAGACGGTAACGCTGGCCGAGGCGCTGAAGGGCGCGGGCCTGCGCACGCTGGCGTATACCTCCAACGCGGTGCTGGGAAATGTGCAGGGGTTCAAGCAGGGATTCGACGAGTATCACTTCGTCGCCGAGCCGGGGCAGTTGAAGGCTTCGCTCGACGAGATGACTTCGGCCATCCGGCGTGACTATCGCCGATCGAGCGGGCGGGAGTTCATCTACGTGCATACGATGGACGTGCACTATCCGTACCGTCCGCCGGCGCCGTACGGCGCGATGTTCGCGACGGAACCGTACGCCGGGCGCGCTGTAGTCGAGGGTATGCCGGTCTGCGACGAGGACCGGACACCGGCCACAAGTTCGCTGCCGTATTGGGACCCGAAAGGCTGGGTGGACGACGCGGCCGTTCGCTATCTGACGGAGCTGTACGACGGGGCGATTCGCTACACGGACTCTCGCCTGGAAGCGCTACTGGAGGCGCTCGAGTGGGATCCCGAAACCGATGTGGTGATTATCTCGGCCGATCACGGGGACCAACTGTACGAGAAAAAGTGGTTCAGCCACTTTGAGACGCTGACGCCGATGGAGATTCGCGTGCCGCTGATCGTGAACTACGCCGGGTTCGACGCACGGACCGTCAAGGCGTGCGCGAGTTTGCTGGACTTGTATCCGACGCTGCTCGAACTCTTCGGCGCGGAGATGACGGAACGCACGTTGGGCAAGAGCCTGGTGGAGACGTTGCGCGGCGGTGCGGAACCGGGACCGCGGCTCATCTATTCGGAAAATGCGCCCAAGGCCGGGTTGAGCGTAGCGGCGGTATCGGACGAGTACTGGTACTGGATGCGGCTAAACCGGACGCAGCATGAGCCGTGGGAGATTTGGCCGTATGAGGAGTATCTGTTCCGGTACCGGGAGGATTCGGGCTTCGGACGAAATCTCATCAACGAGGAAGCACAGGTGGCGGAGGAGATCAACGCCCGGCTTCGCGAACTGAATCCGCGTTGGGCGGCGTACTCGCGCGAGCGGATCCGTGAGCCGATCGATGGCGTTCATCTGGGCGAGAACTTGTTTCAGGGCCCGATGAGTTCCCTGTCCGAAGGTGTGCCGGTGTTCACGGCAGACGGGGACGGGTGGACGGCGGAAACCGCCGTGGCGGGATTGCGGGGACGGGCGACGGGGATCGAGCCGGGCGGGCGATACCTGTTGCGGGTACCGTATACGTTGGAGTCCGGCCGAATCCGGGTTGCGCTGAGCCCGGCGGAGTTCAAGCGGCCGGGATTGGGGCGCGTGGACTACGTGTGGCGCCACGAACTCGTAACTTCTTCGAGCGAGGCATCGTTATTGTCGGTGGTGGTGGTGCCCGCGGGCGAGGCGGTAGATCTGCGCGTGGTGTTCGACCCGGGCACGATTGCGACGTTGGGTGAGCCGGAGTTGCGACGGATTGACGAGAACTGGGTGGAGCCGTGGCCGGCGCCGGCGGACAAATGGCAAGACCGGGACGATGCCGAGGAACTGGAGCGGCTCAGGGCACTGGGATACGTCTGATGGGATGGGCCGTCAGGAACGTCGAGGCGTCTCGGCGGCACGCGATCGCCAACCTCGCGCCTTCGTTGGGCTGACGGGGACGGACCCAGGCAATCGGAGCACTTACTTGTCCCCGGCTGATACGAATACCCCGTCCGAAGCGGTTGCGGACCGTGGCGCGATTGGGCCGCGTCAGTTCCCGCCGCTGGCGATTGCGGTGTTGATCTCATTGCTCACCGCGGCGCTCTTTAGCCGGGCGCTGACCTGCGACTTCGTGGACTTCGATGACGATCTCTACGTGACAGGGAACGCGCGGGTTCAGGAGGGGCTCACGCCGGAGACGTTCGCGTGGGTCTGGTCGGCAACTGTCGGGGTGCAGTGGTACCCACTGACGTTGATGTCGCATCTGTTCGACGTGTCACTGTTCGGTTTGGATCCCGCCGGCCATCACGCGACGAGCGTTGCCTTGCACGCACTGAACGCGGGGCTGCTTTTCATGGCGTTGCGCGCGCTGACGGGCCACGCCTGGCCAAGCGCGATTGTCGCCGCGCTGTTCGCGGTACACCCGTTGCGTGTCGAATCCGTCGCATGGATCGCCGAGCGCAAGGATGTGCTGAGCGGCCTGTTCTGGATGCTGGGGCTCTGGGCCTACGCCGGGTATGGCCGGGCGCCGCGGGTGGGCGGTTATTTGCTGGTGCTGCTGGTGTTTGCCTGCGGGCTGATGTCCAAGCCGATGGTGGTCACGTTTCCGTGCGTGTTGTTGCTCCTGGACTATTGGCCGCTCCAGCGGATGACGGTCGGGCCAGGGCAGCGGATACGGCGCGTGGGTTTCCTGGTGGCCGAGAAGTTACCTCTTTTCGCATTGGCGGCCGCGGCAGGCGTGGCTACCGTGCTCACGCAGTCGGCGGGCGGTGCGATGGCCTCCTGGGATGCGTCGCCGCTGTGGACGCGAATTCTGAATGCGCTTGGTGCGTATGCGGTGTACGTTTGGCAGACGGTTTGGCCGGCGAACTTGGCGGTGACGTATCCGATGCCGCCGGCGGGATTGCTCGAGACGCGGGCGCTGGCCGGCCTGCTGTTGATCGCGGGGTGTTCGGGGCTGGCTTGGTACGCGAGGGCGGCTCGACCGTACCTGTTGGTCGGCGGCCTTTGGTATCTCGGAACGCTCGTACCCGTCATTGGGCTCGTGCAGGTGGGGGCGCAGTCGCACGCGGACCGGTACACGTATCTGCCCCAGATCGGTCTGTTCGTCGCGCTCGTGTGGCTCGCGCGCGACATCTCATCGCGCAAGCCGGCCCTGCAACGCCTGGCGGCAGGCACGGCGGGCGTAGTTATGGTTGCATATGGTGCAATCACCGCGATTCAGATTGGGTCGTGGGAAACGAGCGAGACCTTGTTTGCCCGTGCGCTGGCGGTAACGACGGAAAACGCGCGGGCGGAAAATGGGTATGGACGTGCCTTGCTCGATTCGGGGCACGCTGCGGAATCCGTCCCGTACATGAGCGAAGCGACGCGCATCGAGCCGGGTTTTGTGTACGGCTGGCGGGATCTCGCGCGGGCTCAGCTGGAGGCCGGGGACGCCGCAGCAGCGCTGGAGACGGCGGACGCCTCGCTGATCCGGTTCCCTGAAAATGCGGGTCTACTGTCCGTATCTGGGCGGGCCGCGTTGAGCCTCGGCTTCCCGGACCATGCCGTGGGGCGTTTCGAACAATTCGTGGCGCTCGAACCGGAGAGCGTGGCGGGTTGGGTAAACCTCGGCATCGGCTATGGGCAGCTGGGGAAATGGGAAGCCGCCCGTCGCAGCCTCGACCGGGCTGTCTCACTGGATCGAAGCAACGTCGACGCCCTGTACAATCTGGGAGCTTTGCACTTGGCGGTTGGCGAACGGGAACCGGCGCGCGAACGGTTCAGGGAGGTCTTGCGGCTGAACCCCGAATACGTTGCCGCCCGAGAACAGTTGGCCGCGCTTGAAGATGGGTAGTCCGGGGAAAGTGAGCGCTGCAAATCTTGTCCAAAATCGACCCAGATGACGATGGAGTGTCTTTCGATGCGCGATAGAGTTTCAATTTGCTACGTGTTGGTCCTCTTCGGGTTCGCCCTGATCGGCTGCGAGGCTCCGCTCGATTACGCCGATAGCGGGGAGTCGAAATCGGCGGATGGGCGGACGGCAGATGGGTCCGCATTGCCGGATGAGTCGACATTGAAGGCGTGGGCACAAGAGTTGGGCGAATCAGAACTGCGAAAACTTGCGGCGGCGGAAATGATTTACCGGAACGCCGTATTCGAACACCTTCTCGAGGGGGATTTGAGCGTCAGCTGCACGTACATGAAACTTTACCGGCAGTTCCGCGAATTCGAAGTCGTGGACATTGCTCGATCGGAGTCGATTCTTCGTCCTGTCCGGTATACGATACGCTACGACTACGATTTGCTTGGAACGAGCACAGAGCATCAATCGCGGGTTAGGGACTTGAGCCTGGCACGCGAGGCGGCGTCGGATATGTATTTCAGCAAGATTACGGAAGATAGTCTGACCCGTACTTACGATTCCGACGGTATCGGCCGCCCGGTCAACAATTACCCACCGCAGCTGGAAAGGCCGAATTATTGGCAGTATCAGACCCGAGTCGAGTTTTTCGGCCATCGCTGGTCACTGGCAGATGTGAGCCAGTTCGCCGTCCAATAGCGTCCCCGGAACTTGACAGGTCACGTACCGTATGCTACGCTTCGCTAAATTGATCGGTTGGGCCTTGTCGGGTTGACAGGGATTGCTTGGGGAGGAGTGATCGCCACATTTCACCATCACCACACGCTGGAACGGAATTATCCTTTTACGGGGTAGAGAGTCGGGGCGTTCGCGGGGCTTGGTGACGGAAAATCAGGGCGGTTTCTTCTTCATAGGGCGAAATCAGCCGAATCAAGACCCTATCGAGGGAGGAGGTGAAAGAATCTATGAAGAAGATCGCAATCTTCGCGGCCGTGATGGTAGTTGGCGCGGGCGTCGCTCTCGCGAGCACGCTTAACGTTCCGTTCTTCCTCGACAACCAGTCCAACAACGCGGGCTCGACCGGCGTTGTGGGTCGTATCGGCGTCAAGGAAGGCAGCGGTTCGGACCAGACGATTACCGTCATCTACACCGCGTTGAGCTCGAGCGGCACGCCGACGGACCAGACGGTCACGTTCGTACTGGGCGCGAACCAGCAGGTTCGCTGGAACCCGGTGCAGAGCAACTCGGCGGAGGCCAGCGGTGCGGGTTCGGCAGTGCCGAACATGAGCATCGCCGGTCGTACGGCGGGTAGCGCGAAAGTCATCGGTACGTCGATCTCCGGTAACTACTCGGAAATCGACTTGTCGCGTAGCTCGACGTCGATGCACGTGCTCCTTCCGCTCTAATCGAGACATCACATTCGCTGGTTAGCGAGCGAGCCTGGAAAAAGTTTTTAAGGCGGGTATGTCGTGAGACATGCCCGCCTAGTTTTTTTGTCGGCGGGGATTCGGCGTCAGGGGGACTGGCCCGGGCTATCGAATCAGGCGGGTTTGCGGGTGACCACGGACGGGATGATTCGCGTGCGCAACAGCAAGAACTCGATGCTGTCGATGAGGGCTTCATAGGACGCAGCAATGATGTTCTCGGAGACGCCGACGGTGTACCAGGCGTCCCTGGCGTCGCCGGACTCGATCAAGACCCGGGTTTTGGCGCGCGTGCCCGATCGGCTGTCCAGGATGCGGACCTTGTAATCCTCGAGTTTGAGATCCGAAATCTCCGGATACGTTTCCAATAGGGCCTTGCGCAAGGCCTTGTCCAATGCGTCTACCGGGCCCTCGCCCTCGGCAGCCGTATGCATCCTCTGACCGCTCGGCAGGATGAGTTTGATGGTCGCCTCCGAGACGTTTTCGCCGTTGTGTATGCGGCCCGAAACGCTGGTGTGGAACCCGTCCACGGTGAAGAACGGCTGGTGCATTCCCAGCGTCCGGCGAATCAGCAACTCGAGTGAGGCGTCCGCGCCTTCGTATTCGTAGCCTTCGCTCTCGAGGTTCTTGATGTGGTCGAGGATTCGGCGGGTGACCGGGGCGTGACGGTCGAGCTCGATGCCGAACTCTTTGGCCTTCTCGAGCACGCTGGAGCGACCCGCGACTTCGCTGACGGGGATGTGCGTCCGGTTGCCCACGAGGACGGGGTCGATGTGTTCGTAGCTCGACTTGACCTTGCGCACGGCGTCCGCGTGCATGCCGCCCTTGTGCGTGAATGCGTCCCGGCCGACGAACGGATCGGAGTCGCGCGGAACCATGTTGGCCAGTTCGGCGACGAGGTGGCTCAGAGACGTGAGGCCGGCGAGTTGAGCCGGGGCAATGACCTCGCATCCCATCTTGAGCTGAAGGATGGGCACGATCGAGCACAAGTTGGCGTTGCCCGTTCGCTCGCCGTAGCCATTGATGGTTCCCTGTACCTGTACGGCGCCTTCGCGGACGGCGCGAACGCTGTTGGCGACGCCGCAGCCGCAGTCGTTGTGGGCGTGGATGCCCAGGGGAGTATCGGGCACGGCAGCGCGGACGCGGTGCATGGCGCCGGCGATCTCCTCGGGCAAGCGGCCGCCGTTGGTGTCGCAGAGAATGAGGATCTCCGCACCGGCGCTGCGCGCCCGCTGAAGGACGGCGAGCGCATAGTCGGCGTCCTCGGCGAACCCGTCGAAGAAATGCTCGGCGTCGAAAAAGACGCGCCGGCCGTTCGACTTGAGATACTCAACTGAGTCTGCTATCAGGGCCAGATTCTCGTCCAGCGTGACCCGCAAGACTTCTCGCGCCTGGGTGGGGGAAGACTTGGCGAAAATGGTGACCACGTCGGTGCGCGCGCTGAGAAGCGCCGCGAGATTGCCATCGTCTTCCGGGGCGACGCTGGGGTGGCGCGTGCTTCCGAAGGCCGCCATTTTCGAAGTTTTGAGGCCGAGGTCGCGCGCGCGTTCGAAGAGTTCGACGGCCTTGGGGTTCGAGCCAGGCTGGCCTCCTTCGATGTAGGCGGCGCCGAACGCGTCGAGCGCCTTGACGACGCGGAGCTGGTCCTCGGGCGAGAACTTGATTCCGGGGCCCTGGGCGCCATCGCGAAGCGTGACGTCGTAGATGTCGACTTTTTGGGCCACGGCGGTCTATAAGCCTCGGGAATGGGCGTAAAAACGGGGCATTATGCCACAGGCTGGGCCGCCAACTCGCGTTGCCGGATCATCGCGGGGACCAGTTCGAAACCCTTGGGGAAGAGGACGCCGGCGCGCGCGGCTTCGCGCTCGTGATACTCCGTGAGACCGTTGGCGACGATTCCGGGACCATACAGAACGAACGGAACGGGGCCGGGCGCGTGCGTGCGCGAGGCGATCGAGGTCACATGGTCGGGTGCGATGACGACGCGCACATCCCCACGATCGCGGGCGAAGTCGAGGCACGGCGCAACCACCTTCGCGTCGAAATCCTCGATCGCCTGCAGCTTGAGATCGGCACGGCCTTGATGGGCGGTCTCGTCGGGCGCTTCGACGTGGAGATAGGCGAAATCGTGGCGGTCGAGCGCCCGCAGGGCGGCGTCGACTTTTCCGTCGTAATTCGTGTCCAGATAACCGGTTACGCCTGGCACCCGGAGCACCTCGAAACCGGCGCAGTGACCGATTCCGTTGACGAGGTCCACGGCCGAAACGACGGCACCGGAGATGCCGAACCGGTCCCGGTAGGGGGCGAGCCGAGGCGCGCCGCCCTGTCCCCAGAGCCAGATGCTGGTGGCCGGTAAGTGGCCCGCGTCGATGCGCCGGCCATGGAGCGGATGGGCGGCGAGGACCCCGCGCGAGGCGTCCATCAGGTCTAGAATTATAGAACTATTGTTTCCGTTTGGTATATAGTTAGAATACTCTTGATCTGTTATATCATGAGGCGGGGTGCACCGGAGCGCGCGCAGGTCCGCGAGTGCGGCGCGATCGGCGCGGATAAGACATAGGTTCCGGTAGCTGACCCCGGGGACGAAGCGGATGTCGGGCGTGCCGAGGGACTCATTGAGCGCGCCGATGAGTTCGCGCGACTCCTCCGAGGTGATATGATCGGCGGTGAAATCCTTCATTCGGCCGTCCGCGAGCGTGACGAGATTGCAGCGGAAGACCAGTTCGTCGTCGCCGGGGACGATTCCCTGGTTGGCGGCCTCGAGCGGTGCGCGGCCGGTGAACGATTCGGCTGGGTCATAGCCGAAGCACGAGAGGTTTCCGATGTCGCTGCCGGCGGCGAACCCGTCCGGGATCGGGCAGAAGAGTCCCGAGATTCCCTCGCGGGCGGCCCGGTCCATCGCTGGCGTGTTGGCCGCTTCGAGTGGTGTGCGGTTGCCTAGTTCTGCGAGGGGGAAATCGGCCATGCCGTCGCCGAGCAGTACGATGAACTTCACGATGGTCGGGTCCTCTTATGGGGTGTTGGGAGGTGGCTAATCTACGTATTTCGAGAGGCACGGTGCAAGGTTTTCTGCGGGTGATCGATGTCTGCGAACTGGCCTAAGACGCTGGCCGCCCTGCGCCTGCTGAGAGATTGCTGCCCGATTCCCGCGGAGGACGAGTATTTGGGGTTTTGCGATCGGTACCAGCAGCTTTGTTCCACGTGGAACCCAGCCGCAAAGCTCCTGTCCAAGATCGACATTGAGAACCGGTTCGACGCGCATATTTCAGACTCGCTGAGTCTACTTCCGTACGTTCGGGCCGCGATCAGCGCCGGCGTGCAAGAGTATGTCGATATCGGACCTGGAGCCGGGTTCCCCGCGGTGCCCATTCTGGCGGCTGGCATCGAAGTCCAGACTCGCCTGATCGAAAGGAGTGCCAAGAAGTGCGAGTTCTTGGGACTGGCCGTCGCACGCCTCGGACTTGCAGCGGTCTCGCTTGTTCAGGCGGAGTATCCGCACTACGCCGCAACCAGCAGCCCGAAGGTCTATACAGCTCGAGCGACAGACAATCCTGATACGCTCGATGAGCGACTAATGGAGCGTCTGCTCGACACTGACCTATACCTTGCCCAGCGGGCGGTGAACGTGACACGTTCCGGGCTGAGCTCATTCAAAATTCAAGATGCGTTCGATCGGCATTCACTCCGCCGATCGGAATTGTATGTCGTGAGTCAGACGACGATGATTGAGAGGTTCCACGTGGAACCTGTCCTTCTACCCTTCCGCTGAGTCATGCACTCGCGAAAACTATCCACAGCGCGATCCCGTCCACCGCGGCTATACAGAGGGGTCGGTTTTTCACCATGCCACAACGAACGGAATCCAACACCGGTGTCAGAAGGAAAGCCCGACGCGGCCCGACTTATCCACAAACCGTCCACGAGAACGCTGATTCCGAGAGAACATGACTCGATCGGAGCGAAATCGATGCATTCGTAACCTATATAACTATCTCTATATAGTTCGCGATTGCCTTCCCGACCGCCTCCTTGTGATTCAATGCCCGTTCGCGACCTGCGAACGAAGGAGGATGCATCCGTGAAACCGATTCCAAGCAACTCTTGGTTCCCGCTACTGGGGCTTGCGTGCGCGCTGCTGTCCGCCTGGGACGCCCGCGGCGCGGAGTGGGACCACGTCCACGTCCTCGCGCCGGACACGGCAGAAGCGGCCGAGTGGTATGCCAAGCACTTCAATGGCGAGGTGACCAAGGCGGGGCCATTCGACGCCGTAGTATTCGGCGGTTGCCTCGTAAAGTTTCGAAGGAGCGTTGCCGAGACGCGCGGCAGCGAGGGATCGGCCATCGACCATCTCGGCTTCTCGGTGCCGGATCTGGCCGCGAAAATGGCCGAATTAAAGGCCGCCGGCGTAGCGGTGGTCGCGGAGCCAAAGCGGATCGAATCCGCGGGATTCAGTTACGCCTTCGTGGCCGATCCGTGGGGGACGCGCATCGAGGTGTTGGACGATGCGGACCTGCAGGGGTTTCACCACCTGCACCTGAAGTCACCGGATCCTTCCGCAACAGTTAAATGGTATTCCGAAATGTTCGGCGGCGAAATCGTGACGTTTAAGGGGATGGCCGCGTTGCCCGCGATTCGCTACGAGGGTATGTGGCTGGTGGTGCAACAGGGCGAGGGCGTCGAGCCCTCCACGGGGCATTCCATCGACCATCTGGGCTGGAAATTTGGGGATTTCGACGCCGCGTTGGGCCGACTTCGGGCGGCGGGCGTCAGGTTCGCGACAGAGCCGCAGCCGGCGGAACGGCCCACGATGGCCTACATCCTGGGGCCGGATGACGTGAAGATCGAGGTCGTCCGGGCGGCCGAGTGAAGGTGGCTCCTAGCGGGTCGACGGGATCTCGTGGGTCAGGCAGTGAAGAGTGCCGAGGCCCCAGACAAGATCGACGGCGTGGATGCCGACGACGGCGCGTTTGGGAAAGAGTTCGGCGAGGATGCCCAGAGCGACGCGATCGTTCGGGTCGTTGAAGGTCGGGACGAGGATGCGATTATTGGCGATGTAGAAGTTGGCGTAGCTGGCGGGGAGGCGGACGCCGTCGAAGGACAGCGGGGCGGGCATGGGCAGATCGACGACGTCGATCTTGCGGCCGTCGGCATCGGTGGCGCCCTGGAGCCGTTCGCGGTTCTCGGCCAGGGGGCGGTAGTTCGCGTCTCGGCGGTTCGACTCGCGACATAGTACAACAGTATTTCGATTCACGAACCGGGCGAGATCGTCCACGTGTCCATGGGTGTCGTCACCGGCGATGCCGCGCCCCAGCCAGAGGACTTTTCGGATGCCGAGATATTCGGCGAACACCGCCTCGTAGTCCGCGCGGTTGAAGCCAGGATTTCGGACCTGGGTCCGCGGGTCGAGCAGGCACTCCTCGGTCGTCAGCAGCGTGCCGGCGCCGTTTCCGTCGATGGCGCCACCCTCGAGGACGACGTGCCGGCGGGCGTGAATCGCCTTTAGAACCGGGGCTTTCAGGCGTTGTCCGAGGAGCCGGGGGACCTTCGCGTCGCGCCGCCAATCGGGGTACTTGGCCCAGGCGTTGAACGCGAAGTGGACGGCCTGGAGCGACGTTCTCCCCGAGGTCTTCTTCCGGACGAACGCCGGGCTGCAATCGCGCATCCAGCCGCGATCGAGGCGCGCGGGGATGAACACGACGCGGGCCAGATCGACCCCGGCCCGCTGCAGGATCGCGGCGATTTTGGGGCGTTCGCGCCGGGACGGGATGAGCAGGTGCACAGGTTCGGACGGGGATAGGGCACGAATGATTTCTGCGAACACCCAGGGGATGGGTTCGAACTTTCCGGGCCAATCGGCGCGATTCACGGGCCAGGCAAGGAGCGTGGCCTGGTGGGGCTCCCACTCGGCGGGAAAGCGGTAGCCGTGGGAGTTGAGGGAGCGGCGCTCGGCGGCTGCGAGACTGGTCACGTTTCGTCGATGAAGCGGCGAGTGATGTCGCCGTAGGCGTCGATGCGGCGGTCGCGGAGGAAGGGCCAGTTGCGGCGAATGGTCTCGAGGTGGTCGAGATCGATCTGTGCGATGAGGACCTCCTCCTTGTCCGTTGACGCTTCGGCGATGACCACGCCCTGCGGGTCGGCGATGAACGACGTGCCCCAGAACTCAAGGCCGGCCTGCTCGGCGACGGGCCGCTCGAAGCCGACCCGGTTGACCGCGGCGACATAGACGCCGTTGGCGATGGCGTGGCCGCGCTGGACGGTCATCCAGGCGTCGCGCTGGGCCGCGCCGTACTGGGCCTTCTCGTGCGGGTGCCAGCCGATGGCGGTCGGGTAGAAGATCACCGCGGCGCCGCGGAGCGCCGTGAGCCGGGCGGCCTCCGGGTACCACTGGTCCCAGCAGATGAGCGTGCCGACGCGGCCGTACCGGGTGTCGAAGGCCTGGAAGCCGCGGTCGCCGGGTGCAAAGTAATATTTTTCATAGTACGCGGGATCGTCGGGGATATGCATCTTGCGGTACGTGCCGGCGACTTCGCCCGAGGCATCGATGATGACGACGCTGTTGTGATAGACGCCCGCAGCGCGCCGCTCGAACACCGGGACCACTACCGCGACCTTGAGCTTCGCAGCAGCGGCCTGGAACGACCTGACGGTCTCGCCGTTGATCGATTCGGCGAGGTTGAACAGGTTGACGTCTTCCTTCTGGCAGAAATACTGCGTGCGGTAGAGCTCGGGCAGACAGACGACCTGCGCGCCTTCCTTCGCCGCCTTGGCGACCCATTCGAGGGCTTTTTGCGTGTTTTTGGCCGGGTCAGGGGAGATTTGAAGCTGCAGCAGGCCGATGGAGAAGGCGTTGGGCAAGGGTCGTGAATCCTCCGGGTGATTGGGGGCGAATGGTAGCAGATTGCGGGGCGGGAGATGGGAAGAATGGGAAGCAGGGGAGGTATGGGATTTCGAGTGGATAGAGTACGGCGATCGATGAGGGCTGCGGCTGTGAGCACACGGCTTCCAGTTTGCTTTGACTCGCAGCGTGGGGTGGTTGAGAATGCGGGAATCGATGGAGGGCGCGAAGATGAGTCCATACAGCCGGCGGCAGTTCATACAGAGTGGGGCGGCGCTGATGGCCGCGGCGGCGGTGTCCGGGACGGTGGGGGCGCAGGTATCCGGGCGTAAGGTGAGACACGCGGTGATCGGGGTGGGCGGTCAGGGCCGAACGCACACGCGGACGTTCAGTTCGCTGGAGAATTGCGAAGTAGTGGCGCTGGCGGAAATCGATCCTGAGCGGTTGAAGCAAGGGCGGGCG
>CAYPNI010000002.1:66535-68233 GCA_964411925.1 uncultured Nitrospirales bacterium
TTCCTGCGAGACGGCGGGCTGGGCAAGGTGCGGATGGCGAAGGCGATCAACCATCAGTTGCGCGAGCCGATCGGGCGCGCGGGCAAGTCCCAGCCGCCCGAGGGCGTCAACTACGACCTGTGGGTGGGGCCGGGCGAGCTGCGACCGTTCACGGCGAACCGGTGGCACTACAACTGGCACTGGTTTTGGGACCTTGGCTGCGGCGACATCTCGAACGACGGGATTCACCAGATCGACGTGGCGCGGTGGGGCCTCGGCGTCGGGTATCCGAAGCGGATCACCGCGTCGGGCGGGCAGTTGTTTTACGACGACGATCACGAAACGCCCGATACGCAGGTGGTGACCTACGAGTACGACGATTGTTACCTGCTCTACGAGATGCGTCTTTGGACGAACTACCCGATGGACGGACACACGAACGGCGACATTTTCTACGGCGACAAGGGCCGTCTGGATGTCGGCGGAGACGGCTGCATCGTGACGCTGAACGGCGAGGCGCCGCGCAAGCTAGGCGGCGGCGCGGACCTTCACCGGCACATGCAGAATTTCATCGATGCGGTGGCCGCGAACGACCCTGGAATGTTGAACGCGCCTGTGCAGGAAGGGGCCATTTCGGCGGCGCTCTGTCACCTGGGCAACGTGGCGACGCGGGCGGGCCGATCGCTGGTGTTTGACGCGGAGGCGGTCGAGTGCCGGGGCGATCCGGACGCGACGAAACTGCTCGGGCGGACGTATCGGGCGGGGTATGAGCTTCCCGTGGTCTGACGCCTATTCGACGCGATGGGGACGAAGAGTTTGCTTCGTCGCGCACCCTGCTCGTCGTAGAGGCGGAGTGAGCCTAAGCTCGCTGACGATTATGGCGGCGATCGCGGCGTGGGGCGCGCATGCGGAGGAGGTTGCGCTCAGGTTCGAGGCGGACCATGTCGCGATCGAGATTGGCGGGGCGGCGTTCGCGCGGTATGTGTTTCGCGACGAGGTGGTCGCGCGGCCCTACTTCGCGGACGTGCATTCTCTGAATGGCGCGCTCGTGACCCGCAACCATCCGCCCATCGAGGGCGTCGATGCAACCGACCACGCGACGATGCACCCGGGGATCTGGCTCGCGTTCGGCGACATCGACGGAGTCGATTTCTGGCGGAACAAGGGCCGCGTTGAGCACCAATGGTTTCTGCGGGGCCACGCGTCCGGGCCTGAATTTGGGACCTTTTCGACTAAAAATGCCTATCTGGATGGCGACCGCGTTGTCTGCACGGAAACGCGAACGGTGTCGATCCACGTGTCCGATCCAGGCGTATTTCTGCTGATCGATTCTACGTTCGAGAGCGAGGCGGACTTCGCGTTTGGCGATCAGGAAGAGATGGGGTTGGGCGTGCGCGTCGCAACGCCGATGACGGTCGAGAAGGGCGGCGAAATCACGAACAGCGAGGGTATGATTAACGAGGCAGGCTGCTGGGGGAAAACTGCGTGGTGGGCGGAGTACTCTGGGGAGGTCGATGGGGAGCGAACAGGCATCGTGCTGATGCCGCACCCCGACAATTTTCGGCCGTCGTGGTTCCACGCGCGCGACTACGGGCTGCTGGTAGCGAACCCGTTTGGGCGCCGGGCGTTCACCGGCGCGGAGTCCAGCCGGATCGTCGTGAAGGCGGGCGAGCCGTTTCGACTCCGGTTTGGCGTGTGTGTGTATTCGGGCGCGGCCGC
>CAYPNI010000003.1:0-66921 GCA_964411925.1 uncultured Nitrospirales bacterium
CCCCGACCAGTTCTAAATCTGACTGAATACGCAAGTTAGCGTATACCTGCCACATGGGCGGTGCGGTCGCAACCACAACAGCGATTCCGATAATTATCGGATTCGCGAACGTGGAGGATCGCATGGCCAAGAAATCTCGTCCCAGTTCGGAGATGGTTCGCGTTTCTACGCTGCGCATCTGAATCGGCCGCGCCGGATGTGGCCGGAGAGGCTAGTTCGCGCGCGCTGACTCGCCGGCGCCCGCGGTAGCATTCGTCTGCGATTCCCAACCGCCGCCGAGTGCCTTGTACAGCGCTACCAGTGCTGTCGCGCTGCGCGTGCGGCTGTCGGCGAGTTGGTCCTCGGCTTCGAGCTGCCGGCGTTCGGCGTCGAGGACCGTCAGGAAATCCGTGACACCCTGCTGGTAGCGTTTGCGGGCAAGATCCGCCGCCAGACGGCTCGCTTCGTTCGCATTCTGGACGTGGTGTCCGCGCACGCGCTCGGCGTGAAACTGGACCAACCTCGCGTCGACTTCCTCGAGCGCTTCGAGCACGGTGACTTCGTAGACCGCGAGCTCGGCCTCGGCCCGCGCATCGGCCGCCCGGATTTGTGCGCGGACCCGCGCGAGGTCGAATGCGGCCCAGCGCAGCCTCGGCCCAATGCCGAAGAATCCCGCGCCGCCTTCGAACAATTCGCCGACCGAATCACTTTCGACGCCGAAGGATCCTTCGATTGTCAGGCGAGGAAACAGGTCCGCCGTTTCCACGCCAATGCGGGCGGTGGCGGCGGCGAGCGCGCGTTCGGCCGCTTCGATGTCGGGCCGCCGTTGGAGGAGCGCGTCCGGGTCTCCGATCTGGATGATCGCCGGCAACTCCGGCAGAGCCGCACTCGGAGCCAACTCCGCAACGAGAGCGGACGGCTGCTGTCCCGTCAGCACGCTCAGGCGATAGATCGACTGGCGGATGGCCGCTTCGAGCAGCGGTATGGTGGCGAGCGTGGATTCCAGTTGCGCGCGGGCCCGTGCCGTGTCGAGCTCCGTTCCTCGGCCACCCTCGAGGAGCGATTCCGTCAGGTCGTACGTGCTCTTCTGGTTTTCCGCGTTGCGCTGCGCCACGCCCAGCCGTTCCTGGTCGCCACGCAATTGGAAATAATTTCGCGCAACTTCCGCGGAGACCAATACCATCACGTCGCGCCGAATGGCATCGAACCGATCGACTTCCGCGCGACGCGCTTCGACGGCACGGCGCACGCGGCCGTATACGTCCAATTCCCACGTGGCGTCGAATCCTGCGAAAAACAGGTCCGTCGTTCGATCGCTCGCGCTCAGGCCGGGCGCGTCCACCTCGCTGAGACGCACCCGGCTGTACCCCGCGGATGCAGGGGCGACCGGAAAGCGGTCGAGCTTTGCCTGCAGAAGGGATTCGCGCACGTCGCGGAGGTTCGCGTCCGCGATCCGCAGATCGTGATTGCGGGCGTACGCTTCCCCGATGAGGCGTGTCAACAGCGAATCGTTGAACGATGTCCACCATGCCGCCTCGATCGGGTCGGCGCGAAAAACCGGCCGCTGCGTGTTGTCGTACGCCTGCGCAACGTCCATCTGGGGGCGCGCGTAGTCCGGACCGACGAGGCACGCCGGCAGAATCGCCGCACACAGGGCGCTGGCGAGCGCGCGATGTGCGCCGATTGAAACAATCCTCATGGCTGCGTTACCTCCGCGACCTTGGTCCCCGCCGCGTCGGCGTTGGGCCGCCGCCTGAGCCCGGCGATCCAGCGGATCACGTAATAGAAGACCGGCGTCAGAAAAATGCCGAAGAACGTGACGCCGAGCATCCCGTAGAAGACGGCCGTGCCGAGCGAGCGGCGCATTTCGGCCGCCGGTCCTGTCGCGATCAGGAGCGGCACGACTCCCAGAATGAAGGCAAACGACGTCATCAGGATCGGGCGCAATCGAAGCCGCGACCCCTCGACCGTCGCGTCGAATCGCGATTTGCCCTCATCCTCCTGCGCCTTGGCGAATTCAACGATGAGAATGGCGTTCTTCGATGCGAGCGCCACCAGCACCACGAACCCGATCTGCGTGAGTATGTTGTTGTCCAGACCGCGCAACCAGACACCGGAAATCGCGCTCAACAGGCACATCGGGACGATGAGGATGATCGCCAGTGGCAACGACCATGATTCGTACAGCGCGGCAAGCACGAGAAACACGAAAAGCACGGAGAGCGGGAAGACGATCGTCGCCGTGTTGCCCGCCGTCTTCTGCTCGTAGGCGAGACCGGTCCACTCGAAGCCGAATCCGTGAGGCAGGACGTCGCCCGCCAGCCGTTCCATCGCCGCGAGCCCCTGTCCCGAACTGACCCCCGGCAGCGTGCTACCGTTGACCGTGGCCGAGGGATACAGGTTGTACCGCGTGACGAGATCCGGCCCGGCCGCGGGGCGGATTCCCAGAACGGAGCCCAGCGGGACCATCGCGCCGGTCGCGCTGCGCGTCCGCAGGTTCATCACATCATCGATCTCCAGCCGGAACGGCGCATCGGCCTGCGCGCGCACCTGGAACGTGCGGCCGAGAAAGTTGAAGTCATTCACGTACGCCGAGCCGAGATAAATCCTGAGCGTTTCGAAGACGCTTTCCACCGGGACATCCAGCATCTGGGCGCGCGTGCGGTCAATGTCGGCGTAGAGCTGCGGCGTGTTCGCCCGGAACGTGGAAAACACCGCGACCAGGCCCGGCTCCGCGTTTGCCCGGCCCACCAATTCGTCGGTCGCGGACTGCAACATCGCGTAGCCGCGGCCCGACCGATCCTGTAACTGCATCTGGAATCCGCCCGAGGTGCCGATGCCAGGCACCGGCGGTGGGTTCAGCACAAAGATGAAGGCGCCCTTGATCGCGCCGACGCGGTGCTGCAGGTCCTGAATAATCTGTACCGCGCCCAATCCGTGTTCCACGCGCTCTTCGAAGGGATCGAGGCCGGTGAAAATCGCCGCGGCGTTCGGCGCATTCGTGCGTGACGCACCGGAGAACCCCGCGAACGCGACCGCGTTCCGGATACCGGGGGTCTCCCGGCAAATCTCGGAGACCTGCTTCACGATCTCGTCCGTGCGCTCGAGTGAGGCGCTGTCGGGCAGCTGGATCGAGACGATCAGGTAGCCCTGGTCCTGCTCGGGGACGAATCCCACGGGGACGCGGCCGAACATGGAATACGTCGCGCCGAGCAGCGCCACGTAGACGATGAGCACGATGACGCTCACGCGCAACAGCCTCGCGACCGCCCCGGCGTAGAGACTCGTCGAACGGTCGAAGCCCCAGTTGAACAGCCGGAAAAACCAGCCGAAGAGCGCCGCGCCGAGCCGCGCGGCCGGCGAATGACTCGCCCCTTCGGGCTTGAGCAGGATCGCGGCGAGCGCGGGGCTCAGCGTGAGCGAATTCACCATCGAGATCAGGGTGGCGCACGCAATGGTGATTGCGAACTGCCGATAGAACTGGCCGGTGATGCCGCTGATGAAAGCCGTGGGCACGAACACAGAGGTGAGCACCAGCGAAATCGCGACGATGGCGCCGCCGACCTCGTCCATCGCGACGCGCGCGGCCTCACGCGGCTGAAGCCCCTTCTCGATGTTTCGCTGCACGTTCTCGACAACTACGATGGCATCGTCCACCACGATGCCGATGGCCAGCACGAGACCGAAAAGCGTCAGATTGTTCAGGGAGAACCCCAGCGCCTGCATGACGGCGAAGGTGCCCACAAGTGAGACCGGAATCGCGAACAGCGGGATGATGGACGCGCGCCAGGACTGCAGGAATATCACGATGACGAGGACCACGAGCACGACCGCTTCGTAGATCGTTTTGTAGACTTCGTGAATCGATTCCGCGACGAATTCCGTCGGGTCATACACGATGTCGAACGCGAGACCTTCCGGGAAGGACTCCGACAGTCCGGCCATGGTCTCGCGCACCGCTTCGGACGTCGCGAGTGCGTTCGACCCCGGCCGCTGAAAGATCACCAGTGCGACGGCGGCCTGGTTGTTCAGGTAGCTGTTCGTGACGTAATCCTGCGCCCCGAGCTCGACGTACGCGACGTCGCGCAGTCGCGTGAACCGCGCGTCCGCGCCGGTCTTGATGATGATCTCCTCGAATTGCTCGGGCTGAATCAGCCGGCCCTGCGCGTTCACCGTGAGCTGGAACGCCGCGCTGCCCGCCGGAATCGGCGGCTGGCCGAGCGTGCCCGCGGCGACTTGCACGTTTTGCGCCTGCAGCGCGCGGACTACGTCCGGCGCGGTGAGGTCGATGGCGGCGAGCTTGTCCGGGTCGAGCCAGACGCGCATGCTGTATTCGCGCGCGCCGAACATGTTGATGCTGCCGACCCCCGGGATGCGGGCGAGCACGTCGCGTACTTGCAGCAGCGCATAGTTACTGATGTAGAGCTGGTCCAGCGAATCGTCCGGCGAAAGCATGTGGACGACCATGAGGATGTCGGGCGAGCTTTTCGCGGTCGTCACGCCCAGCCGCCGGACTTCCTCGGGCAGCCGCGTCTCCGCGATCGCAACGCGGTTCTGCACCAGGACCTGCGCCTTGTCCAGGTCGGTGCCGAGCCGGAACGTAATGGTCAGTTGCATGCGGCCGTCGGTGGTGCAATTCGACTGCATGTAGAGCATGTCTTCGACGCCGTTCACTTCTTGCTCGATGGGCGTGGCGACCGTTTCCGCCACGGTGGCGGCGTTCGCACCGGGGTAGACCGCGGTGACGACGATCGTGGGTGGCGCGACTTCGGGATACTGGGCGACGGGCAGGCCGAGGTACGCGATGCCGCCGACGAGGACGACGACAATCGATATCACGAAAGCGAAGATGGGCCGGTCGATGAAGAATCGCGGGATATTCATGGCGCGGGCGGTTCCTGTGTCGGATCGGTGAGCGACTCGACAACGGGAAGGCGCCGCATCAGTTCCTCGGGCGTCTCGATGGCCGCGGGTTCAATGTCCACGCGCTCCGCGGTCACCGTCTGGCCCGGCCGCGCACGCTGCACTCCATCGACAATGACCAGATCGAGCGTGGACAGGCCCTCGTCTACGACGCGCAAGCCGTCGATCATCCGGCCGAGCTTCACCTCGCGGATGCTGACCGCGTCCGCCTCGTCCACGACGTACACGAAGGTGCGCGACTGGTCCGTCACCACGGCGGAATCGGGGATCTGAATCGCCGGATACCGGCCCAGACCGATGAGGCGGATGCGGACGAAGAGTCCCGGCAGCAGCAGGTCGTCCGGGTTGCGGAACACGGCACGCCCGCGTAAGGTGCCCGTATTGGGATCGATCTGATTGTCCACGAAATCCATCACGCCTTCATGACCGAACGCATCCTCGTCGGCGAGTTTGATCAGGACGGTGTTGGGTTCGGTGCGCGAGCTTTCCCGGACGCCGGAGATGTTGAGCCGTGTGTACTTGAGCATGGCGCGTTCGCTCACGTCGAAGTAGCAGTGAATGGGATCGAGCGATACGATGGTAGTGAGCAGCGTGGATTCCGACGAGCCGCCGCTCACGAGATTGCCCACGCTAACATTGTGCCGGCTGACACGGCCGCGGATTGGCGCGCGCACGTGCGTGAATTCGACGTCGAGTTCCGCGCTCTGGATGCTCGCGCGGGCCGCCTCGACTTCCGCCGCCGCTTGTTGAACGGACTTGCTTCGTGTGTCGTAGTCCTCGGCGGAAATCGCCCGGTCCTCGAGCAGCGTCTCCGCGCGTTTGAGGTCGTTGTTCGCGAGATCGAGCCGGGCCTGTGCGCGTGACAGTTCCGCCCTCGTCGCCCGCAGAACGGCCTCGAACGGCCGCGGATCGATGACGAATAGCAAGTCGCCCTTTTCGACGATCGCGCCATCCTGGAAATGAATCGACTCGAGGTATCCGCTGACGCGCGCCCGCACCTCGACGCTGTCGATGGCGCGAAGGCGGCCTGTGTATTCGTCCCACTCGACCACCTGGCGCTCGACGGGTCGCGCGACCGACACGGCCGGCGGCGGCATGGGCGGGGGCGCGGGCGGGGAGCCGCACGCGCCCAGCAACACACTCAGTACAAGCACCGGGGCGGTGCGGACCACGTTGCTCAGCACGTTCGCCCTCCCAGGCGTGATTCGCCGCGACGGACAGTGATCAGTCATTCCGCCCTCGTGATTTCCGAAAGATACCAGGCGCGTCCCTCAGTCTCGTCTATCCAGTTTTCGATCAGACTCGCCGTGGCCACATCGCCGTGCCGCTCGCAAATCTCGTGCGTGGAGCGTAGCGAGCGCGCGAGCTGCCGGTTGTCGGCCAGCAGTTCCAACAGCATCTCCTCCGGCGCGAGGAACTCGCTGTTGTTGTCTTTCAGGCACTGGTGTCGCGCGATGTCGCCGATGGACCGGATTGCCGTGCCCCCGATCTTTCGCGCGCGTTCGGCGATCGGATCGGTCATGGCCATCAGTTCGGATGCATGTTCGTCGAGCAACAGGTGGTAGTCGCGAAACGACGGCCCGGACATATGCCAGTGAAAGTTCTTGGTCTTGAGAAAGAGGGTGAACACGTCCGCCAGCAATGGCCGTAGGGCGTCGGATATATTTTCGACGCCTTGGTCCCCGAGATCGTTCGGTTGGGGATTCAGATGCATTCTCGCCGATGACGTTCTCTTCATAGCCCCGTCCGATCTCCCAGGCTGAGCGACGAACCCTGCTGATAGCCGCCGTACACGGCCACGGGCGACCACGCCGGACTCACCGGCGGCGGTGGCGGCGGGGCGAAACTATCGAAGGGGGCCGCCGCGTAGACGACGTCGCCGCCGACGACCGTTAGTACCGATTCGATGCCCTTGATCTCTTCCGCGTCGATGGAGAAGTAGTCTGCGGACAGCACGGCGAAGTCGGCGTATTGACCCGGAGCGATCCGCCCTTTAATGTCTTCGTCGCCGCTGAACCAGGCACTGCCGGCGGTATACAACGCGAGTGCCTCGGCACGGGTGAGCCGATTCTGGCGCGCGGCGATTCGCGTACCGCCGACCGTCTTACCCGTGACCATCCAATACAGCGACACCCAGGGGTTGTGGCTGCTCACGCGGGTGGCGTCTGTACCCGCGCCGATCGGCAGTCCAGCGTCCAGCATTGCGCGCAGGGGCGGCGCGAAGGCCGCGGCCTTCCGGCCATATCTCTCGGCGAATGCTTCGCCCGCGAAGGCCATGCGGTCCTGAATCGCCACGCCGCCGCCGAGGCGTTTGATGCGCGCGATGTTCCCGGTGCTGACGGTCTCCGCGTGGTCGATGCACCACCGCGCGGTGTATCCCGTCTCGGCGAAGATGGGCTCGAATACGTCGAGGATCCGCGTAATGGACTCGTCATAGGTCGCATGGATCCGGATCGGCCAATCGCGCTCCGCGAGCAACCGGACCACGGCGGACAGCTCCGTCTCCATTGACGGTTTCAACTCGGGCCGCGGGGCGAGGAAGTTTTCGTAGTCGCCCGCGGACCACACCAGGTTTTCACCGGCTCCCTCGGTCAAATAGCCGTTCAACCGCTCAACCGCGAGGTTGTGATTCAGTTTTTCGCTCGTGGTCCAGCGTTCGTAGTCCTGCAGTTCGGAGCCGGACACTTGCGCGAACAGGTAGTTCGAGATGCGCAGCGGAAGTCCTGGATTTGCCGCCAGGGCCGCCGTCGCCGCATAGTCCGCGGGATACACGTGCCCGCCGCCGCCCGTGTCAACGGCGCTGGTGAGCCCGAAACGATTCAGCTCGCGGAAAAAATGCTCCGTAGAGTTCACCTGATCGTCCGCCGAGAGCTGCGGCAGTCGCGCGATCGTCGTGTAGAGGATCGCCGGACTTGGTTCTGCGTGCAGAATTGCACCGCCGCCCTCGACAAACTCGAAACGGCCTCCTGGCGGCGGAACGCTTTCCGGTGTCAGCCCAAACGCCCGCACGCCCGCCGCGTTCAGCAATCCCTGGCTGTAGAGGAACAGCACGAACACCGGCGCATCCGGCGACGCTTCGTTCAGTTCCGCGACGGTCGGCATGCGACGTTCGCGAAACTGGTAGGGCGACCACCCGCCAATGACGCGCACCCACTGGCCTTCGGGCGTTCGTTTTGCCTGCTCGCGAATCATTTCGAGTCCACGCTCGAGCGAGTCGACACCGTCCCAGCGCAGTTCGAGGTTGTAGAACCGGCCGCCGCGCACGACGTGCAGGTGCGAGTCGTTCAAGCCCGGAATGATTGTGCGGCCCCGCGCGTCGATCGTTCGCCCGCTCTCCACGCGGTACGCCGCAACGGCGGCGTCATCGCCCACCGCGACGAACAGGCCGTCCTTCACCGCGAACGCTGTCGCGCGCGGCCGCGCGCCGTCCATCGTGTACACGTCCGCATTGACGACGACCAGGTCTGCCGGGTGCGCCGATGCGCCGACCGCAACGATGGCCATTGCCATCGCGAGCGCGATCAGGAATCGAGCGGTCATGCGCGGGCTCCGTCCGGGTCTCGGCTACGACTTGGCCTTCGCCGCTTCCTGCGCCTTCAGATAGCTCTCGTAGACGGCGCGGTAATTCGGCACGAGATGGTTGTAGATCGCGCCCCATTGCGCCGCATCCGGCCGGTTCCACGTCCGCTGAAATTCGCACAGCACCGCGTTCGTGGACACCGGAATGATTCCGGCCTGCGCCATCCGCGCAATCGTCGTCTGGGACGCCATCACGCTCGGATCGCCCGAGGCGTCCGTGACGAAGTAGACGTTGTATCCGTCCGCCTTCGCCTGCAGCGCGGGGAACGCCACGCACACACTGGTCCACACCCCGGCGATGACCAGCGTCTTGCGTCCGGTCGCCTCGACCGCCTTCACAAAATCCGCGTTGTCCCACGCGCTAATCTCGCCTTTGCGCGGGACGTATTGCGCTTTGGAACCCAACTGCAACAGTTCGTCCATCAGCGGACCGTTCGGACCATTGGGTTCGGACGCGGTCATGATAATCGGCGCCTTGGCCTGCTCCGCGATTTTCACCAGGCCGATGGTGTTGTTGCGCAGTTCCGCGACCGGTACGTCCTTGACCGTCTGAAACAGCCCGGTCTGATGGTCGAGCAGCAGAATCACTGAGTCGTTCGGATTGAGCAGCACCTTCGACGCCGCTTCGCTGGGCTGGCGAGACAAACCCGGAATCGGCTGTCTCTCGCGGTCCTGTCCCAACACGTCCGGCGCGAGCGCCAGCATTACCAAAATCACAGTCGCTCCGATCCACATACGGTTCATTTCAATCTCCTTCCTGGTTGCGTCAAGTCTAGTCTTGTTGGTCAGACGAGTGGTTCAGGATTTGATGAACGCCAACAAGTCCGCGTTCACTTCGTCCGCCTGCGTCGTGCAGATGCCGTGCGATCCGCCCTTGTACACTTTGAGTTGTGCTCCCTTGACGAGCTTCTCCGTCAGCAGCGCCGAAGCGCCAATCGGCACAATCTGGTCGTCGTCGCCATGCAGTATGAGCGTCGGGACGTCGAACTTCTTGAGGTCCTCCGTAAAATCCGTTTCGGAAAATGCCTTGATGCAGTCGTACGCGCTCTTGTGTCCCGTCATGACCCCCTGCATCCAGAACTTGTCGATGATGCCCTGTGACGGCTTCGCGCCGGGCCGGTTGTACCCGTAGAACGGGCCGCTCGCGAAGTCCCTGTAGAGTTGCGACCGATCCTTGAGCGAGGCGGCGCGCAGTCCATCGAACACTTCGATGGGCGTACCCCCGGGATTCGTCGGCGACTTCACCATGATCGGCGGCACCGCTCCAATGAGGACTGCCTTGGCGACTCGCTTCGTTCCGTGCCGTCCGATGTAGCGCGCGACTTCGCCGCCACCCGTCGAGTGGCCCACATGCACGGCGTCCTCGAGATCGAGTGATTCGACAAGCGTCGCCAGGTCGTCCGCATAGGTATCCATCTCGTTGCCGTTCCACGGCTGGCTCGAGCGACCGTGCCCGCGGCGGTCGTGCGCGATGCACCGGTAACCCCGGTCGGCAAGGAAAATCATCTGCGCTTCCCAGTCGTCCGAGCTCAGCGGAAAACCGTGACTAAACACAACGGGCTGGCCGCTGCCCCAGTCCTTGAAGTAGATCGACGTCCCGTCCGCGACCGTCACCGTGTTCACGGTACGATCGCCTTTTTTTGCGCCTCTCGCTGCGCCTTCCGCCGTGCCCGCGGACGACACGGCGAGCGCAGCGCCGACGGCTGCCGCGCCGCCCATCAGAACGTTTCGACGCGACAAGCCCGGTTGACTCGATGTTTCGTGTGCCATTACACATTTCCTCCCAGGTTGAATGGTTTATCAGCGTCCCTTCGCCATGTCGCCGCGCAGCACCATGCACGTACTGAACGACTTGGCGACGAGGCTGCCCTTCTCGTCCGTAATCTCACATTCGATGAAGCCAATCGACCGCGTCCGGCGCGTCACGCGCGCGCCGGCGAGTATCCGCGCGTCCCAGATCGGCTTGAAAAAATTCATCGAAATGTCCAACGTCGTAAACGTCTCGTCGTCTTCGAGCGTCGTCGAGAGCGCGATGCCCATGGCGGCATCCGCGAAGTCGCACAGAATCCCGCCGTGCAACGTGCCCATGGGATTTGCGTGGCGCCGCTCCGCGTGCATTTCCATGTCACACTCGCCTAGCTCGACCCGCGTCGGGTGGAACCCAATCAGGTCGGCCACCGGCGGGCCCGGCAGTTCGCCCGTTGCGAGACGTTTCAGCGACTCCAGATGCCGGGTCCCCTTGGGCATCGCAACGGCCGCGCTATGCTTTGATATCGAATCCGGCATCGTGAGGCCCAACGGAGATCGTCAAACTACGTTAAGGTCGACTTGGATGTTGCCGCGCGTCGCCTTCGAGTACGGGCAGATTTGGTGCGCGCCCTCGACGATCTCCTGCGCAACGGTGAGATCCACGCCGGGCAAACTCACGTTGAGTCGCGCCCGCAGAAAATACCCATCGGAACCCGAGCAGAGGTCCACCTCCGCGTCCGTGGCGAAGGCCGGGGGCAGCTTGATCTTTTTCTTCGACGCCACCAGCTTGATGGCGCTCGTGAAGCAAGCCGACCAGCCAACGGCAAAGAGCTGTTCAGGGTTGGTCCCCTCGCCGGGCGTACCGGGCACGGTGAGTTTCACATCGAGCCGCCCATCAGACGTACGGGACGTTCCTCCCTCCCGGCCGCCGGTGGTGTGTGTCTTGGCGGTGTAAATGACCTTTACGCTCTGACCCAACGCGCCTTCCGCTGGATTCGTAGTTGTTGCCATGTCTCGTTCTCCTGCGTAACTCGCATCGGGAACACTCAAACGAATTGCGATCGCGTGTAGGGCAATCGCCGTGCCAGTCGTAAGTCGTTTGGTGATGGAAGGGACACGAAAATCGCGGCACGAGATTTCGAAAATTTTCGAAAAGCGGTGAGAAATTCGTCGAGAAACCGACGGCACGGTTCTTGAACGATGACCGCTGCGTTAGCGTGGTGTTACGAACGGCAATGTCGCGGATCGAATACGTTTAGTCCGCGCGAAAGCGATTTTTGTTGATTCGCAAAGAACGAATCTTCGAGTCGAGCGTGGAGGGCGGCATGCCGAGCTTTGCCGCGGCGCCACGCGGGCCCGCGACGCGGCCCTTCGAATCGGCCAGCGCCTTTTCGATCAGTTGCTTCTGATGATCGGCAACCTTCGTGGAAAGCTTGCGGCTGGCCGCTCCAGGCAGCGGTGGCTGTTGTGACAGCCAGCTCGCGTCCACGGTGAACTCCTCCGTGTCGCAAACAATCACGGACCTCTCGATCACGTTCTGCAATTCGCGAATATTGCCCGGCCAGGGGTACGAGGTGAGCAGCTCCAGCGTCTTCAGGCTGATGCCGCGAAACCGCTTGCCCGCCCGTGCGGCGTACCGGCCTACGAAGTACTCCACAAGCAAGGGAATGTCATCCGCGCGATCGGACAACGCGGGAAGATCGATCGGAAAGACGTTCAGCCGGTAGAACAAATCGCTGCGAAACTTCCCGCCCACAATCAGGGCCTGCAGATCCCGGTTCGTCGCGGCAATGATGCGCACGTCGATGCGAATTGGGTCGTTTCCGCCGACGCGCTCGAACTCTCGCTCCTGGAGCACGCGCAACAGCAGAACCTGGGTTTCGATCGGCAACTCGCCCACTTCGTCAAGGAAAAGCGTTCCGCCTTCCGCAAGTTCGAACCGACCCAGCCGCCGCTGTACGGCACCCGTGAACGCGCCTTTTTCATGACCGAACAACTCGGAAACGACGAGTGAAGGCGGAAAAGCAGCGCAGTTCACCGTCACGAAGGCGCGCCCCGCGCGGTTCGAACGCTTGTGAATCGCGCGGGCGACCAGTTCTTTTCCCGTGCCGGTCTCGCCCGTAATCAGCACGGTCGAATCGGTCCGCGCGACCTGATCGACCCGCGCCAGTACAGCGCGAAGCGAAGGCGATATGCCCACGATTTCCTCAAACATGTGCTTGGCGTCGAGTTCCTCGCGAAGCGCCACGTTTTCACTGCGGATGCGTTCTTCTTCCTGCTTTCGCTCGTCGATGTCCACCCCCGAGACATACCACCGAAGCACGCCGCCCTGCTCGTCAAGCATCGGCTTGAAGTGGTTCAAATACCACCGGTATCGGCCATCCGCCATCTGCATCCGGTACTCGGACTCGAACGAGAAGGGTTGAGTAATCGCGCGGTTCACGTGGTCCCGCACGGCGGCGCGATCTTCCGGGTGCATCCGATCGATCAGCGCGCCCGACATCACCTCCTCGTTCGTCAGACCGAACAGCCGCAGCACGGACTCGTTGGCATATTGCACGTCGCCGGAGATCGAGATGACACTGATCGGATAGGGAATTGCATCGACGATTTCGCGCGATTCGCGCTCGTTCCGCCTGATCCGCTCCTCTGCATGGACCCGCTCCGTCACGTCCATGACCACGCCGTAGTACTCGCTGAGCTCGCCGGTCTCGGTGGTTCGCGCGCGCAGGAACACACGGATGTGTTTGATGGCGCCGCTCGGGAATAGAAGCCGGTACTCAATCGAAAAATCGAGTCCGTCACGGGAGCCCCTGGAAAGGAGGTCATCCCACATCGTCCGATCTTCAGGATGGATACGCCCGCGGACGAGTTCGAGCGTCGGCGTTGCCGTTTCTTCCACTTCGTATATCCGATACATTTCAGCGGACCACCACAGATTGTCGCTGTCCGGCCGCCAGGAGAAGCTGCCCGTAAGGCTCAGCCGCTGCCCCTCGGCCAGGTGTGCCTCGCTCCGGGATAGCGCCTCGCGCGCACGCGTACGCTCGATCGATATGGTCGCCAGGTGGGTGATCTGATCGATGAGTGCGTGATCGTCCGCCGACGGCGAACGGGGCTCGCGCGAATGAATGGCGAACGTCCCCAGCACCGTACCGTCAGCCGAAATAATCGGAGACGACCAGCACGCGCGCAGACCACTGGCCAGCGCGACCGCGCGAAACCCCGCCCAGTGAGGATCGTTCGCTATGTCCGCGGAGATGACTTGTTCGCGACGGTGGACCGCAGCGCCACAGGAGCCCAGCGTCGGATCCGCCGGGGCGCCGTCCACCGCCAACTTGTACGTATCCGGTAGCGACGGAGCAGCGCCAATCGACAACCGATTCGAGATCGGATCCAGAATCAGAATCGACGCTATCGAACACGTCGAGAATTCCTCCACGACGCGGCACAGAGCGTCGAGCACGGAGGTGAGCGGATAGCCCTTGCCGATCATGCCGAGGATCTGGTTTTCCGCGTCGAGCAACGCTTCGGACCGCCGCCGGTCTTGAATGTCGATGCCCGTGCCATACCACTTCGCAGGGGCACCGTTGCTGGAGAGGTCCGGTTTCGCCTGGAACAAAAACCAGCGGTACTCGCCATCCGCGCGCTTCACCCGCGCTTCGAGCTGGCCGGGCCGCGGCGAAGCCTCCAGCGTGCGCCACGTGTCCACTAGCGATCGCACGTCGTCGGCATGAATCAGGTTGGACGAAATCCAGCCCCAGTCCCGGATTTCCCCCGTCGGCAGACCCGTGTAGTCAGCCCAGGCTTGATTCAGAAACTCGATCGACCCGTCCGGCGTCGAACTCCAAACCAGACCGGGAGCGATATCCACCACGAACCGCGACAGGACATCATTCGCGGAAGTCGTCGGGAGCGAAGAAATCGGCACGGGAGTCTCGTCCATGCGCCCTCCGACGCGGAATAGACTAGCCGTGCATTCTAGTTCAGAATCGGCCATACCCTCAACAGACCGCCGGTTCATTCGATCGACAGCAGCAGCAGTCTGCTCACGTAACGGCGTCCTCCAATCCGGCGGGAAATCGATTGATTAACCTGTGAGCATCATCGGAATCGCGCGACGCCGAATACTCGGACGATCTCTCAATGGCGAATTGATCGTGTTTGAACCGTCGCGTTTCGAGCTCACCTGAGGGAAAAATGACCTCCGCGGAATGCACTCCGATGCGCTGGAAGCCCTGCCGGATGACTATCGGTAAACCGTCGATATCAGGGGAAAATCAGCGTGAGTGTTGCAATTCTGGATGCTGCGGATTAGACTGCAACGCAACGAGTTACGAGTCGTCGCGCGGTCGGTGAGAAACGCCCGGGACTGTTTCGGGACGAAGAGGCCGCTGGTCCAAGTTCTCTCACTCCGTCCAGTTATTCCTCTATACTATCCCCCGATCACATGAAGCACGTTGTCGTCACCCCGGAACTGCATGAGGCGGAGATTCGTCCGCCGGCGTTGCTGTCCGAGTTCAAGCGCCTCTCGGTGAAGGACGCGAAGCAATTTTTCGGCGATGCGTCGGCGCTGGTCGAAGTGGCCAATCCCGCGACGGACTCGCGGGACAGCAGCTTCGCGTTCGAGAAGGACGGCTTCCGCTACAACCTCGCGCACGATTGCGGGAGTGTGTTTGTCTCGCCGCGCCCGACGAAGGCCGCGCTCGCGGAGTATTACCGCAAATCGGCGGCGAGCGCGTATCGCGTGCAGCATTTTGCCAAGGCGACGCAGGAGGCGCGGCGATCGCGTCTGCTTCGATCGCACGCGAACTGGATGGGCCGGCTGTTCGACGAACACGGCACTAGCCGGTCGCGCGCATACGTGGACATCGGCACGAACTCGCCGGCGATCTTTGACGAGGTGGCCCGTCTCGATCTCTTCACGAAACTCTACAGTCTCAATCCATTGCCGGGATTGGAGGACGAATTCCGCGCGCGCGGCGTCGAGATTCTGAGCGAACCGATCGAGAACGCGGGCGCGGTTACCGCGTTCCAGCAGCTCGAGAATCAGTTTTCTCCGCTCGAGTTGGTGCGGACGGCGTCGCAGATGCTCGAACCTGGAGGGATGTTCTTCCTGACGACGCGGACGATCAGCGGGTTCGACCTCCAGGTCTTGTGGGACAAGACGCCATACATTTTTGTGCCGGAGCATCTGAACCTGTTGTCGATTGAAGGCATCACGCGCCTCATCGAGCGCGGGGGGCTGCATACGGTCGAGCTCAGCACGCCGGGACAGATCGACATTGAGCTGGTCGTGCACGCGGCGCGCAATGATTCGACGATCCAGTTGCCCCGGTTCGTTCGATACCTGCTCGAGGAACGCGGCACGCTGGCGCACAGCGATTTCCAGGAGTATTTGCAGAAGCACCGGCTGAGTTCGCACGCGCGGGTTGCTGCGTCGCGCAGGGAGCCGGCGTCATGAGCGACTCGATGACGTGCGGCATCATCGGGCTGGGCAAGATGGGCGCGATTCGGTTTCGCGAGTTGCTGCGGCACAAGTCAACGACGGTGACGCACGGCGCGGATCCGAACACGGAGTTGTTCCGCGAATACCCGGGCGTCAAGTGTTCGACGGACTGGCGCGACGTCATCGCGTCGGACGTGGACGCGGTGTTTGTCGCGACGCCGAACTCGATTACGCCGGTGGCGATCATCGAGGCGCTACAGGCGGGCAAGCACGTTTTCAGCGAGAAGCCGCCGGGGCGGACCGTGCAAGACATCGAGGAAATCATCCGCGTCGAGCGGCAACACCCGGAACTCAAGCTGAAATTCGGATTCAACCACCGTTATCACGCGGGGATCATGGAGGCCAAGCGCATCATCGAGGGTGGGCGGCTCGGGCATCTGCTGTGGATGCGTGGCATCTACGGCAAGGCGGGGGGGCATGGATTCGAGCAGGTGTGGCGCAGTCGCAAGGAAACGGCGGGCGGCGGGATTCTGCTCGATCAGGGCATCCACATGCTCGACCTGTTTCGATACTTCTGCGGCGACTTCATCGAAGTGAAGGGCATGGTGGGCACGTCGTATTGGCCGATCGAGGTCGAGGACAACGCGTTTGCGCTGTTGCGAGACGCTGAAGGGCGCGTGGCGATGCTGCACAGTTCGAGCACGCAGTGGAAGCACCGGTTCAATCTCGAGTTGTATCTCTCGCAGGGTTACTTGTCGGTGAACGGCATCCTCTCCTCGTCGCGCAGCTACGGCGACGAAACGATTACCGTCGCACGGAACCGGTTTGACGAGGGGTTCGCCGTCGGCAAGCCGACGGAGGAGGTCGTGTACTTCGACAATGACCCGTCGTGGGAATTGGAGATTAACGACTTCGTGGAGAGCTGCCTGACGGGCAAGGCGGTGGCCTGCGGCACGTCGGACGACGCGTATCGCGTGATGAAGCTCGTTTTCGCGATCTACGAGAGCGACGAGTCGTTCATCGCGACGGGGAATCGGTTCTTCCACAACAACCCATCGGCTCCCCGCTAGGGCTCGCCCGGTGGATGCAGGCGCCTTCCGCGTTCATCGGATCGCCGTCCCGCTGACCGGGATTCTGCTCGCCGCCTTCGTCTCGGCGACGTGGCTGTATTCGCAATTCGGCCACCAATTGGTCCTGGGCGTGTTCGAGGCCAACCAGGTCCATCGTTTCGAACGGCTCGAGGGCGAGTGGGCCGAGAAACAGCTTCGCGACTACTTGCGAATCGACCCTTCTTCGACCCGGGTGCGCGGCCTGTTGATCGACGCCATGATTGCGCGCGGGGACACGGGCGGGGCGATGGACGTTGCGGCGGAAGGGCTTGCCGGTGGCGCAGACGAGGCGGACGCCGGAGCGCAGCTGCTTCTTGTGCGCGCGCGCATCGCGGACGGAAAACTTCGTGAGGCCGCCGATTCCCTGGCATCCGTAGTCGCACGCCTGCCGCGTTCCGCGGACGCACACTACTATCTCGCTCAACTGGCGGCTGCTCGCGGCGATTTCGCGGCGATGCGCGCGGAGTTTGAAGAGGTCGCCGAAGCAGGGACGCGGGATTCGAGCGATTACTTTGCCGCGAAACAACGGGAGGCGCGAAAGACGCTCAGGCCGCTGGACTCGGCCGTGCTCACTCGAACAGACGAAAGTTCGATCGACTTTGTGCGGGCGCTTCTGGTCCTGGGACGAGTTGACCATGCATTGCGTATAGCGGCGGAGATACAGGAATTTGGCGACGCGGCCGACGTGAGGTTCTGGAGGGGCGTGCGCGAGGAGGAACTGGGCGAGCGGGAGAACGCCGTTCAGTCCTACTCGATCGCGGCGAACCAGCACAATGCGCTCGCCGCGGCCGCGCTGGGGCGTTTACAGGGCGGCTGAGTTACTGGCCCTGAGTGATTAAGCCGGCGACAGCCGCGGCGATCTTGAGATAGCCGTCCGCATTGGGGTGCCGGGCGTCGCGATACATCTCGGTTTCGCCGGCGAACAACTCCGTGAAATCGTAAACGTAGTCGAGCGATTCGCTTCGTGCCTTCGCGGACTCGTAGAACCCGTTCAGTTTTTCCAGGTACTGTCCGCCGAAGAGGCGCGTCGCGTCGTCGAAGAGCTCCGCCTCGCGCGTGCTCGGCGAATAATCGCCGATACCCAGGACGGGTTGCAGTACGCAAATCAGGCGAGCGCCATCGGCCGAGGCGCAGGCGTTCATCATCCGCACGTTGCGCTCCCATTGTTCGGCGTCGGTCTGGTCGCCGGGCGGCCCGTAATTCACGCCGGAGACGCGGTAGTAGGCCGGCGATCGCGCCGCACGCCAGCGTTGCCACGCGCGGAACAGATTGGGCATGACGATGGGCGACCGTTCGCCGCGCAGCTCGCGGAGCATGCGTTCCTGGTACGGATGGACCATGGGATGGCGGGGTACGGCGTGCACGTAACCGGCATCGTTCACGCCATCGAGCGTCACGACGACGTCCGGCGCGAGCGGAAGCACGTCGCGGATGAGTTTGAACAATTCCTGACTGGATGAGAATCCGGAGACGCCGCCGTTAAACACGACACTTTCGACACCGCGGTCAGCCAACAGTTGGTGCAGCCGCTCCGGCCAGTTATTCGGGTCGGTCGGGTCCGTCGTCGATCCGCCAAGGGTGACGATGCGCAGCGCGGATTCGCTCGCCGGGTCGCCGTAGATTACGAATCCCGGTAGATAGGAGTCGCCGAGTTTGGCGAGGACGTCGTATTCGCGCTCGTAGCCCAGATGGGGGTCCAGTAGAGACACCGTTTGCGTCCCCCCTTCCTGCCGGACGGCGCCCCGGGCGCGCAGCAATTCCTTATAGTCGAAGAGGACCGGCCAGACGCCTTCGCCCGCGGCGCGGTTCATGAACGCGGAGACGCCTTCGACGGCGACGATCAGGCCGAGTGTGACCACGAGCGTCGGGAGGACGAGCAGCCACGACCTCCGCGGTCGCGGTGTCTGGTGAGGTTCATTCAACGCCGGCTCTCCACAAACGCGCGTGAGTATAGCGCAAACCTTTGCGGCTTCATTTGCGATGCGGGGGCGGCGGATCCGTTCGGCGGAATTATCGCGCCGCGGGTTCGCAGGCGGGCTTCGCGTCGGTGCCGAGGTGAACGCCCTGGAACGCGCGCCGGATTTGTTCGAGTGCGACGTCTCGCGCAAAATTCAATTCTTCGGAAAGCTGTTCGCGCGAGCCGGCGTCCTGCCCGTAATGCGCCTGGGCCTCGGCGACCGATTTATCGAGCCGGCGAAACGCCTCGGTGATCCGGGTGATGCGCACTTCGAGCCGGCGCGTGTGTTTCATGGCGTCGTTGTATGCCACCAGACTCGCGACCGCCTTGTCGTATCGCTTCACGAGAGATTCGTTCTCGCGGCGGAACATGCCGATCGCTTCGTCCGTGCGTTCCGCCTCGTCCTGAACGGAATGGACTCGCGACTGCAGCATCCTGCACTGGTCCTCGAGATCGATCACGCGGGTCTTGTACTGTTCGATGGTCTCGGCCATGACAGCGTTTTTCTCGCGCGCGCCGCGCACCGCGTCGAGCGCATCGTCGAGGACCTGTTGCATATACGCCCACGACGCCGTGACGGATGCGTTGTCCGTCGCTTGAAGATCGCACGTGGTCTCGTCGTTGACAGAATTCATGCCATCGCTCGCGCGTCAGGGGTGAACGATCCAGCCACCCGGACATTATAGACGGCGGCGGCGCGTCGATGGCATGGAAAAGCGATTCTGCTGCGCGGCGCGGGCCTGGCAACTCGGAGTTCGATTCACCAATCGGTTACACGACTCTGCGCGTTCGCGGAGCAGTCAGGCGAGACGGGCCGCGACCGACTCGGGAACGGCGATCGGAATATCGAGCAGAATCTGGGCGTAGGCCTTTCCTTGCGGGTCGTTGCGGAGCGAGGCGATGCCGCCGCCGCCGAGCGACTCATGTAACAGGAAGTTAACACCGTGGATGCCCGGCAAGTCGTAGCGCTCGACGTCGCCGGTCATCAGGTACGCGAAGTGATCGCGCACGCGCGCGGGGGTGAGTTCGCGACGGATGATCCCGTAGTACTCGGGTTTGCGGGCGATGATTCCGATGTTCGAGTCGTTGCCCTTGTCGCCGCTGCGGCCGTGGGCGATTTTCACGAGCGGCACTTCGACCGTCTTTCCGGCCGGCGTCGGTTCGAGCGCGATTGACGGACGCTGGACACGCGACGCATCGAATCGCTCGCCTTTCGAGAACGGCCGCGGCGTGCGTTCGTCGTTCATCACGATCTCGGGTGTCACCGTCGCGCGGTCGACGGTGCATGAGAACAGCCGTACAACCGGGGATGGCTTCGCGCGGTTGCCACCCATGCCCGAAGTGCCGGGCGACATGGACGTGCCCGAGGAGGTGAGCTCGCGCAGCAGCAAGCCCAACGCATCCTGCACGGGATGCTTCGCGGCGAGCTTGAGTATCACTTCGCGCGGTCTTGCGACGCGCGCGTGCGGCCCGTAACCGGCTTCGGTTCCGACAATCTCGATGCTGACCTCGGAAAAATCCGGCGCGCCCATCTTCTTCAGGATACCGCGCGTGCGTTTCAGCACGGCGTCGGCGGTCTTCTGCGCCTTGCCCGCGGCATCGATGCCCCGAATGGACAGATATGTCCCGAGACGGAAACCGTCGGCATAGGTCGCGGAGACTTTCAAGGTGTCGGTGGGCGGGAGTCCCCTGGCGCCGGAAACCCGCGCGCGGTTCTCCCCCACGTCCTCGATGGATACGCCCGCGAAATCGCAGACGACATCCGGCAGGATGTATGCCTGCGGATCGCCGATTTCGTAGACGAGTTGCTCGGCGACAGTCTGGCGGCTGACGAGGCCGCCGGTATTGTCCGGCTTGGAGATCGTGAATGACCCGTCCTGCTCGACCTCCGCGATGGGATAGCCGATGTTCGACCAATCGCCGGTCGTGTCCCAGTCGGTGAACAGGCCGCCCGTCGCCTGCGCGCCGCACTCGATGATGTGGCCCGCGAGGCTGCCCTGCGCGAGCTGGTCGTAGTCGGTCTCCTTCCAGCCGAACTCGTAGATGCACGGCCCGAGCGTGACCGCGCTGTCCACCACGCGGCCGGTGACGACGATGTCTGCGCCTTTGGCCAGCGCTTCCGCGATTGGGAACCCGCCGAGGTAGGCGTTCATGCTCATGAATCTCGAAGGCATCGGCGCGCCGGAGAACATCTCGCGCGTGCCCGCGGCGCGCAGCTCATCTACACGGCCCATGAGGTCGTCGCCGACGACCGTCGCGACTTTGAGACCGAGTCCGAGTTCCTTGACCAGCGCCTCGATCGCCTTGCCGCAGGCGATCGGGTTAACGCCGCCCGCGTTTGAGATGACTTTTACCTTCTGCCGCGCGAGTTCGGGCAGTGCGTTTTTCAGGACCTGCGATACAAAGTCGTGCGCGTAGCCCTGGTCGGGCTCCTTCGCGCGCGCGCGCGCCATGATGGACATTGTGATCTCGGCGAGGTAATCGAAGACGAGATAGTCCAGCTTGCCCGACGCGAGCAATTGCGGTGTCGAGATCGTTGTGTCGCCCCAGAACCCGGATGCGCCGCCGATGTTGATCGTTTTGTTTGGCATTAGTTCCCCGTCTTCGCCGCGAGTTTCATCAGCAACTGATTCGCGTCCACCTGGTCGCCCACGGCGACGGATATCGACTCGACTTCGCCGTCGTAGGGCGCAACGATTTGGTTTTCCATTTTCATCGCCTCGATGACGACGAGTATCGCGCCTTTGGCGACGGCCGCGCCGCGCTGGGCGTTTACGCGCACGACCTGGCCCACCATCGGCGCTTTGATGACACCGTCGCCCGCAGCAGCCGAAGTCTCCGGCGGGGCATAGGTCACGTCGGTGAACGAGTCTGTCCGGTCGCGGAATCTCAGGTGCAGGCGGTCGCCATCGAAGGCGAAACGGGCGGACTCTGAATGGTCGCCGGACTGGATGCGCAGCGTGTCGTCGTCGAAATGCGTCACGAGGACTTGGGCACGCTGACCGGCGTGCTCCAGAGCATATGAGTTGTTATTCATGGAGATATTCAGCGGACACACCTGATCGTTCCACGCCAGCCGCAACCGTACGAACGCATTCCCGGTCGATCGCCAACCCTTCAACAACCCAGGCACGTTGCGCGCCGCTCGCTCGATGTAAGCCGCGCCCGCGACGAGCCAGTGCAACGCGTCCGGAGCGTCGTCGTGCTCGTCGAGAATGCGGGAGTTGTCCAGGAAGCTCGTGTGCGCGTTGCCCGAAACGAATTCCGGATGCCGGACGATGCGGCGCAGAAGCGCGGCGTTCGTCCGGATTCCCAGCACGAGCGTCTCGCGGAGCGCCGCATCGAGCTGGTCCAGCGCCTCATCGCGCGTTGCACCGGCGGCGATGATCTTGGCAAGCATTGAATCGTAAAACGGCGAGACCACGTAGCCGTTTGCGAGGCCGTGATCCACGCGCACGCCGAGCGGCTCCGGCGATTCCCATCGCAGCACGCGGCCGACCTGCGGCGCGAACCCTGCCGACGGGTCTTCGGCGTACAACCGCACCTCGATGGCGTGGCCGTCGAGTTCGACATCGTCCTGCGCCAGCCGCAGCGGGTCGCCCTGGGCAACGCTCAACTGCAACGCGACTAGATCCAATCCCGTGACCATTTCCGTGACCGGGTGTTCAACCTGCAAGCGCGTGTTCACTTCGAGGAAGTAGAATTTGCCGTCGTCGTCGAGCAGGAACTCGACGGTGCCGGCGTTCACGTAGCCCGCGGACTGCGCGGCGTTCACCGCGGCGGCGCCCATGGCCTGGCGCAGCTCCGGCGTCATCGCGGGGCACGGCGATTCCTCGATGATCTTCTGGTGACGGCGCTGGACCGAGCAGTCGCGCTCGCCGAGATGGATGCAGTGGCCGTGCTCGTCGGCGAGGATCTGAATCTCGACGTGCCGCGCGTGTTCGATGAGTTTTTCGACGATGAGGTCGCCGGAGCCGAACGAGTTTTTCGCCTCGGACCGCGCGCCGCGCAGGGCTTCGTCCAGTTCGTTCTCCGACGCCACGCGCCGCATGCCGCGTCCACCGCCGCCCGCGGACGCCTTGAGCAAGACGGGGAATCCAATCTTTTTCGCCTCGGCCTTCAGCGTGGCGTCGTCCTGCTTCTCGCCCTCGTACCCGGGTACGCAAGGCACGCCCGCCGCGCGCACGAGCCGCTTCGCCTCGGCCTTGTTGCCGAGCGCGTGGATGGCGGCGGGTGGCGGCCCGATGAAGACGATGCCGGCCTGCGCGCAGGCCTCGGCGAAGGCACGGTTCTCGCTCAGGAACCCGTAGCCGGGATGGATCGCCTGCGCGCCCGTGTGCTTCGCCGCGGCGATGACGCGATCGATGTTCAAGTACGACTGCGCGGCGACGGACGGTCCGAGATGTACAGCCTCGTCCGCCATCGTTACGTGCGGCGCGCCGGCGTCCGCGTCGCTGTAGACCGCGACGGTGCGGTAACCCTCGGCGCGGGCCGTCCGGATGACGCGGCACGCGATCTCGCCGCGGTTCGCGATGAGAATCTTGTCGAAGCGGCGCGTCATTCGACCTTTTCCACCCACGCCGCGGGCCGCTTCTCGAGGAACGCCTTGACCCCCTCCTGCCCCTCGTCGCCGCGGAGTTGGCCCGCAAACGCGTCGGCGGCCTCATCGAGCACGTCGGGCAGCGCCTTCACCATCGAATCCTGGATCACGCGTTTCGTTGCCGCGTTCGCGCCGGGCGCGCAGCGGCCGATGTCGTTCAAGACGGATTTCAGTTTCGCTTCGAGATCGGTCGCGTTGTCAGCGACGTAGTGCACGAGGCCTAGTTCCAGCGCGTGCCGGCCGTCGAAGCGGGCGCCGGACAGCGCGATACACCGCGCCTGCGTGATCCCGATACGCTGGACGACGAAGGGCGCGATTTGCGCCGGCACGACGCCGAGGCTGGTTTCGCTGAGCGCGTACTTCGTGTCCGCGAGACTGATCGCGATGTCGGTCACGCAGACGAGGCCCAGCCCACCGCCGAACGCGGAACCTTCGATGACGCCGACGACGGTCTGCGGAATGGCATTGAATTCGGAGAGAAACTTGCCGAATTTGCGGTTGTTCACGGCGATCGGGTCGCGCTGGCCCTCGTTGGGTTTGGGCGCGGAGAAACTCTCCTTGAACCCGCGAATGTCGCCGCCCGAGCAAAACGTGCCGTCCGCGCCGCGCAGGACAATTGTGCGCACGGAGCGATCCGGCGCGAGCAGCCGCGCGACGCTGGAAAGCTCGTCGACGACTTCGCCGTTGATCGCATTCTTGAATTCAGGCCGGTTAATCGTAACGTAGACGCGCGAGCCTTCGCGCCGTACGATCAGCGTCTTCAGATCGGGGATCGACATCGTTCAGCCACCGCGCGACGGCAAAATGCCCATGTACTTGCAGATGATGCCGAGCATGATTTCGTCCGCGCCGCCGCCGATCGACGAGAGCCGCGCGTCGCGGTACTTCCGCGAAATGAGCGACTCGTCCATGAAGCCCATGCCGCCCCAGTATTGCAGGCAGGCGTCGTTCACTTCGCGGTTGAGTCGGCCGGCCTTCAGCTTGGCCATGGACGCGAGCAGGGTGCAATCGCCGCCGTTGATGTGTATGTCGATGGCCTTCCAGGTGAGCGCGTGCAGCGCCTCGACCTCGGTGAGCAGTTCCGCCATGCGGAAGTGGACGACCTGGTTGTGCAGGATCGGCTTGCCGAATGCGATGCGTTGTTGCGTGTATTTGATCGTGTCCTCAATCGCGCGGCGCTGGCCGGTGGTGGCGCCGCTGGCCGCGTAGAGCCGCTCCTCCTGGAACTGCATCATCTGGTAGGTGAAGCCCATGCCCTCTTCGCCGATGAGGTTGCGTGCGGGCACCCGGACGTTCTCAAAATGCAGCTCGGCGGTGTCTGAGCTGTGCATGCCCATTTTCTTGAGCTTGCGCTCGACCGTGACGCCCTTCGCGCGTTTTCCGTTTTCCATCAGCGGCACGCAGATGAGGCTCTTGTTCCGGTGCGGGTTCGTCTCGTTGCCCGTATTGCACAACAGACAAATCCAGTCCGCCTGGGTGCCGCTCGTGATCCACATCTTGCCGCCGTTGATGACGTAGTCGCCGCCGTCGCGCACCGCGCGCGTCTTGATCGAGGCCACGTCCGACCCGGCGCCGACTTCCGAGACGCCAATGCAGGCGACGAGGTCGCCCGCGATAGACGGCGCGAGAAATTCCTGACGCAACTCGTCCGAACCGAAACGCGCGAGCGCGGGCGTTGCCATATCCGTCTGCACGCCGATGGCCATGGGCACGCCGCCCGCGTTGCAATAGCCCAACGTTTCGTTCATCACGGCTTGGTACGAATAATCCAGCCCGAGCCCGCCGAACTGTTCCGGCTTGGTGATACCCAGCAGGCCCAAGTCGCCGAGCTTCTTGAAGACCTCGTGCGCCGGGAAAATCTCGGCCTCTTCCCATTCATCGATATGCGGGTTGATGTCCGACTCGATGAATTTCTTCAGCGTCCGCCGGATTTCTTCGTGTTGTTCCGTCAGACGGAATCCTGTGCCCTTATTCGTGTCGGTTGCCATGGCGCGTTGTCCTTTCGACTCAATCAGTCTCTGCGTGGCAGGTTTAAGCGGGTTTCAGCTGAAGCCTGTGTCACACTCGCTCGCACCGGCCTAAACACACCCCGTTTAAGCCTGCCACACTGCACATGCTCTACATTCTCGCCACGCCGAAGGTGTTCGGCCGCAGTTTGCGCGCTTCGGCCTCGCGGACCGTGTCCAGACAAAACGCGAGCACCCGCCGGCTGTCGCGCGGGTCGATGAGGCCGTCGTCCCAGAGGCGTGCGGTCGCGTACAGTGCCTTGCCCTCGGCGTCGTAGGTGTCGATGACCTGTTGCTCCATCATCTTGAGCGCGTCGTAATTCGGCTCTTCACCCTTGGCCTTCGCGGATTCTTCGGCGACGATGGACATCGTTTTTGCAGCCTGTTGCCCGCCCATGACCGAAATCTGGTTGTTCGGCCACGCGAATATGAACCGCGGGTCGTATGCGCGACCGCACATGCCGTAATTACCCGCGCCGAACGACGCACCGATGTGCAGCGTGAACTTGGGCACGGTCGCGTTCGCGACGGCCTGGATCATCTTCGAGCCGTGCTTGACGATGCCCCCGCGCTCGGCCTTCTTCCCGACGATATATCCGGTCGTGTTCTGCAGGAAGACCAGCGGCGTGCCGCTCTGGCAACAAATCTGAATGAACTGCCCGGCCTTGGTCGCGCCGTCCGGGTCGATGGGGCCATTGTTCGCCAGAATGCCGACCTCGTGACCGTGGATGCGCGCGTGCGTCGTGACTGTGTGCGGGCCGTAGGCCGGCTTGAAGTCGAGCAAGTCCGAGTCGTCCACAATGCGCGCGATGACCTCGCGGCAGTCATACGGCTGGCGATAGTCCACCGGAACCGCGCCGAGGATTTCATCCGCGTCGTATTTCGGTTCGGGGCCGGAGAGCGGCGGCGGGATCGCGCCCGCGCGGTTCCAGCCGATCTTGCCGATGACCTCGCGGCACATGCGGATGCCGTCCGCGTCGTCCTCCGCGAGGTACTCCGCCGTACCCGGGCCGAAATAATGCATCTCGGCGCCGCCGAGTTCTTCGTCCGTCGCGATCTCGCCCGTCGCGGCCTTCAGCAGCGGCGGTCCGGCGAGGAAGATCTTCGAGCGGCCGCGCACGACGATGAGGTAGTCGCACAGGCCGGATTGGTAGGCGCCGCCGGCAGTGGACGAGCCGTGCGTGACGCCGATGACGGGAATGCCGGCGGCGGAGAGCCGCGCGAGATTCGCGAAACCGCGGCCGCCTTTGACGAACATCTCGGACTGGCGGAACAGGTTCGCGCCCGCGCTCTCGATCAGCTGCACGTAGGGCAGCTTGTTCAGCATGGCGATTTCCTGCGCGCGCAGGCCCTTGTCGCCGCCGCGGGGAGTGGCCGCGCCGCCGCGGATGCCGGAATCGCTCGCGCTGATCATGCAGCGCACGCCGGAGACATAGCCGATGCCACAGATGTTGCCACCGCCGGAGATGTTTTTGTCGCCGTCGTCGTCGTGCATCTTGTAGCCGCAGAGTGTCGAGATCGCAAGAAACGGCGCGCCGCGGTCCAGCAGCAGGTCGATCCGTTCGCGTGGGAGTAACTGGCCGCGTTTGCGGAACTTGGGTTCGGACCGCGCGGAATTGGCCGCGATCTTGGCCTCGAGTTCGCGGAATTCCCGGATCAGCGCGAGATGCGCGTCGCGGTTTGCGCGAAACGCATCGGACTTCAGGTCCACTTTGGATTCGAATCGGGGCATACGGTCGTGCCGGGACGCCGGCGGATTAGTTGTCAGGTTAACAATCTTGTGATCAAACCACATGGGCGCGGGTGGTTCAAGAATTGTCCCGTGCGAGTGTGGCAGGCCTAAGCGTAGTTTGCTTAGGCCTGTTCGCCGGTTCACGGATGTACAGGCTTAAGCTGAACTTCGCTTAAGCCTGCCACGCGCGAATCGATCACTGACGAAGGGAGATCCCCGCCTCCGCGGGAATGACAACAGGAAAGTGACGATGTTGAGAGTGGCCTCCCGGCGTGGCAGAGTACGCGCAATCGAGGAGGGCTGATGATGCGCACGTTTACGATTGGGCTGATCATGTTCGCCGCCGTTGCAGCGGCACAACACAATCCCGCACTCCATCCCCACGACGACATGAACAACTGGGGCAAGTGGGGCGCGGAGGACGAATTCGGCGCGACGAACTACATCACTCCGGAGTCGATTGTCGAAGCGGCGAAGCTGATCAAGAAGGGCAAAGTCTTCAGCCTGGCGATCCCGATCGAGCGCGGCGGGCCGATTTTCCCGACGCGTCACCCGCCGCACCATTTCATGTCCGCGACGGGAGCGGACCCGACGCGGGTTTCGCAGGGCGCGATGGACGTCGCGTTCACGGACGACTATATCTATATGCCGCTGCAAGGCTCGACGCAGTGGGACGCATTGCCGCACGAGTTCTACGGCGGTCAGTTTTACAACGGCCACCCGGCGAGCATCGTCACGGCATCCGGTGCGCAGAAGCTCGGCATCGACAAGGTGCGCGACCGGTTCGTGGGCCGCGCGGTGTTGATTGACATCGTCGCGTACAAAGGCGGTACGCTCGAGCCGGGCTACGGCATCACGCGCGCGGACATCGAGGGCGCGCTTGCCAGGCAGAAATCGAAGGTCAAGACGGGGGACATCGTGCTTGTCCGCACGGGCGCCGTGCCGCATTACTACACGCTGCCGGCGGCGGAGCGGGACAACTGGGTCAACGTGCAGACGGGGATCACGAAGGACGTGGTCCCGTGGGTACGCGACATGAAAATCGCGGCGATTGCGGCGGACAATCTCGGCGTCGAGCACGCGCCCAACGCCGACGGCAAGAACTGGAACCTGCACGGCAACCTGCTGCGCGACCTGGGCGTCTTCCTTGGCGAGATCTGGTGGCTCGAGGATCTCGCGGCCGACTGCGCCGCGGACGGCCGCTACGAATTCTTTCTGTCGGCGCAGCCCCTGTACATCCCCGGCGCGGTGGGATCGCCACTCAACCCGATGGCGATCAAGTGAAACGCACCGCAGCTGTTGCGATTGCGATCCTCATCGCGCTTTCGGTCCCGGCGCGGGCAGACAATACGCTCGGACAGGCAGAAGAGGCGCTGAAGCGTTTCATTGCCTCAGAGCAACCCGCGCGCGCTCCTGCGTTGGTTTGGGGTCGTCAAGGGTTCGAAGTTCACGATGGGCCGCCCTTCTACCTGGAGGTTGCCAACGCCGGCTCCTATCGCGTGCTGTCCGCGCCGGTTGTCACTCCGGACCAAGTGCACTTCATCATCGGGCGTAGCGGAAAGGACCCCGACTCCGGTGCGAGTGCGGACGAATTCAGGATGTACGTCGTCCTGACTCGGCGAGACGGTGAGTGGGCTGTGCAGTTTACGGTCCCGCTCTCAGACTCGGATCTGAACGCCGACTCGACTGAGGCAGCAAAGTCGACGATCGACAGCTTCTTCACGGCATGGAGCGCAGCGGATAATGACGCGGTTCATCGAAGTATCAACTTTCCTCACGTCTTTCTCGTTCGCGAGGGCCGCGCTTCCATCGCCAGGACGCCGGACGAACTGATCACCGACTTCGACGGACTGCGCGAGCGCGAGGGTTGGGCGAAGAGCGAGTATCACGGGTTCGAAGTCGTTCACGCGGACGACACCAAGGTCATTGCAAAACTTACCTTTACCCGCCATCACACTGACGGTGCTGTTTACAGCACGGTGCCGGTGGTCTGGGTCTTTACGAATCAGGACGGGCATTGGGGACTACAAGTGAGAATGATCCTGCCCTCGTTGAAATGACAACCGCGCCGAATCGTCGAAACGATTCGGCGCGATGCCGCCGTCCGGTTGGCGGGCCCGGACGGCCTCCTCCCCCATGGAATGCCTTATAGGTGCGCGATGGGCGCGGTCGCGTGCGTGGACGCGACAAGCACCCAGCATTTCGAATAGAGAACGGCGCCGAGGAAGGGCATGATGGGCGTCGAATACACGGCGCGCACTTGCATGCGGTAGAACTTCCTCAAGCACCACGCCAAAATCGGCGATTGCGTGCGAATGACTGTTTCCTGCTCCACGGTCTTTCTCCCCCGTGCCCGGACACTGCCGGGCCTTTCGCTCTCGTCGCTTCTTCCCCGCGGTCGCATGAGCAACGGTTGTGCCAGATCGCGTTCGCGCCGGATTACCGGACTGTTTTGCGTCCACTGCGATTTATGCGCGTCCAAAAATGTCGCGCGCGGCGCCCAATCGCGCGAGCGTGTACGGAAATGTGCGCAGCCGGAGGCGCGCCTGATAGCATGAGCATGGCCGCGCGGATCGGGCGCGGCCGGGGCCTCACTATCCGGGGGGATTCACCGATGCGCGCGCTTTCGTGCATTCAGGCTTCAATTTCCGTCGCGGTACTGGTGTGCGCCGCGGGCTGTCAGACGACGCCCAAAGAACCGCCGGCACCGGCGGCGATTCCCGTGGCCGACCTGCGGCCGGTCAATCCGGTATCGACGCTTCACCTCGGCGCTGGGCGCTATCCGAACTTGTTTTCGCCTGAGTCCCGCGCACTTTGGGTCAACGAGGACGTGGCGCAGGCGAAGCTCGACCGTGAAGTCGCCGCCACCGGCGAGGTGAGCCCGATGCTCGCGGCGGACGGCGCGGCTATCGCGCAGAACTATTACGTCATCGAAATGCAGCTCGGGTCGCAATTCCCCGATGCCAGCATCGCGTATGACGTTGTGGGCCTGCGGACGATTGACGTCTATCTGCTGCTGCCGGACGGTACGCGCGTTTGGCCGGTGCAGCGCGTGATGGGCTCGCACGCCAGCGAATCGAACGCGGGGGCGCTCAAGGCGTACGGGCGCACCAACATCGTCGCGTTTCCGAAGATGGACGTGCTGACCGGCCTGCCCACGATTCCCGGGGACGCGTCGGGCGTGCAACTCGTCCTCGACGGGTTCAGCTCGGCGTTCAACTTTGAGTGGGCCTTCGTGCCCGCGGTGGACACGCCGCCGGCCGAACCGGCCGAGGGCGGCGGCCTGAAGTTCTCCGATCTTTTCGAAAGTCTTCGCGAGCTATCCCGCATGACGCAGTAAGTTTGCCGGAGGGTGGCCGATGCGCTCGTTCCTGAAGTTCACGTTGACCGGAATCGGCCTGGTGCTCATCCTGCTCGGCGTAGCGGCGCTTCTGGTATTCACGCAGGCGCAGGATTTCCTCGGCACGCGCGTGGGGCGCATCGTGTCCGAGGCGCTGGGGTCGGATGCGCGGGTGGGCGGCGTCGGGCTGGACCCGCGGATTCGGGCCGTGCTCCTTAAGGACGTCGCGCTGAAGAACCCGGCCGGCTTCAAGGAGGGCGAAGCGCTGACATGCGGCAGCGTGCTGGTGGTGTTTTCCTTTCGTACGCTGCTGTCCGAGGAACCCGCGATTCAACTGATCGAATTGCGCGACACGCACATCAATAGCCGGCACGAAGCGGGCCGGGGCACGAACCTCGCCGCGCTCGCCAAGCGCTACGGCGAAGCGCCGGCGCAGGACGGGTTGAAGTTCACCGTAGACAAGCTCGTGTGCGAGGACGCCAAACTGCACCTCAGCACGAACTTGTTGCCCGGCGCGAGCGTGCCGATTAACCTCGCGAAGATCGAGATGGTGGACCTTGCCCACGGCAAGCCGATCACGACTGAACACACGACCTCGCTCTTTTTGCGGACGCTGTTGCGCGAAGTCATTACCGTGAAAGGGCTCGGCGCATCGATTTACGACTCGATCGGCGCTGAACTGAAAGACCTGGAAAAGGAACCCGCCTAGCTCACGCCCGGGAGAGAAAGTCCGTCGCGAGCCGGGCCATAACCTCCGCGCCAATCGGCAGCGCGTCGTCGTTGAAGTCGTACTTCGGGCTGTGAAGCGACGGATAAGACCCGGTCTTGCTGGGATTGACGCCGAGCCAGACGTATGCGCCGGGCTTCTTCCGCAAGTAGAACGCGAAATCCTCGGCGCCCATTGTCGCGTGCTCGGGTTCGACGAGTTTTTCGCGGCCGAGTGTGCGCGCGACGACGTCCGCCGCGAATGCGCTCATCTGCGGGTCGTTGTGCAGGCAGGGATACGGTTCGCCGGGGAATTCGGTGCGCGCTTCAGCGCGGTGGGCCAACGCCACGTGCGTGGCGACGCGCGGGATGGCCTGCGCAAGATGATCGCGGACCCGGCCGTCGAGGGCGCGAAACGTCCCCTCGAGCACAGCCCGCTGCGGGATGACGTTCCAGGCGAAACCCGACTCGATGCGTGCGACGGTCACGACGGCCGCGTCCCACGGATTGATCTCGCGGCTGACGAGATTCTGCAACGCCGTGACAATGTGGCTGGCGACTACAATCGGATCGATCCCGGAGCCGGGGTCGGCGGCGTGTGTGCCTTTGCCGGTGACCGTGATTCTGAAGAAATCCGCGCTCGCCATCGCCGCGCCATGCTTGACGCCGACTGACCCGAGCGGCAGCCACGGCCAACCGTGGAATCCGAAGGCAGCATCCACACCGTCGAGCACGCCCTCTTCGACCATGTAGCGGCCGCCGGCGGCGTTTTCTTCGGCGGGCTGAAACACGAAACGGACCCGGCCCTTGACCAGCGGCAAGTTCCGGCGCAAGGCCCTGACCGCGCCGCAGAGTGCGGCCATGTGGCCGTCGTGGCCGCAGGCGTGCATTCGTTGCGGGATCCGGGAGGCGTATGGCAGGCCGGTTTCCTCCTGGATCTCGAGCGCGTCCATGTCGGTGCGAAGCAGGACCGTCCTGGCGCCCTGGCCGTCTAGCGTGGCGACGATGCCGGTGCCTTTCGCGAAACCGCGCTGGTACGGCACGTCCGCGTCGTCGAGAAACCGGGCGATACGATCGGAGGTCCAGCGTTCCTCGAACCGGATCTCGGGATGCTGGTGGAGTTCGTGACGGAGTTGGACCATTTCGGGGATGGCCGCGTGGACGGCGGATCGGAGTTCAGCCGCGGCGTTTTTGTCATTCACGACCATGCCATGCGATTCCCGAGACAACGAACACGTGCGAGTTCAGCATACCATTCCCGAGGACTAGAGGCCGATGCCGATATCGCGGAAATCGGTGAGGTTCACTTGGAAACCGACGTCCAGGCCGCGATCGCGGTCGCGAACAAATAGTTCGAGTTCCCATTTGTGCAGACGACGCCGAATGCCATACGACTGCCGCGTGATTCGATTTTCGTTGATGTCGAACCGCTGTTCGAATCCGACTGACCAGTTCTCGCTCAACTTGTAACCGGCTCCGTACAGCACTTCCTGGTTGAGAATGTCGCCGGCCGCCTGCGTATGCGCGAAACCGATACGGGCATTGAGATTGTTCTTGTCGAGCTCGTTGTCGTAGAAAAAGTAGGCGAGTACGCGGTTGAAGTCGTCGCCGTCGGCATCGCCGACGCCTTGGACGTCATGGACTTCTCCGATTGAATGGATGCCCCACCAGGGGCGCGGCCGGATTTCGACTTCGAGCGCGTAGTCGGCCGATTCCGCCGTTTCATTGTAGAAGTCGTTTCCGGTGTAGACCGTCATCCGAGCGACCGGCCAGATCGTGTTCGTTGCGGCGTTGCGGCCCAGGATGATGTTGTCAATCGTGTTTTCCAGGCGGAATCGCGAGGGCCGATCATCGAGATCGTCGAACCGCGGAATCTCGGAGGCGTCGACGGTGGCGGCGGGCCGGTACAGCAGCGTAGTCGAGGGGATAATGATGTGTTTGAATCCGGAGAAATTCGCGACGCCGCGGAACCCACGCTGGAGACGGCCCTGCAAAGTAACGCCGACTGTCGCCGAACCGCGAAGGGCGTCATTGTCCTCGTCGAGATCGCGCGAGTAGTAAGTCCCGTCCACTTCGACGAACGGCAAGATGTTGAAGCCCGGGGCCACGTTCCAGTCGTAGCTCAAGCGGCCGATGGCCAGCGTTCGGGCGCTCTCGATTTCGTCGGGCTGGGTTCTGTAATAGCCCGCGACGGTGTCGAACGTGCCGTACAGCCCGCCCGCAGCGGAGCGTTCGAGCAGGTGAAACGTAAGTTCGGGGAGCTTTTCGGTCTCTCGCGTGAACGAGTGTGTGCTGGGAGCGAAGGTGGCGGTGGTGATGTACTCGGGCCGCGTGCGCGTGAGGTTTATGAAGGATCGGGGGCCCGTGCGATCGGAGTATTCGCTCGGGTAAAAGTCCTTGACGAAATCCGAATCGGACCATTGCTCCCACTGGACCAGGGCATCGGAATTGAGCGTCAGTTCCTGACGGTGATACCACTGGAGGTATCCCCGATCTTCGGTGGTGTAGAGGGTCTGGAATTCGCCATCGCTGCGGTAGAACGTGGCGGCGGGCGAATCCATCAGGTTGTATTCGCCATCGACACCCACGCCAATACCTTGCTGCGTTGTGGCGTAGATTCGGGGTGCGAGGTTGGCGTGGTCTGTCGCTTTGAACCACTGCGCAACGTTTAGAAAGGTTCCCAGGTCGGCGCGGGTTCCCAGTTCGAGTTCGGTCGCCAGTACGCGGGAATCCGGCTGGAGCGACATCGCCGCCCACGGCAGATAAAACGGCGTATTCACCTTGCCGACCTGGAGGCGAACATTGCGTGCGGTCACCCGCTCACCATTGTCCACCTCCGCATTCGAAAGGCGCAGCCGGTAATGCGGCTCGGGCCGATCGCAGGTGGTCACCCAGAGATCGCGGGCGACTAAATTTCCCGCGCCCTCGATGTGCAGCGTTTCGGACCCGAAAAAGAGCGGCCCGGCCCGGCCTTCGGTATTCGTTAACGTGCCCGCGCGGGTTCGCAGGTCCAATTCGAGGTGGTCCGCGATAATCTCGCGTTTCCCTTCCTCTTCCCACACGACGTTTTGCGCGATGAGCGTTCCGGCGGTTTCCCCGGGTGCGAAATCATCTGAGGTTTTGCCGTGCGGCAACAGCGGGTGAGGAACGCCACGGGAATTGCTCAAGGGCAGCAGCGGCGTGAGAAGGCCTCCGAGCGCGACTGGCGGGTCCACGATGCGCAGGGTATCCGCGGTGAGGAATGCGCCCGGTCGCTCGAGTCGGACTTCGCCGCGAAGCTCGACTTCGGAGTCCACCGTTGAAATCGACATCGCGTTGGCGCGAACCAGAGTATCGCCCATTCTGAACGAGGTCGGTTGATCGGCCTCGATCCGTCCGTCGACCAACCGTAATGATCCGAGATCGGACACCACGTCCTCCGGGCTCTGGCTCCAGTCAACGGACAGGAGACTGGAGCTGTCCTTTCCAATCTTCAAGGCCTCCGTGAGTTCCCGTTCGAACGATCCCTCCGGATCGCCGAAATATGGCGGATACGGCGATTTCCCGCGAATGTTGCTCCGGCTGGGGCGTTTGGAGAACCTCGGGTCAGGCGTGACCGCATCGGCGGCCGGCGCGGTGTCGATCGCCGACGACGAATCTCTAGTTTCGGGCGCGACCGCGTCTTCGATCGGCACAGACGCGATTCCGTTCGACGGCGGCGAATCCTCGGCCGCGGTAACGTCAGGCACAACGGCGCCATCGGCCGGCGCAAGCGCTGTGTCGTTCGATTGCGGCGAATCCTCCGTCGCGGCAGCGTCGGGCGCGACAGCGCCATCGACCGGCGCGGGCACTGTCTCGTTCGATGGCGGTGAGTCCTCGGTCGCGGGAACGTCAGGCGCGGCGGTGCCGATCGGGGGTTCCAATTGTTCAGGTTGCAGCGGCTCGTCCTGCGCGCGTTGAGCTTGCGCGACGACCGCCGGTGGCGGCGGCGTGACCGGCTGCGTCAGGTCGGGACGAACGTTCGTCCCCGGGTCCCCGGTGGCGTCCGGTTGGTCCTGCGCCGCGAGAGCAAGGCTTCCTGACGGCCCAAGCTGCCATAGAAGATTGCTTCCCGGCGCCCATGCGACGAATCCTCCGTGAAGGTCCAGCGCACGCGACGCCCGCTCGGGGATGGGCCACGTGGAGGTTGGCGTGAGTCTCGAGCCGTCCCACGCCAATTCTGTGGCCATAGAGCCCGAGACGCCGATCAGACCTGAGCTGACGCGATCAATCGAAACCGATTCCATCGTTAGTTCGTTCACGATGCGCGCTGAGCCTGTATCGAGCATGAGAATTCGATCGGTTGACGCCAGCGCGACCACGGCGGGCGACACCACCTTCAACTGGACCACGCCGGACGCGATTGGAATCGTGCGCGCGCTTTCAAGCGACGCGGGATCGAGAAGCCGGACCTGTTCTGGCGCGTGCACGAGCACGGCGATTCGATCTCCGGCCCTTGCGGCAGTGACCGGTACGCCGTCTGAGATCATCGCGCGCTTGGATACCACCGCGGACTGTGCGTCAACGAGTGATATCGATTGGTCGAAGGGATTCACGATACCGAAGCGGGCGTCGCCGGCGTCGAAGACGACAGTGGCCCCGGAATCGAGTTCAACGGCGCCGTGGACCGACCTTGTGCTGGCGTCGATGAGCGTGAGCGAACTGTCGTGGCGGTTGAGGACGGCTACCCACGCACCCGACGCCGCGAGCGCAGCCGGACCATCGCCCGTGGCAATGCGCGTGACGATCTCGCGCGACCGCGGATCGAGACACAGCACTTCGTCTGTGTCGTACGAAGCCAGATAGACGAGCGCGGAATCCGGTTCGAAGAGTACGTCGCGAACCGGGTTCGGCGCGGTTAGAATGAGCTGTGGCTCTTGCGCAGTACTCGACGCCGTGCAAACACACAACGCGAGCGCGGCTAGCGCATGCCCCCGACGGGCCCCCATGACCGAATGTCGCTCCCCCGCTGCAGGCCGGTAAATCGCCCCCAAAGGCCCGCATAATCCGTTGTCGCCGCGACAATTAGCCCAGAAATTGTCCGCGACGCCGCGAGTATAGCACCACGCCAATTGGCCAACAATTTTCGCAGGTCTGTTCCGTTTGGCACACCACCACGCGGTAAGTTCGTGCGTCTCGGGGATTTACGACCGGTTTTCGCGGCGGTTTCGTAGTCAGAATCCGCAAGTTGCGGGTATAGTTCATAGGGTCTGTCCAGACACCGGCAGCCCCATGTAATGCCTATTTAACAGCATCGGCCGCAGGGATTTAGGGATCCGGCTGGGGGAACGTACGGTGGCGCTCCGCAATTTGCCCGACGGGAAACGTTTGGGTGACAGCTTGCGTGCGTTGGAGGACATCCAGCGCCGTGCGGACGCGCTCATCTCAGGCAATCCTACCAGCGCTACCGCGACCAAGACTCCGCCTCCCGACACCGCCGATGCGCAATTGCAGGAGCACACCGAGTCGGAAGAGCCGCTGATTCGGGTTGAGTTGCAGGTAGAGCACCCCGCCGCGCAGGAACCGCCGGCGGTCCAGCCGGCACCCAGCCTTGGCGCCTCGGTGACACCGGCACGCGATCCGTTCCTGGCTTCGCTCGAGGCACTGCGACGTACACTCCGGCACGAGGGTCCGCGGGAGCCTGGTGCTCCGGCCGCTCCGGAGACTTCGGCGCCCGTCCGTGACGCCGCTCCCACGACGCTCGCGGAAGCGCCGGCTTCTGAACAGACGGCCTCGGCAACGGAGTCCGGTGTCGAATCGGCAGTGGAGTCGTCGTTCTCGGCGCTCGACGACATGCCGCTGCCGGAACTCGAACGGTCGCCGACGCCGCTCCCTCGTTCCGACGAGCCCAGATCAACCAAGCGCGAGAAGCGCCGGGAGACGCCTGCGCCAGTTGCACAGAGCGCGCCGGAACAGTCGCTCGGCGACGCACTCGACGCAGTGCGCGTGAGCGTGGGGTTGCCCAGGCCTGACAACGGCCACCCGCATCCATCCACCCCGCGCCCGCGAAAACGCCGGCCGCTGTCGGACGGAATTCCGAAATCGGTCAGCGAGGATTTGCCCAAGTTCAGGGGCAAGCCTCGGATGCGAATCTGCAATCGCTGCGGCCACGAGACTAAGTTGCGGGACCCGGAGTGCAAGAATTGCGGCAAGGTGGACGAGAGCCTGGGAATTCTGGACGCGGTGATCTCCGGCGACCTGACGAAAGTGGAACAAATCCTACTGGTGCGGCCGCATTTGATCGCCGTGCAGACCAACCGCCACGCGTGGACGCTGCTGCACATGGCCGCGAGCGGTGGAAACCCGAAGATGACCGAATTGCTCATCTCGAAGGGCGCGGCGGTCAACGCCACGAACCGGGACGGGAAGTCTCCCCTGCACTACGCTGCCGGGAAGGGCCACCTCAACGTGGTGGAAGCGCTGTTGGCGCATTTCGCGGACCCGGACGCGAAGTACAACGGCAAGACGGCGGCAGACCTCGCTCACGAGCACGGCCACCTGGAAGTCGAAACGTACCTGCGGTCGACGAATCGTCCAAAACCCGAGTGACGACCCAAGCGGCTCCAGGCCGCGAAACAGTCCCGGAACACTCCCGTATCACGAGAGCATGAAGGCGAGCGCGGCGAGCGCGAGCAGCCCGAAGCCGCCCAACGAGATAAAGATGGCGATCAGCGGCCACGCAGACTGAAACGCGAGCGACTGTTCCACTTCGCGTTGCACGGCCGAATTCGCCTGGAATTTCGAGACGTCGAAGGCCCCGGCATCTACGGAGATCACTCGCTTTGCGGGCGGCGTTTGTTTCGCTGGAACAACTCCTGCCACAGGCCGTTCTGGTGTTGTCGGGCCTGTTTCAGAGTGTTTCAAACCATCGCCGGCGTGTTTTTCGCGCAGTGCACGACGCAAGAACTCGACACGATCTCGAGTGCGCGCCAAATCGGCTTCCCGGTTGCGAAGCACGGCTTCGAGTTCGGTGGTATCGCCCGCCGGAGCCGCGGTCCGCTGACGGAGCTGCGCGAGCTCGGCGCGCAAACGCCGGACGACGGCGTCCTTGTCCTCCACGCGCTGACGAAGGAGCACCAACTCGCGATTGAGCGTTTCCCGGTCCGGCCCGTCGGCCTCGGCGGCTGCATCCAATTCAAGCCGTGTCGCGGCGTCGAGTTGCTGACCCTGGTGGTGGATGACGAAGTCGTGCTCTTTTGCCAATTCCCGGAGGTTGTCCACCTCGGCCTTGAGGGCCCTCGTGAGCAGCCGCTGGTCCATTTGGTGACAGTTCAGCGACTCCCGGGCCTCGTCGAGCTCGCGCCGAAGCGCCTGGACCAGGTACTCCTGCCCCACCGCGTCCGATTCCAGGGCTTCGATCGCGGCGGTCAGTTCCGCGGCCTCGGCCGCGCCGGCATGGGTCGTGTTCGCGGGATGCGCATCCGTGACTTCCGCGCGAAGCCTCTCAAGCTCGTGATCGCGCGCGACGATTTCGCTCTGGAGCGCGGCGACCTCGTCACGGAGCGTCATGTGCGAGGCCGCGAGAGCGTCGAAATTGTCAGAGAGCACTGCGGACTCGGCAATGGTCTCGCTGATCCGCTCGTGGGCGACGCGTTCCGCCGACTCCAGGGCGGCCGCGAGCTCCGCGCTACGCCGTTCGGACAGCTGTAGTTTAAGTTCAATCTCGGCGTAGTCAGACGCCGGCTGGGCGTCCACAACGTTTTTCGGCCGGTTCGGATGGGCCAGCGCGGCGCGCGCCTCGTCCAGTTCGCGCCCGGCCTCGCGCAATTGTTCGGCGTACCGCGAAACCTCCGCCGAGAGTCCTTCGACGATCTCGGCGGTTTGAACGGCGTCGTCCTCGAGTTTCCGCCGGCGCTGATCGGCCAGGGACGCGGCCTCCTGTTCCCGCGCGGCGTGATCCCGGGCGGCCTGAAGTTCCGCGGTCAGCGTCTCGAGGCGGGAATGCAGTCCACTCGCCTCGCGCTGCAACTCTTCGACGGCGGGCGCCGTCAGGGGTTGACCGGCCGCATCGTCCTCGACGTCGCCCTTCGCCTTCTCCAGCGCCCATTCCTTGCCGCGGAGTTGACGGCGCATGTCGTCGAGCGAAATCTGCGCGCGGCCCAACGCGTGGACTGTCGCTTCGCGTTCACGCTCGGACTCGACCCATTTTTTTTCTGACTCGCCGCGCAGCCGATTTTGCAGGTGCAACTGTTCGCGGGCGAATTCCAGTTCAGCGGTCAGGCGTTCGAGTTGCTGGTGCGCATCGCGCGCGCGCTGTTCGGATTCCGTCACGCGCAGGAGGAACAACTTGCGCGCGTCGTCTTTTGGGACGGGTTCGTAAGCAGTCTCTGCGGGCGCGACGGCCGCCGCGCGGCCGGGAGCCTCGGGCAGCCGGAACGCGGGCCGGCGGGACTGATGCAGACTGAGCGACTGCGCGAGCGCGGACCGTGCGCGGGTCACTTCTTCGACCCACTCATCCACGGATTGCGCTAATCGAGAATAGTCGTCGCCGCGCCCCGAAACCACGCGATTTCCCCCTGAGGCAGTGAGCCCGTCAGCACGGAACCCCCCAACGCGGCGCATTATAGATTGGCGCTAAACAACCGTCAACAGGCGTGCGCGCTCCTTACTAAATTGCGTCCGTGTACGGCCGATTCGTTGACCCGATTTCGGCCCTGTGGTAGCGTTTAGTGGCAGGATCTGAGGCGTAATCGGCGCTTGTTCGCGCGACAAGCAGTCGGGGATCCGGCGAGGCGTTGCACGACCCGGCGACGATTCAATCGGGAGTGTGGTGGATGGTCAAGAGATGTATCAGCGCGCCGGGTGCGCCGCCGGCCATGGGCCCCTATTCGCATGCGGTCGAATCCGGCGGGTTCTTGTTCCTCTCCGGCCAGGTGCCGCTGCGTCCGGATGGAAGCGGGCTGCTTCGCGGGACGATCGAAGAAGAGACCCGACAGGTCTTCTCGAACATTGAAGCGGTTCTCAAGGCGGGCGGATCAACGTTGGCGAATGTCGTGAAGGCGATGGTCTTCCTCGACGACATCGGTAATTTCGCCGCGTTCAACAAGGTGTATAGCGAGTACTTTCCGCAGAACCCTCCAGCGCGGAGCTGTGTCCAGGTGGCGCGGCTCCCCGGAGACGCGAAGGTTGAAATCGAAGTCATCGCAAAGTTGTAACGCGCGGGGGCGCACGATGTTTGAGGGGGCCGCAACGGCTTGGTTCCGCCACTCGCTGGCGGCGGTGTGTATGCTTGCCGCGGTGCCGGCGTTCGCCCAGAACGCGAGCGAGCTGAACGCGCTTGGCGTGGCTCGGTATGAAGCCGAGGATTTCCAGCGGGCGCGGGACCACTTCGAAGCCGCTCTCCAGCTCGATCCGCACAACGGGGTCATCAAGAAGAACTACACGAACGCGTGCCAGGCGCTGGCGGGGACGCTGGCCGAGTCGGGCAACTACAGCGACGCGATCGGCCACGTCGAACATGCGGTCCAGAGCGACCCGACCAACCCGATGCCGTTGATTCAGCTCGGCGCGTATTACCTTCACGAAGGGCGCACGCGCGAAGCGATATACCGGCTCGAAGAAGCGATCGAACTCGCGCCGAAGGACGTTGATGCTCACTACTTGTTGGGCGAGGCGTACTACCGGGACAACGATGTCGTGTCGGCGCTCGAGCAGTGGACGTGGGTCGAGCGTGTGCAGCCGGATCGCGCGGGGCTCGCCGAACGGCTCGAAGCGGCGCGCCGCGAGGAGCAGGTCGAGGCGGACTACTCCGGCCGCACGTCCCGTCATTTCAATGTGACGTACAACCGCGAGGCGGAAGGCGCGGTCGTCCGCGATGTGCTGGCGATTCTCGAACAGGCATACCGCGACGTGGGCCGCATGCTCGGCAACAATTATCCGCCGACGCCGGTACAGGTCTCGTTGTATACGCAGGAAGGGTTTCAGCAGACGACGCAGATGGATTCGCATGTGGGCGCGCTGTACGACGGCAGCAAGATTCGATGCCCGGTAATCGGCCCGGACGGCAAACCGCTGCCGCGGGAAGAGCTGCGGCGGCGGCTCTACCATGAATATGTGCACGTTGTGGTGCGGCACATCGCCAAAGACGGCGTACCGTGGTGGCTCAACGAAGGCCTGGCGGAGGCGTTGACCATTGAACTCACGCCGCGCGAGCGGGCGTTTCTGCGCCACGCGAACCAGAACGACGCGCTGTTCGATCTCGAACAGCTCGCCGACGGCCAACTCGACAAGCTGGACGCGCAGGGCCTCTACCTTGCCTACAAACAATCGCAGGCGACGGTGTCGTATTTGAAACAGCGCTTCGGCACGCGGCGGCTTGCGCAAATGCTTGCCGCGATCGGCGGCGGCGAAGACGTCGAGGTTGCGCTGCGCCGGACGCTTCGGTGTTCGTATTCGACGCTTCAGTTGGCCGTCGCCGAGTACGTGCAAAACGGCTAGCGGTCTGCCGCGCGGACTTGTTACCATGCCTTGGTACAGGCGAATCACGTCTTGCGCGGGGGTCCAATGCGCGTCCGGCACGGGTTGATCATGGTCGCAGTCGCCGGGGCGATCGCCTCCTTGCCTGCCGCGGCGCATGCGGAGGGCGGCTTCGCGACGGTCAAGGGCCGCGTCCTGGGACCGGACGGGCCGATTGGCGGCGCGCGTGTCTTCCTCGAAGGCGGACTCGAAGGCCCGCTGACCGTCACCGAGACGGACTCGACGGGCGCCTATACGTTCGAGGGCGTCGTGCCTGGACTGGTCGGCGTGTTCGCCCAAGCGCCGGGACTCGCGCTGGACGGGCGCGGAACGCAGCTGGCGCTTGACCAGGTCGTTGACTCGCTCGACCTGCGCCTCGCCAAAGCAGGGTCCATCTCCGGCACGGTGACCAGCGAATCCGACGGCGCGGTTTCAGGCGCGTTGATCTCGCGCGCGGTGATTCTCGGGTCGAGCAAGGTCGGCATTCCGTTCTCCAAACTCGAGCCCTACGGCGTCGCGCTGCCGAAGACCGACAACCGCGGCCAGTTCTCCATTGCGTCACTGCCGCAAGGTGCGGAGGTCGCGCTCAAAGTCTCGCATCCATCCTACGCGCAGGGCGTCATTGGCAACGCGCGTGTCGGGGCGCACAAGGTCAGCGTGACGCTGAGCCCGGGCGTGCTGCTCACGGGGACTGTCCTTGCGCGGGGGCGCGAATTGCCCGTACCGAACGCGAGCCTCGAGTTTCGCAGCGTCGATCCTCCGAACGATACGGTGGTAACGCGATCGCAGGCGGACGGCGCCTACGCCGTGCGGTTGCGGCCGGGCGAATGGCTGTACCAGGCGAGCGGTTATAACTTCCGGACGCCGAACTGGCAGCGCATCGCGCTCGACGTGAAATTTCCAGCGCAGAGCATGCCGCTGCACGTCGCGGGCACGGCCACACTACGCGGCACGGTCAAGGACGCCAAGTCCGGCGGGCCGATTGCGGGCGCGCACGTATTGCTGCTCTCCTCGGGCATACCCTCGGCGTCGACGCGTACCGGGCCGGCGGGCACCTACGAATTCACCGCGACCGAGGGTGAAAACGTCGTGCAACTGGGCCTGACGCCAGGCTTCCTGTTGCCGCCCGAGCCGGCGTTTCGCGTATCGCTGACGGCCGGCCAGGCGATGGACCTTCCGATGTTCTGGGTGGCGCCGCTGCCGAAGTACTCGCTCGAAGTCGTGGACCAGGACGAACAACCCGTCGCGGGAGCGATCGTGCGTGTCGCGGAACCCGCGCAATTCGGCTGGTACGCGACGGACGAGAACGGGCTCGTCGAGTTGTCATTCGCGACGCTGCCCTCGGACGGCACCGTCATCGGTCTCGCCGAGCATCCCACGCTACCGCGCGCGGCGCTGTTCGCGATTACGCGGGAGCGTTCCGACGACGCGATTGTTCAACTGCAGCCGCTGGCGACCTTGTCCGGCAAGGTCGTGAACGAGAAGGGTTCGGGCGTGGGCGGGGCGTTGGTCGAGGCACAGACGATGCTCGAAGGGTTCGACCGCACGGCGGTGCTGTGGCGAGTGATGACGAATGCGAACGGAGTCTGGACGTGGACTGCCGCGGTGCCTCACGTGCCCCTCGTCTGCATCGCGAACGCGTTCGACGAGACCGGCGCGCTGATTCCGGAGTCGCCTTCCGCGGCCGTGCTGCCGGCGTCGACGACGGCGGTCGATGCAGGTTCACTTGCGATCGCCGGCGGGAAGACGCAAAAGACCTCGCTCGGCCGTAAATACGAATGGCGGCGGTTCGAGGTGGTTTGCGGCACCCTGCCTGCAAGCGCGGACGCGCTCTCGCTCGTCGTGCACGCTCCGGCCAACCAATTTGACGCCTACGCCGACAGCCTGGCGAACATCGGGCGAATTCTCGCGCCGCACCGCGTGACGGTTGCCCTGGTGGTTCCGGGCACAGTGTCGTGCGACGAAGCGACGCCGCTCACGCTGCGGGGTGAGGCGCCGTCTCCCGCGACCGTGTACATGACGGGCCGCGATTCGACAGTCCTGTACGAAGGCGTGGAACTCCCGCCGCTCGCTTCTATCCAGGCGTTCGCCGCGGCGTCGGGATCCTGATTCATGCGATCCCGCGCGGGCCGGCTCGTGGTGGTCGCCGCGATGGCCGCGTCGGCGGTGAGCATGGAGGCGGTAGCCTATTCGGTCCGCGGGACGGTCCTCGATGTGGAGGGCGCGCCCATCGCCGGCGCGCGGGCCTGGCTCACCGTATCGCGCGAAAGCCGCGTCGCGAATACCGGCATCGACGGCCGGTTCAATTTCGACGATGTGTCGTCGGGCCCGGCGCAACTCGTGGTGTACGCGGACACCTTTGCCCTGGGAGGGATGGAAGGGCCGATCATCCGCAACGAAGACGTCTCGATTGTGCTGGAGCCACCGCGATCGACGCGCGTCCGCGTGATCAACATGCGGTACGAGGCCATCGAAGGCGCGCGCGTGTCCCGCATGACGGTGAACGACCGGTTCACTGCGTACGTTGAGGACCTCGCCGAACTCGGGTTCCCGGTGAACCGCAGCGACGAGGACGGCTTCCTCGATCTGCCTCCCCTTCCTCGTGACGCGTTTCTGTCCGTCACATTCGCGGGCGCCGGATACGCGGATGCGCAGTTGCCGGCGCTGCCCGCGGGCATCGAAAACCTGGACGTGCCGCTGCCGGACGGCGTTGCTGTGGTCGGCCGCGTGATGGATGCAGACGGCGGCGGCGTCGCGCGGGCGCGCGTTTCGATCTACCGGCCGCGGGAAGAGGGCGGCGCCGTGCACGCTGCCGAGGCGCTCACCGGGCCCGAGGGCTTCTACCGCGCGCTCGTGCCGCCGGGCGCGTATTTCGCCGCCGCGCGCCATCCGGACTTTGCCATGCCCGATCCGGCGCCGATCGACGTGCGCGCGCTGGACGCGGAAACCGTCGCCGATCTGCGCTTGCGTGACCCGCATCGCATCGACGGGCGAGCGCTCGACATGACGGGGTCGCCCGTGGCGCTGGCCCGGTTCGAGTATCACTCGGGCGATTTTGTCGTGGACGAGACGGTCAGCGATGTGCGGGGTCATTTCGAGCTGACCGTGCCCGAGGGACCGGGCGCGATCCACGTGACGCCGCCGTATCGCATGGCGACAAAAGAATTTCCGCGCGTCTACCTCGACATTCGGGCGGCTGAAGCCGTGGTGCGCCCGTCGGCCATCGAGTTTCGACCCTTGCCCGAACTTGAGAGCCGCGTCCTGCTCGCGGACGGCTCGCCGGCCACACGCGCACTGATCGAATCGCTCGATCTGGATCCGCCGGTCTTCGTGCTGACCGGAGACGACGGGGCGTTCACCATCGCGCTCGACGCGTTTCCGGAAGCGAAGATTCGGTTTCGGGTCGAAGACGCGCTGCAGCTCCAGCGCGCTGAAATCGAACTCGATCCCAAGAAACTGGCGTTGTCCGAGGTCAGGCTTCGTCCATTCGAACCCGAGGCCGCACTCGAACCTGAAAAAGCGGCGAACGATCTGCGCGCGCTTGTGGGACGACCCGCGCCGGAGTTTGCGTGCGACGCCTGGTTCAACCTGCCGCCCGGCGCGGATTCGCCGAGCGTGGCGTCACTGCGGGGCAAGGTCGTCGTGGTGACGATGTGGGCCGGTTTCGATTTCCTGGGCCCGAGCCGTGCACGCGCCAACGAATTGAACGCGATCCATGCGTTGTACGAGGGCGTCGAGGACGTCGCGTTCGTCGGAATCCACGACTCGACCGTCGAGCCGGGCGATGTCGCGCGTTATGTTCGCCAGCTCGGCGTCGCGTATCCCGTGGGTTGCGACCAGGAACCGTACGAGACGTTTGCGCGATATCTCACGCGGCAGATACCGCAGACGGTGTTGATCGACAAGCGGGGCCTGCTGCGGTACTACTCGACGGATGGGCGGCTCGTCGAACTGATCAAGGTCCTGCGGAACGAGTGAGTCAGCGTCTCGCCGTGGTGCGCACCTGGCAATTGACCCAGCCCGAATCGCCGTCGGCGTAGTGTTCCTTCTTCCAGATCGGCAGGCGGTGTTTGATCTCGTCGATGATGTAGCGGCAACCGTCGAACGCGACGCCGCGATGGCCCGCGCTGACGCCGGCCCAAACCGCGAGATCCCCGATCGCGAGCGAACCCACGCGGTGGACGCAGACCGCGCGCGTCAACCCGAATTTTTCGCGCGCCTCGGCCAACACGGCCTCCCCCTCCTTCACGGCGACGGCTTCGTAGCCCTCGTAGTCGAGGCGGACAACCCCGCGCCCCTCGTTCTCGTTGCGCACCCAGCCTTCGAACACAACGCAGGCACCGGCGGAATCGTCGGCGAGCGCGGCGTGCAGCACGGCGGCGTCAATCGGCTCGGGACTCAGGGAGAATTTCACGGCCCGCAGCCTCCGGCGACGGGCGGGATGAACACGATGGTGTCTCCCTCGGTAATCTCCGACGACCAATCGGCGAATTCTTCGTTGATCACGAGTTTGAGCCGGCCGCGTTCGAGTTCGAAACCGTGCCGCGCGTCGAGTTCATCGTAGACGTCCGCGGCGGTGCGCGCCGAGGTCCAGACGTGCTCCTCCGCCATGCCGCGCCGCTCGCGCAACAGCGCAAAGTACTGCACGGTGATGCGGCGCGATTCAGCGGTCGCCGTCATCGGACGGGCCCGCTTTCGCGCAGGAGCCGCTCGGCCGCGGCGAGGTCGTCCGGCGTGTTGATGTTGAAGAGCATGCGGTCCTCGGGCGGGCAGAGCAGGCGCACGTCGGCGTCGCCCAGCGCCTCGCGCAGGCTGGAGAGGCCGCTCTCGAACCGCGCGCGGAGCGGTTCACGGAGCGACGGCTCGTAAATGGCGAAGAGCGGCTCGAAATGGCCGTCGGACGCCATGAACGCCGTCCCCTGGCGGTGCGGGTCGCGGCTCATCAGCAGCGTGCGGATGCCGCGCGCATCGGCAAACGGCAGGTCGCACGCGAGGACGAGCCAGGCGACTCCGGGGTGCGCCTCCATCGCGGAGAGGACGCCGCCGATCGGGCCCGCGGATTCGTAGCCATCGTCGATCGCGGGAAGATCTTTCAGCGCGGCCACGCCGTGTTGGTCTGGCCGCACGCTGACGAAGGCCTTGCCGGTCACACTGCGCAACAGGTCGTAGGCGTGGCGCGCTTGCGGTACGCCGTGCACCGAAATGGCGGCCTTGTCGCAGCCCATCCGGCGGCTGTGTCCGCCCGCGAGCACGAGGCCCCAGACGGGAGGCGCATCAGTCTGCGGCGACATAGTCGCTCTTGCCTCCACGCTTCTCGATGAGCCGCAGGTCGCGCACGACGATGCCGTGCGAGAGGCCCTTGCACATGTCGTAGACGGTGAGCGCCGCGACGGACGCGCCGGTCAGCGCTTCCATTTCGACGCCGGTCTTGTGCGTAACCGCGCAGCGACAGTCGATTGCCAGCGTGCCGTCCGCGCCGGGCGTGATGTCGATGCGGCAATCGTCGAGGCCGATGGGATGGCACATCGGGATGAGTTCGCTGGTCTTCTTGGCCGCCATGATTCCCGCGACAATCGCCGTCTGGAACACAGGGCCCTTTGGACTCGTCAACTCGCCGTTGGAAATCGCGGCGGCCACTTCGGCGGGCAGCGCGACGATCGCGCGCGCGTGCGCCGTGCGGCGCGTGGGCGTCTTGCCGCCGACGTCCACCATGCCGGGCTGGTTCCTGTCGTTGATATGCGAGAGCATTCAGCCGCCCATCCGATACATTTCGACTTTGGTGCCGAGTTGAGCGCCCGCCGAGGCGCGCAGTTCCGAGTATCGATCGTCGCGCATGGACCACACGCCCCGCAGCAGCCGGTCGAGCCCGGCGGCGTCCGCTCCCGCGCGCAGCGGCCCGCGGAGATCGGTGCCGGTGGAAGCAAACAGGCAGGTGTAAAACACGCCGTCCGCTGAAATGCGCGCGCGCGTGCAATCGCCGCAGAAGGTTTCCGTGACGCTCGAAATGAAACCGACCTCGCCCCGGCCGTCCTCGAACACGTAGCGCGACGCGACCTCGCCGGTGTAGTTCGCGTCCGCGGCGCGCAACGGATACCTCGCGTGGATGCGGTCGCGCAGCTCGCGCGACGACACAACCTCATCGAGTTTCCAATGATTGCGCGTGCCGACGTCCATGTACTCGATGAACCGGATGACGATGCCCGTCCCGCGGAAATGTTCGACCAGATCGAGCACAGTATGATCGTTCACGCCGCGCTGCACGACGGCGTTCACCTTAATCGACTCGAAGCCCGCGGCCTGCGCGGCTGCGATGCCGTCGAGGACGTTGGCCACCGGCGCGCCCCGGCCGTTCATGCGGCCCGAAACCTCGTCGTCGAGCGAATCGAGGCTCACCGTCACGCGGCGCAATCCGGCCTCGCGCAGCGCGGCGGCCTGGCGGCGGAGCAACAGCCCGTTCGTGGTCAGGGCGAGGTCCTCGACGCCGTCGATCGACTGGAGGCGACCGATGAGGTCGGGCAACTCCTTGCGCAAGAGCGGTTCGCCGCCGGTGATGCGCAGCTTGGTGACGCCGAGACGGACGAACGCGCGCGCGAGCGTTTCGATCTCGTCAAACGTGAGCAACTCGGTCTCGGGCAGGAACTTGTAGCCCTCTCCGAAGCGATCGAGCGGCATGCAATACGGACAACGCAGGTTGCACTGATCGATGACGGAGATGCGCAGGTCGTGCAGCGTGCGGCCGAGTCGATCGGCAACGCGCGGCTGGGTATGAGCGGATCGAACGGTAGCCATCGGATACGTCCAGACGGACATGATACTAAACAGCCGGGGCGCGATGATGATTTCGGCCGGCGCGCATCGAGGCACGCCCGTGGACTCTGTTATTCTGCGCGCGCCGCCGCGGGAGGCGCCGCGGTGCGGCCCTGGAGGACCTGATGGACGCGACGCTCATCCTGCCTGCGCTGATGCGCTGGATTCACATGCTTGCCGCCGTCTCGGTGGCGGGCAGCATCTTCTTTTTCATGCTTGTGCTTCGCCCCGCGGCGACGAAGGCGCTCACGGCCGAACAACACGCGGCGCTGCGCGAACCACTGATGCGCCGTTGGAAGATGATCATCCACCCGTCGATCGTGCTGTTCCTGCTGAGCGGGTTCTACAATTACATCACCGTGACCAGCCCGTTGCACGAGGGCCAGGGACTGTATCATGCGCTGTTCGGCGTGAAGTTTCTGCTCGCGTTGGTCGTGTTCGCGCTGGCGATCGTGCTCACCTCGACGCGGAACTGGTCGGTCCGCTGGCGCGAGAGCCGCGGCGCGTGGCTCGCGCTGGCCATAGTCACGCTGGCAGTGGTGCTGATCGGCGGCGTGATGAAGGTGATGCCGGCGGCGGAGTGACTTTCCCCGCTACGACGCGGTCCCGCGCAGCACGTTGGCCGTTTCCTGGGGCGCTTGCCGGTGCGATTCGTGGGCAACACGGAGCGCGGCGTGCGGGCGTTGTTCCTGCGCCCACAGCAGGAACCGGTAGACGCGCTCGAAGACCTCCGGCGCGCGCGGGCCGTTGACAATGCCGTGGTTTTCGCGCTCGAAGATGGTCAGTTCCTTCAGGGGCGTGCCGACCTTCGAGAAAATGTCCATCGCGCTCGCGGGATCCACGACGGGGTCCTTTGACGACTGTACGACCAGCGTCGGGACGACGATATCCGGAAGAACGCGCTCCATCGCTTCCATTGCACGGTTGAGTTCGCGCACGCCGGTGATGGGATTGCGTTTGTAGTTGATGTTCTCGTTCTCAGGCGAATTCTGGACGTATTCCCAACCGGTATCGCCCCCGCGGATCCGCTGGATGAGGCTGTTAAAGCCGACGACGGAGGGCACGAGCCGCGCGGCGAACTGCCGCAGCTTGAGCGGCGCGCACACGGAGAACACGGCCTTGAGTTTGTCACGCTTGAGCCCGGCGCCGAGCAGGGCGAGCGTGCCGCCGGTCGAAAACCCGCCAAGGATGACGTCGTCCGTCAGTGTCTTCACCACGACGTAGCCGCGGTTGAGCGATTCGTACCATTCGCTCCAGTTGGTCTGCGCAAGGTCTTCGGGCGCGGTGCCGTGCCCGCGCAGTCGCACGACATAAACGAGGTAACCGCGTTCGTAGAGGAACTGCGCGAGGGCCTGCACTTCGCGGGGCGCGGCGAGGTAGCCGTGCACGAGCACGATGCCCGCGCGGTATCGCTCGGGCACTAGCAGATACGGCCGCCCGACGTCCATCGGGTGGCTCTCCGCGGTGCGGAACTTGAGATAGTCCGACTCGAACAGGCGCTGGTCCTCGTCGAGGTACATCTTGCGGAGCTTCTCCGACAGCTCGGAGCGTGGCATTTCCGCGATGCGTTGCACGCGCTCGACAAAGCCTTCGAGCGGCTCCACTTCGTTCGCAATGACGTACGTCATCTCCATCGCGCGAATCGTATGGAAATCGGATTGTCCCGGAGTCACGCCGGGCGTGCGCCGGTAGAGCGGCCCCTCCTTTTCGAGTACGCCCTCGCGCAGGCACAGTTGGAGGAAATCGTCAAACTTCGCGCTCGGGTCCTCGTACAGCACGTCCTTGTAGGTGCTGCGGAGCAGGCTGTGCAGCTTGTGCTTGTTCTCCTGGACCATCTCGTGCGTGGCGAGGAACACGCGGTTGCGGTAACGGCGCTCGGTGAACGGCGTCGCGCCCTGGTAGCGCACGATGGTCGCGAATACGTGGTCGTAGTTGACGCGCGTGAGCCGGTAGATGCTCTCCATGTACCGGTGCATGAGCTCGTCCGCGGCCTCGTGGAACATCGAGCGCGGGTCGGCCTCGAGCTTGTGCAGATCGTCGCCACAGGCCATGAGCTCGGCATAGCGCGGGTCGTACAGATAGCCGCGCACGTCGATCGGCTCGCCCATCGTGACGTCGATGTCCGTGTCTTCGGAGAGCAGCGTCCCTTCGACGGACAGCTCTTCCAGGGCGCGTTCGCTGAGGTCTTTGGACATGGCCGACGCCATGCGCAGAATGACGTTGTCCCGCGCGCGGATCGGGTAATAGGTGATGTTGATCGGGACCACGACCGTGCGCCGGCCGATGATGGCCGCGACGTCTTCGTCCTCGCCGATGCCGAATTTGGCGCGCGCTTCTTCCAGGCCTTCCTTCTTCGGGTTGTTGTAAATGCACTCGAGCTTGTGCCGGTAGAACTCGGCGCGCAGCGCGAGCAGTCCCGCGCCCTTGTGCGGAGGGCGCCGTTCTCCGCGGTTGTAGACGTTGAACGAGCCCGCGGGATCGATAACTTTCTTGTCCTTGATCATCTGCCCTTCGGGGAAGATGACCCAGGGGTGATCACCCTTGAGGAGCGACCGCACGATGACTTTGTCCCGGTCGGGATCCTGCGTCGAGACCGTTCCCATGCTCCGCAGGAACTTTCCGATGCGCCCGACGAAGAGTTCGTCCGCGGCGAGCGACCACACTTCTTTCCCCGTGTGTTTGTGAATTTGGTACGGCAGGAGGATGGTCTCAAGGCGGGTAAAGTGGTTCACGGCGAAAATGATCGCCATGTCGTCCTTGATTACGTCCGCGTTGTGGAGGCGCACGTCGGCCTTGATGAGCCGCGACGCCAGGCGCAACGCCCACTTGGTCGATGTAAACGCAAACGACGGCATACTCTCCCCCGGCGGCCTCAGGCGCGAGGCGAACCGACCACCCGCGTAAGTGTACCGTATTGGACGCCCGGCGCGGGAGCGATATTCACTGATTCAGATGGATGGACTCGCGCGGATAAGAATCGCTGCGTCGCGAACTTCACTCCTCCCCGTGACGGGCGGCGTCAGTGCGCAGTGCGGGCCGCGCGGTTTACGCGGTAGACGAAAGCCAGGACTTCGGCCACCGCGCGATAGAGCGGTTCGGGGATTTCGGTGCCGAGATCTAGCGCGGCCAGGGTCTGCGTGAGGTCGGCGTCTTCGTGAATTGCGATGCCCTGTTCGCGGGCGATCTCGATGATGCGCTGGGCGATCAGTCCCGACCCGCTGGCGACCACGCGCGGGGCCTGCTCCTTCGCAGCGTCGTAGCGTAGCGCCACCGCGCGCTTTCGGACGGGCTCCGATTCCTCGGGGGTGGGCATATCAGGCCGACGCCTCGAATCCGGCGAAGCGCGATGACATGGAGACCAGCGCAGCAACGCGGTCGCCGTCCCAGGATTCCGCGCGGACGGTGGCGCCATCGTACCCCGCTGCGCGCAATGCGTCTTCGAGTGACGGCGCGGCGTCGCTGAGGGCTTGCCGGGCGGCATCGGAGGCGATCCGCATGACGCAGGCGCAGGTGCGGCCCGTGGCCAGAAGGGCTATCCAGACCGGGCCGAGTTGGGACAGATCGAGATCGAGCACGACGGAATGCGCCCCGGGCTTACCCGCCGCGCCCCGCGATTCGTCGCCGAAGAAATGCACCTGCGCTCGATTAAACCCCGTCTGCTTCGCGAGCGGGACCTCGATGAACTGGTACGGCGTTTCGAAGCCGCGCACATTCTGCATGCGGGCCGCATCAAAGCGTTCGACCAGCGCGTCGATTGTCTTCAATACGTGATCAATCTGGGACCCGCCGGCGCCGCGAGACAAGATCTGTTCGCGCAGCGCGATCAACTCATCGAGCAAGGAAGCGTCCGCATTCCCGCGAGGCGACTGGGTCGCGGTTCCGTGTCCGCGGAGCAGTTCGCGGGCGGCCGCGACGACGCGTTCGAACTCCGCGGTGTTCTCCGCCAACATGCGGCCGGCCATCGCAGCGAACTGTTCCCGGATGGCCGCGGGAAGACGGCCCGATGTCACCGCGACGTCAATTGCGTCCGCGAGTTGTGCGAGGGCCGCACCGAGGCGTTCGCGGCCGACGAGCAGTCCCAGCAGCGCGCGAACCGCCTCCTTGGGCAACCCGTCCGCCTGTGGCAGGAGGGCGATCGCCTGTTCGCGCGGGACGGGGGACGGCAACAGCGAGAGGATTTCGTTCAGCAACGTCGCGGATGCCGCAGCAGCCGGCGAGGACGCGGCCGCGATCGCGGCGCGGGGCTGCAACTGCAATTGCTTTACGCTGTTGTCCTCGACGACGCGAACATCGACCAAAGTGCCCGGCGCCAGCGGCGTGTCCTTGGGCAATGGGAGACGAAACTGCGGGAGTGCCAGGGCCAGGCCTGCGCCATCCGCGACGATGCGTCCCGGAACGGATGCACCGGCGCTCAGGAGGTTCAGAAGGGTCTCGGCGTTCGAGAATCGGCTGAGCGGGAACGTCTGAACGGCCCCCGCGCCGAACATCACGCCCGCGGCCCGCGGCTAGCGCTCGCGATCGTGGCGCAGGCTGAGTATCAGGCGCACTTCGCCTTTGCCGACGCCGAGCTCTCGCGCGATTTCGGGAACGCGCATGCCGGCGTCGCTGTACTCGTAGACGCGCTTCTGAATCGGCGTGAGATACTGGCCGCCGTTGCCGCCCTCGCGCCCCCGATCGATGATCTCGGACGACGACGGTCCGCGCATGTCTTTCGCGGCGGGCTGCAGATTGAGGAGATCGCGGTAGGCTGCGCGCGTACCTTCGACTTCGTCTTCGGACAACGGCTCGTCGTGACCGTTCGAGTGCTCGCCGTCGTCGTAATCGTAGTCTTCTTCGATCTCGATGCCGTCGGCTTCTTCATCCTCGACGGTCTTCATGTCGGCAAACCGCCACCGGTCGATCAGATCCGGCTTGCGCGCAGGCTCCTCTTCGGGAAGGATTTCGAGCGGCGGCTCGATGTTCTGCAGCGGCTCGAGTTCATGCACCTCCGTATCATCGCCGGATTCTTCCGAATCCGCCTCGGGTTCGTCGAGGTCCGTCTGCGCATCGACGCCCTGCAGGCGCCGCTCGAGCGCGGAGACATCGCGGCGGGTGCGCGTGGCGAGCGCGGCGAGTTCGCGCTTGGTGCGTTCGAGCTCGGAACGGACATCGCCCGTGGACTGGATGAGCCGGCGTACTTCGTTGACCTTTTTGTCGATGCTGATATTGAACTCGCGTGCGAGATCTTTCTGCTGCGTCAGGATGTCGCGCATGGTCTGGAACAGGATCATCATGTTCGTCAAATCGGACTGGGCCTGGGCGGACGCTGCGCCGCGGCCCGCGCCCCGATCGCTGAACAGGATGTAGAGCAGCGTCAGGAAACTCGTGACGACGAGCCCGATCAGTCCCACGATCAAGTAAATGTCGTTTTGCATCGGTAGTCCTTTGCTACAACCGTACTGCCTGTCCCGGCCAATGTCCGGCCGGCCGCGCTACACGGTCACGTCGAGCGTGTGACCCTCTCCGGAGTCACGCGCCGTTCGCGGCGCATCAGGCTGGGCCGGCTTCGTTGTGGCGCTCCGGCCCCGGCGCGGGGGCGGCTGCTTTCCGCGGCCGTCCTGGTCTACGCCTTCGCTCTCCGTTTCGTGTGTCTGGGCGACTTCGTGTTCCCGCGCCGCGCGTTGCCGTTCCGCGTCCACCTGCGCACGCTGTTGCGCGAGCAATGTCGCACGGACGGCCGCATCCTGGATGCGCTCTGCGGCCAGGGTCCGGCCGAGTTCGCTTTGCATGTCAATCGGCTGCGGCATTCGGGTCGCCTTCTACCCTGTCGTGCCTATATGTCCGAGCGCACTACCCGGCGGAGCTGCTTCAGCGCGGCGCCGTGAATCTGGCAAATGCGCGATTCGGATACCTCTAAGACGGCTCCTATCTCTTTCAGGGTTAATTCTTCGTAGTAGTATAAATTTAACACTTTCTGCTGCTGATCTGCCAAATCCAGGATGGCTTGCACCAGTTTTTCTTGCCTTTCAATGGCTGCTGCCTCGGATTCCGGGGAGCGCGCGGCATGGTCCTGAATCAGGTTGGCCTTGCGCGCTTCCTCGCGATCTTCTTGCGGCAGATAGTCGTCGAGCGAGAGAACCTGGGCGGTTTGGAGTTGCGCCATGGTGTCTTCAACCTGGTCCGTCGGGATACCCAGGGACTGCGCAACCTCGTCGTTGGAGGGTTCCTCGCCTTGTTGGTGGCGTAAGGTATCGCGAACATTTCCAATCTTGCGGGCCATCGCCCGCAGGGACCGGGGCGCCCAATCCAGCGAGCGGATCTCGTCGAGGATCGCGCCGCGGATGCGGATGGTCGCATAGGTGGAAAATTTGATGTCCTGCGCAGGGTCGAACTTCTCGATGGCATCCAACAGGCCGAGCACGCCCCAGCCGACGAGATCGTCGAGTTCGATAACGGGCGGAATGTGGATTGCCATGCGGCCGGCGACGAACCGGACGACGCCCATGTGGCTGACGATGAGTTCGTCTCGCGCGGCATCGTCGCCGTGTTTCTTGAATCGGGTCCAGAGATCTTTTTCGGCGGCGGCGGTGATCAACGCAGGCTCTCGATGCGCTCCCGCGGACTGACGATTTCGGTGATGCGGAGGCCGAAGCGTTCGTCCACCACGACAACATCCCCGCGGGCGATGAGTTTTCCGTTCACGAGCAGTTCGATGGGCTCATCGACCACGTGGCCGAGCTCAATGATCGATCCCGGGCCGTAGTTGAGCACTTCAGCAATCGGCACTTCGACGCGGCCCAGGCGCGCCGTGGCGACGAGCTCGATGTCCATCACGACGTCGAGGTTGTCCGGCAGCGGACCGCCGTTGCCGCGGGCGGTGTGGTCGGCCTCGTCGTCCGGGGTGAAGTCCTTGAGAATGTCTTTCATTTCCTCGTCGCTCACCAACGGTCCCTCCACGCCCGAGGCGCGCTGCCCCAAGGCGTCCGTAAAAATCAGCACCGCGTTTCCGCGGCCCGTTTCGTCCTCAAAACTGACTTCTGCGCCGGTCAGTCCGGCGCCCAGCTTGGCGGTCAACGCCGCCGCGGCCTCGCCGATGCTGAACGCGGCCTGGTCCATCGACGCGCCGCCAATCACGGCTGCGAGACCCGACAGGCCGCCGCCGATCATCGTCTCGCAAAGTTCCTGAAGCACGGCGGAATCGCCGGCGGAGACCGCCGCCTTCTTCGCCGGGTCCTCCCCGCCCACGCGCGCGACGAGCGAAGCGGCGCTATCGTTCGTCAGCAACAGTGCCGCGGCGCCGCCGCCTTCGATCCGCGCATGGAGCCAGACGGGGTGCGTTTCAGTCCACTTCGCGAGCATGCCGGCGTCGGCCGCGGTGGGCACGCCGGCCTTTTGCTTGAATTTCGCGCCCAGGAGTGCGCCGAGCGCCGCGAATGCGCCATCGATGAATCCGGCGGCGATTTGTTGTGCGCGTTTCGCGTCCACGTCCTGCCGGCCTCAGTCGTCCCGCACAATCGAGACCAGTTGCACGGAACTCTGTTCGCCGCGTTTCCCGGGCCGGCCCATAAACCGCGTGATGCCGCCGACCCGCACCGGGATGGCTTCGGCGTGGTACGTGTCCAGCGTAACGACGTCGCCGCGCTGCAAGCGCCAGATCTCGCTCAGCGGCAGACGCGTGCTGCCCAACACGGGTTCAACGGTCACGTGCGTACGGCGCACGACGTTCTCGAGCTGCCGCCGGTTTTGCGCGAGGATTTCTGGAGCCACCTGGCGCTGGTAATGCGCCTGTGTCGAAATCTGGTCGAGAATCGGGTTGACGACGACGAGCGGCACGCACATGTTCATCGAGCCGACGGTCTCTCCGATGTAGACCTCATAGCCGACGAGAATGACCATTTCGCTGCCGGCGACGATCTGGACGATGAGCGGGTCGCTTTCCTGGTTGACCACGCCCATCTTGAACTCGACCAGATGTTCCCACGCGCGCTTCCAACTGTCGAGGATCATCAGGATGATGCGATAGACGATGCGATCTTCGATCTCGGTCAATTCGCGCGGCGTCCCCATCGCCTGGCCGCGGCCGCCGAGCACGCGATCGACGATCGGGAAGACCATCGACGGACTCATTTCGATGACCGCGTGGCCGTCCAGCGGCGACATGTCGATAATCGACATCGATGTCGGGCGGGCTACGGAGAGAATGAATTCGTCGTAGGTCAACTGGTCGATCGATACGAGGTCAACGCGGACGACGGTGCGCAGAAACGGCGGCAGGACGATGCCCAGCTCGCGCGAGAAAGCTTCGAACAGGCTCTGCAGCCCCTTGAGCTGGTCCTTGGAGACGCGCTCGGGCCGGCGAAAATCGTACGTGGAGAGGACGGGGCCGTCCTCCGGACTGCGCGACGCGAGATCCTCGCCACCGGAGGATTCATCGACGGACGAGAGCAGCAGGTCGACTTCTTCCTGACTGAGAATGTCGGCCATGGCCCCTCGGCCCCCGTTAAGTCGTTACAACGACTGTGCTTCCGCCCCCGGAAGCGCAGGCACTATAACATAACGCCCCCGACAACACAGTGCCCCGGGCAACGGCGCGCATCGACTCCGCCAACGCCGCCGGGCCGCTGCGAAACCGTTCGCTATGCGCTGCGCAGTAGCCGATTCGCCCACCGCCGCGCGCGAATGCCTGCGGCGGAATCGAGCCAGGCCAATCGGTCCAGACGTCCTTCGACTTTGGCGGCAAATGATGTGAGCGAATCGCTGCGATCGATCCAGATTCGGCGCAGTTCGAAGCGATCGCCATCCGCGGCGTTCGCGCCGAAGCGATTGGTCAATGCATAGGCGAACCCCGCTTCGCGCGCGAGCCCGACGCTCGTGGTGGAGTAATCGAGCGCGGATCCGAAGGGATAGGCGAAGCCCTCGGCAGCGACGCCGAGCTGGGTTTCAATCGCGCGTTTGCATTCGAAGATTTCCGCGCGTTGCGTCGCCGGATCGCGCGTGGACAGCCGGCAGTGCGTCATCGTGTGGCCGCCGACCGACCAGCCGCTTCGCGCGAGTTGCGCGAGCTCGTCCCACGTCATCAAGCGCGCAGTTTCGTCTGCGGGATCGTCGTGGTCGAGATGACCGCCGACGCGCCCCGGCACGGCGAACACCGCCGCGACTAGTCCGAGTCTATCGATGACGGGGGCGGCCTCCGTCAGGTTGTCGCGATAGCCGTCGTCGAACGTAATCGCGACGCCGGTCTCGGCCTCCGCGGCGCGCGCGATGGAGACGACTTCGCGATGGTCCGCGAGCCAGCGCATCTGCTCGGCGAAGTCCGCGGGCGTCACGTTCATTTCATGGTCACGACGGCCCACGCTGTGATACGTGAGAATGACCGAGCGGGTGTCGGGCGGCTGCGGCGGCGACGCAGCTGCGCGGCGTACCGCTCGTTTCAGGCGGCCCTTGAATCGTTCCCCGGCGTGCACGCGGGCGTCCCTTCGCGAGTTGACACGGCCGTCATGCGGCGCGCGCGCAGCAGTCCATAGGCGTAGCCGCCGGCGTAGACGACGTACGCGACGAGCCGGATGATTTGACCGCGCAGCGCGGCGGCAATCAATCGCGCGGGATAACGCGCGATACGGCGCGCAAACGACGTCCGCGGTTGAAACCGATCGGACGATACCGCCTCGTGCGTGTCGTACACCGATTCCGGCTCGAACTTCTGCGCGTACGCCGACCCGAATCCGTTTCGGAAAAAGGTCTTCGCGAGTGCGCTCCAGCCGTCGGGCAGGGGGTGATAGATCCGGGCGCCGGGTACCAGCACGACGCGACGGCCCGCCGCCCGGATACGGACGCGCAAATCCGGATCGAGCCCGCGCAGGATGTCCTCGCGCTCCCCCCCCACTTCGTCGAAAACGCGCCGCGGAATAGCGCAACACCCGTGGCACGCGAGATCGCTGTCGGTGACGCGCGCGACGTCGGGCGTGTGGAGCCGTGGAAATTGACCGGCCGCGCGGCGCTGAAACGGCGACGATTCAGGATCGACCGCGATGCTCGCGCCGGCCATCCCGATACGCGGATCGGCATCCAGGCAGTCCACCAGCCGTTGGACGACGTCGTCCGCGGCAAGACGGCTGTCGTCGTCCAGGATGATGAGGTAGGCACCGTGCGAGCGGCGCACGCCGTCGTTGATCGCGCGGCCCTGCGGAGAGACACCCTTCACGAGGACGACTTCGAAATCGCGGAACGTCTGCCGCTCGATACTCTCCAGCAGTTTCGGCACGGCCCCGCCTCGAAATCCATCCGAACTCGGGATGATGAGCGAAACGCGCGGAATCCCCATTGCGTATCCCCCCGGCGGGGCCAAGATACCGTCCAATAGCTCGTGACCGCAATCCGCGTGGAAAATCGTGCCGCCAGTGGCATCTCTTGAAGACGCATTCCGGATCGTTCAACAGAAATACTCTGTACGGAAGTGAGTAACCTTTTGGAACACAAAATATTGGGTCATGTACGTTTTACTTGAATACATATAGGTTTATTGATACCATGCACGCAACATATTGGGTCGTGGGACAGATCGCATACATGTCGTGACGGGTCCGGCATGTCTGCTGATTGGCGTCCTGCCATGCGGGAGGGGAAGGATGTCGGGGCCCATTCTGGTTGCACGAATCGCAGGTACACCATTCACTCTCAACGACTTACGCCCAGATACGCGCTTGATGGAGATCCCGGGCGCGTTGCTCCATACGGGTCATGGTGTAGCCGTGCTGGATGCTGCGAATTTCGAAACCTACGAGATGCTCTACCCGGAAGAGAGCCGCGCGGACACGTACGAATGGGCGTTGCGCCAGCTTCAATCCGCGTACTCGAGCTTATTCGTGCGGGGTGGCGGGGCGGACTTCGCATTGCCCTCGAAACTCATCAAGCATCAACGCGCGGTGTTCGAGAAACTCGGAGAACGGATTGTCGCGCGGACCGATCCGGCGGCGGTCTGTTTCAAGGTCAATTCGCGCAAGGACCTGAGGCCGACGATGCTTGCGGCAGCGCGGGTGCGTGCGACACGCCCGCGGGCGCGCATCTTCGCGTTCGGGGACGCCTTCCATGACGATCAGACCCTCAGCCGTGCCCTGGAGGCGTTCGATGCGGTGATGCTGGGGCCCGATCTGCCGATCGCTGAATTGTGCGCGGCGGCGAATCGCCGGGCGTGGCGGCCGATCGCGAATTTGGCCTACTACGAGGGGTCGCAACTGGTCTTGACCCGCCGGGACGGCGATGCATCTCCGGCGCGCGGCGCACATTTGGAAAGATTTCTGTACACCGCAAGTCCCGCATATAGTAAAATACGCGTCTTTGATGTTTTCGCAGTACGGTCGGGAGTAGGCGCGGGCAGTATGGACGCCGGTATTGCAACGGACCACGCCGAAACAATCGGCGCCATCCGCGCGACCATCGACGCGTTTGGCTCGCACACGATGTGCATCCGGCCGAGCGGCGGGAACGACGCCGGGCTCGAGCGCGCACTGCTCTCCAACGACCTCGGGATTTCGTACAGCACGACGATCGATCCGGCTGAGACCGCGCGCACCCGCCTTGGGCTGCTCTCCGCGTGCGGCTGCGCCGCGATCGACATCCCGGTGCATTCGGGCAGCCAGCGCCTGCTCGATACGCACTACCAGGAGAATTTTACCGTCACTCAGGTCGAGCGGCTTGCGCGCGCGGCGAAGTTTTCCGGATTGTTCACGTCGATGCACTTCACCTTTCCGTGCCGCGAGGACGATTATCACACCGAAGACGAAACCGTGCGGCTCGTCCGCCGGGCGAATCCAAATTCGGCGGTGATTTCGCCGCCGCCGTCACACGATGTACCCGGAGGCGGCGCACTCGCGCTCGAGTTTGCCCCGCTGCGCCGCCGCGCGGTGGCCCGCGCGCGCAAGCAGAACGCCGAGCTGGGCCGGAAACTGCGCGAACTGAATGTTCCGGTGGGCGTGGACGCTACGACTGCGCTGGTCGCGGGCCTGGCGGGATTTCGCGGCCGCGAATCCGCCTTCGTCGAGCTGGTGGGGCTCCAGTTGCTCTCGGGCGACACCACGGGGCTCGCGGAGACCATCGAACAAATCAACGACGCGGCACGCAGGCCGGCGCGAGCACTGGTGTTCAAGCCGTTCGTCGCCGCGCAAAACGCCGCGGCAAACTGAGGAGACGCTGTTGAGACCGGTGACACCCCAACCCGCCGTGATCACGGGCATCGGGGTGCTCGCGTGCAACGGCATCGGCCGCGAAGCGTTCTGGGGCGCGCTGGAGGCGGGCCGTTCGGGCATTCGGTTCATCGATCGCTTCGACACGAGCGAAATGCCGTGTCACATTGCGGGCCAGCTGTGGGACTTCAACCCGCTCGACTTCATCAGCAAGGCGAATCACAAACGTTGGCACCGCGCGGTTCACCAATCGATCGCGGCGGCCAAACTCGCGATCGACGACGCCGGGTTCGAACCGTGCCCCTATACCAACGAACGCGTAGCCGTGGGCGTGGGCACGAGTGTGGGAAACCCCGACGAAACCTACCAACACTGGATGGAAGTCTACAAGGACAAAGGGTGGAAACACATTGACAAGCTCGCCTCGACGGCGAATTCGGGGCACGCCTCGACCGCGAACGTGTCCGCCCATTTCGGATACCGGGGCCCGGCCGTGACCATTGCGAGCGGATGTGCGACCGGACTCGACATGCTTCATTGGGGGCGGGAACAGATCCGGCAAGGCCTGGCGGACGCCGCGCTCGTAGGCGCGACCGAGGCGCCGCTGGAAGAACTCGGATTCGCGGGCACGTGTTCGCTGGGCATTTTGTCGCAGGAGTCCAGCGAACCAGGGACGGCCATGAAGCCATTCGATTGCCGCAGCGACGGACTCGTGCTCGCGGAAGCGGCGGTCGTCCTCGTCCTCGAACGGGCAGACCACGCGCAGGCGCGCGGCGCGCGGATTCTCGGCGAAGTGGCGGGGTGCGGGTCGGCGGCGGAAGGCAACAACGCGATCGTGCTCGAGCGCGAGGGCGGCGCGGTGGCGCGTGCGATCACGGCCGCCGTGAATGACGCGGGGATGCGCCCGGAGGACATCGACTGCGCGCATTGCCACGGCGTGTCGTTGACGAATTACGACCGCTGCGAGACGCACGGCTACAAGCTCGCGCTGGGCGACCACGCCTACCGCATTCCGATCACGGCGACGAAATCGATGATCGGGCAGGCCTACTCGTGCGGCGGGTTGCTGAGCGTGGCGGGCGCGCTGCTCTCGCTCGACCGCGGCATCGTGCCCGCGACGATCAATCACAACGAGCCCGACGCGGAATGCGATCTGGACTATGTGCCGGGTTTGGCGCGCGTGAACGACGCAAAATCGGCGCTGGTGACGGCGCTGAGTTTTGGAGGAACGCACGCGGCAACGGTCGTCCGGTGTTGGAATTGACCGCCTGCGCGCGAAGGAGACGCGATAGGCGCGCGAGCGCGTGCCTCGAGCGAACACGATGGACTTACTGATTCCATCCATATTGAACGGGTTGACGGCGCTGGTCTGCTTCGGACTGGCGGTGATGGTGCTCGTGCGCAACTGGACCAAGCGCACGCACCAAACCTTCGCCATACTCGCGCTCGTCTTCATGACCTGGGCGGTCGCCGTGTTCGGCGCGTTGCAATCGCGCGACGAAGGCGTGCTCATCGTCTGGGTGCACATCGCCGAGTTCGTGGTGTGCTTCGGCTCGGCGGTCTTCTATCACTTCGTGGGCTACTTCCCGCGCGGCAAGTTCGACGGCGACGTGCGCATCCTGCGAATCCTGTATGCGGTCGGCATCCTCATGGCGCTCAACTCCCTGGGCCCGTGGTTTGTCGAGATCGTCGACATCACTCCTGGAAAACCGCCGATCATCCGCCACGACGACAGCATTCTTGCGCTGCCGATTGTGCAACTGCTCGCGCTCATTCTGATTCACACCAACCTGCGCCGGAAATTCCGCGAAACGCAGGGCCTCGGGCGCCGCCAGATTCAGTTCGTGATGACGGGCATTTACGGGATCGCGATCCTGTCCACGATCACGGCGGGGATCGAGCCGATCTTCGACATTCCGGTGTTCCAGGCCTACGGCCCGGTCGCCGTCATGCTGGTCATGGGCTTCTTTGCGTACGCCATGGTCCGGTATCACCTGCTGGATACGCGGGCGATGATCTCGCGGGCGTTCGTGTACACGTTGGCGACGGCCTTCGTCATCGTGGTTTTCATCTCGTCTACCTATCTCGTCCGCTGGTTCCTCGATGAATCGACCGCGCTTGTCGATGTGTTTCCCGGAATACTGACGGCGTTCGTCGTCGCTCTCGTGTTCCAGGCGGTGAAGGAACAAGTCGCCAATCTGATCGAGGTCAGTTTCCTTCGCCAGCGATACAACGTGCGCGAGCTGTATACCCGGCTCGCCCAGCGATCGGCGGAAGTCATCGATCTCGAGTTGTTTCTCGCGAACGTTACCGCGGACATTCAACAAACGATCGGCGTGCGCACCGTGCGCGTATTGCTATTGGATCCGGATGACGCGTCAACATTGGTCACCGAGTTCACCAGCGTGCCGGACGAGCCTCCGATGCGTACGCGCGAACACACGGTCCTGCTGGACTTTCTGCGCGAATACTCGCAACCGCTCATCCTCGAGCAGATCCTCCACGGCCGGCCGGACGAACGCATGGTGCGCGTGGCGAGTTGCCTCGCGGACCTCGAGGCCTTCTTCTGCCTTCCGCTCAAGACGGGCGACGGCCTGGTGGGCATCCTCACGCTCGGGCACAAGGACACGCACGACATCTACTCCGAGCAGGAAATGGCCGCATTCCAGGCATTGGCCGGCCCGCTCGGAACGGCGATCGCCAACGCGCGGCTTTATCGCGCGCTGGCGCGCGTCCACCTGCACCAGACCAACGTCTTCGGCCAGATGCGCGAGGGCGTGATCGCGGTGGATACCGCGGGCCGCGTGACGGTCGCGAACGACTCGGTGCGCCAGTGGCTGCCCAAGGTCTCGTTCGGGCAGCACCTGAACGATTTGCCGCCGGAGATCGCGGACCTGTTGCGCACGACGCTCGATCGCGAACTGCCCGTGAGCGACTTTGAAACGGCGATCCCCGGGCACGACGGCGAATCGATCCCGTTCATTATGTCGAGCTCGTGCCTGAAGACCGAGGACGGAAAGACGACGGGCGCGGTCGCGTTGCTGTACGACCTCTCGCTCATCAAGCGGCTCGAACGGAACGTGCAGCGCGCGGATCGCCTGTCCTCCATTGGCACGCTCGCGGCCGGCATGGCGCACGAGATCAAGAACCCGCTCGTTTCGATTAAGACATTCACGCAGCTCCTGGCCGATCGCTACAAGGACCCCGAGTTCCGCGCGACGTTTGAGGAAGTGGTCCCGCACGAGGTGGACCGGATCGACACGATCGTGTCGCGCCTGCTCGATTTCGCGCGGCCGCGGCCCGTCGCATACACGCAGGTGAATCTGCGCCGCACGCTCGAGGAAGTGCTGGCGCTGCTGGAGAACCAGTTGCGCAAGGGGTTCGTCGAGATCAAGCTCGATTTTCCGGAAAAGCCGCTGTACGTGCTCGGCGACGACCAACAATTGCATCAGGCGTTTCTGAACCTCTCGCTGAACGCGATCGACGCAATGAAACACAAGAACGAAGGCACGCTGACGATTCGCGCGCGCCAGAGCTATCTGTTCAAACGGCGGACGAACGTGTCCAGCCTGGTCGAGCGCAAGTGCGCGCGCATTACGGTTACGGACACCGGATGCGGCATTCCGACTGACAAGTTGCCTGATGTGTTCACGCCGTTCTTCACGACCAAACCCGAAGGGTGCGGTCTGGGACTGGCGGTGGTGCATGGGATCATCGAAGAGCATGGGGGCGAGATCGACGTTTCGAGCGTCGAGAACGAAGGCACGACGTTCACCGTGTCGTTGCCGCTGTCCACGATGGCCGAGAAGGTGGAGGAACCGGTAGTCGAAGAAGGGGCGGAGTCCAAATCGTAGTAGGATAGGTGCTGTACAATGAATATCATCATCGCTCTCGCCGACGACCGAACCATCGTGGAGTCCCTTCGCGCCGCGCTGCCGAAGATTGACCTCCTGGTAGTGGAGAAGACCGTCCCGGACGCGCTGCGGCGGCTTGTGAGCATGCGACCCGATGCGATCGTGCTCGACGATTCGCGGAGTCTCGGCCTGGACGCGCTGCGCCAGATCATGGACTCCGCGCCGACCGTTCCGGTGGTCGCATTGCTGTCCAACGCGCATGGGGACACCGCATCGGCGTACTTCATGGCGGGGGCGCGGGCGTGCATTGCAAAACCGTTCAGCCTCGAAGAACTTGAAGAGGCCTTCGAGCGCTGCCGCGCGCCCGAGCCCGCGGCCGAGACACCGTTGGAGCCGGCGCCTTCGTTCACGCAGGCAAACTCGATAACGCAGCACCAGATGGCGCTTCGGTGGATGGGCCGGACGCTCGGCCACGCCGAGGACACCGCGCGGCTTGCGCAAGGCTTGATCGACGTGCTCGTTGACGCCTTCGACGCCGTACGCGCGTGCGTCCTGCTTCAAGCCAATAACGCCGTGCGGGTGGCCGCCAACCACGGCATCCCCCCCGCAGTGGCGAACGGCGTGCAGCTACGCTTCGACCAGGGCGTGATGCGGCGGCTCGAACAACAGCCCGCGCTGGTGGATCGGCGCCGCCTCTCCGCGAACGATTCCGCGGAGCGTGAGTTGTCGGTCCTGGGCGGCCGGTTCGCGCTACCGCTGATGACGGGCGGGCGCGTCTGCGGCGCGATCGTCGTCGGCGAGAAGGCCACCGGCACGGATTACGACCGGGACGAAATCGATCTGCTGCTCACGCTGGCCCGCGCGACATCCTCGTGCCTCGAGCGCGCGCAACGGCATCGGGACACCTCGCGCCAGCAATCGCGGCTCGACGCGGTGCTCGCCAATATCACCGCGGGCGTCGTGACGGTGGGCGCGGACAAGAAGATCACGATGATGAACGAGAGCGCGGAGCGAATTCTGCGCCTGAACGCGGCGGACCTTCTCGGACGGAGCGTACAGAAACTGGGCTCCGCATTCGCCGATATCGTCCTGCGGACGATGAGAGATGCTACGCCGCGCGTGCGCCAGCGCGTGCGCGACGCGGCATTGCGCGCGGAACTTGGCGTGAGCGTCACGCCGCTCGGCGCGGAGGGCGCGGTCGCAATATTCTCCGTGCTCACCTCGGACGACCGCGAGACCGAAGAAGAGATCGGGTTCAGCCCATTGTGGAAGTTCCTCGCAAACCGGGTCGCGCAGGAGATCAAAAACCCGATGGTGGCGATCAACACGTTCGCGCAGTTATTGCCGACCCGGTACGAGTCCGACGAATTCCGGCGGGAGTTTTCGGAGGTCGTCCAGGGTGAGGTGGGGCGCATCAACCAGGTGGTCGAGGCGCTGTACGAGTTTGCCGCCCAGCCACGGCTCGAGTTCGCCGTCTCAGACCTGACCCGCGACGTCCAGGGCATCCTGAGCGATTTCGAGCATATCTTGAAGGAAAAGGGAATCCAGCTTCAGGCGCAGTACGAAACGAGCGAGATGCCCGTCCGCGTAGACAACCACCAATTCGCGCGAGCAGTGCGAAATGTGATACAAAACTCCATCGAAGCGATGCCTCACGGGGGAACGTTGAAGGTATCGACGCGCCGCGACAATGGCCGTTGCGAGTTGATCGTCGGCGATACCGGTACGGGGATCAACGAGGGCGATCGGCCGCTCGTGTTCACGCCGTTCTTCAGCACGAAGGAAAAAGGGATGGGCCTCGGCCTGACCCTGGCCAGCCGGATTCTGCAGGAGCACGAGGGGTCGCTGAGTCTGCTGAATGACGCGGACGGAAGCCAGTTCGTATTTGATTTGCCGGTCGCGTCGGGGAATTAGACGCGCGGAAGTGGGAACGGGGGACCGGGCGGACCGCACGACGCAGCGGCCGGCCTAAGGGGGAGTCATGGACAAGATATTGGCCGTGGACGACGAGGAGAGCGTCCGGCAATCGTACCGCATGATCTTGTCTCCGCATTACGAAGTGCATCTCGCACGTGGCGGCCGCGAGGCGCTCGAATATCTCGACAAGCACTACGCGGACGTGATCCTCCTCGATCTGACGATGCCGGGGATGTCCGGCGAGGACACGCTGCGCGAACTCGACAAGCGGGGAAACATGGTTCCCGTGATCGTCGTCACCGCGTCGAGTTCGGTCGGCTCCGCGGTGGACGCGATGAAGCTGGGCGCGCGCGAGTACCTCCAGAAGCCCTTTGACGTGGCCGCGCTGACGTTTCACATCCAGCGTGTGCTCCGGGAAGATCGGTCGAAGCGAGAACTGCGCGCGCTACGTGAGGCCGAAACAGAAGGCTTCGAGCACATGATCGGCACGAGCCCGGCGTTCCTTGACGCCGTGGCCAAGGCCAAACAGGCGATGAACGTGGACAGCGCGGTGCTCATCACCGGCGAGAGCGGGACCGGCAAGGATC
>CAYPNI010000004.1:0-44139 GCA_964411925.1 uncultured Nitrospirales bacterium
CGATCGAGTTCAAGCCGGGCAGCGAAGTCGTGCACCACATCATCGGGCACGCGACCTCCGGCGAGCACGCGGGCGACACGACGCGCGGCATGCTGGGCGGCAATGCGCCCGGCGCGGACCAGTCCGAGTGGCCCGCGGGTTACGGGATCTTCCTGCCGAAAGGTTCGTCGATCACGTTCGCGATGCACTACCACAAGGAACCGGGCCCGGGCACGGGCAAGTGGGACAGCTCGCAGATCGGCATTCAGTTCCACCCGGCCGACATGAAAGTCACGCACCCGGTCAGCATCTTCCCGATTTCGCACGGCGCGTTTGAGATCCCGCCGCACCACGGGAACTGGAAGGTGGGATCGTCGCACACGTTCACGGAAGACACGACGCTGCTCTCGATGCTGCCGCATATGCATCTGCGCGGCACGAAGGCGATCTACACCGCGTTCTACCCGGACGGCAACAGCGAAGTGCTGCTCGACGTGCCGAGCTGGGACTTCAACTGGCAGACGGGCTATGACTTTGCCGAACCCAAGACACTGCCGGCGGGCACGCGGGTCGAGATGGAGTTCTGGTTCAACAATTCGAACGAGCGCGCCGAGATCGCGGGCTTCGATGCCGCGGAGGCGATCAGCTTTGGCGGGCCGACGACGGACGAGATGGACCTCGCCTGGGTGACGGTCGCGCCGAAGGCCGAGAAGGAATTCCCCGGAGACTGATCCGGGCGCGAACAGTTGAGTCGAGTTCGGAGGGGCCCGGTAAACGCCGGGTCCCTCTTTTGAGTCCAATTGGAAACGCCGCAGGGCTGCCAGGGCGGCGCCGAGGAAGGACACGCTATGAAGAGACACATGGGCGTCGCGGGAATCGCAATTGCAATGCTGGGGCTCGTGCTGGTGCCGGCGTGCCCGACGTCGGCGGAAGACCCGATCCGGACCTCGCTGGATTCGTCGGGCGCGCGGAACTTCATGGGCAAGTGGACGCTTTCGATCGATTTCAATGGGCGATCGATGGAAACGAATCTGAACGTGGTCGATCTGGAAGGCAAGGTCGGCGCGACGATCGATTCGCCCCAGCAACCTGAACCGAGCGCGATCGAGGACATCACGATCAACGAGCGCGGGCAAATGGTGATGAAGTACCCGCTGACGTTCGGGCAGCAGTCGTTCAAGATCACGCTAACGGCGGGACTGGTTCCGGACGGGCTCGAGGGCACGCTCGTCGAAGAGAGCGGCCTGTTCGAGGCGGCGTTCGTGGGCAAGACGGCGGTGGGCGGCGATCCCGAGGGAGAGCAACAGAGCCGCCGCAACCGCCGGATGGCCGCCAACCAGGCGCGGCTTCGGTTCGGCAGCGAGTCGGTGCTGATCAGTTTTCATCCGCTGAAACTCGATTCCGAGGACCACAAGCGGTTGGCGGAGGTGAAGGACGGCGAGGTGTTCGAGTTCGTCGGCGGGCGCGCGACGAAACTGATGACGGACGTGAACATGAAGTTCGCCGAGGTGCTCATCGAAACGGAAAACGCCGCGCCGGATTATCCCGGTGTGTACAGCTTGTGGCTCAAGCGCGCGCCGGACGGCTGGCGCCTCGTGTTCAACGAGGAAGCCGATATCTGGGGCACGATGTACAACGAGGCGGCGACGAAGACGGAGATCAAGCTTGCGGCGGGGACTGCCGCCGAGCCGTCGGAAACGTTCAAAGTGATTCTCGAAGAGAAAGAGAGCGGCGGCGTGCTCAAGCTCGTCTGGGGCGATCAGGAATGGTCGGCCCCGTTCGACGTGGACGCGGGCGAGGCGAAGAGCGCCGCGGCGCAGCCGTAACGGACAAAAATTCAGGCGGCCGATACACGCGATCGGACCGGTTCAACCCAGCCAGGACGGAGACCGGGGCGCGAATCCCTCAGGGTTCGCGCCCCGCTTCATTTTGAGTTTGCGGGATACCGATGAAGCCTCGCGTTCGGCTGAACTTCCGCAGGCTGGAAGCCTGCGCCACCAGACCTGGATTCCGGCGTTATGCGGCGTTTGGCTACGCCCGCGCAGGCTGAACCCCGCGCCACCAGAGCTGGACGCCGGTACTGCCTAGTTCTGATCTTCGAACCACCAGTCGTCTTCGGCGTATTTCTGTTTCTCTTCGAGCAACGCGGCGTACCACGCGTCGAACTCGCCCTGCGGCTCAACGGTGACGAACCCGCGCATGGTGTAGTGGTTGATCCCGCAGAGCTGGGCGCAGGCGATCTCGAAGTCGCGTTCTGGATCGCCGGTGCGTTCGCGAAATTCGGCGGTGGTCATCGTCGGCCTGAACCGGACGGGGACGAACATGCCGGGAATCGCGTCCTGCTTCACGCGAAACTCGGGCAGGAAGAAGCTGTGGATGACGTCCTTGCTGCTGAGGTTCACGCGGATGGGACGACCGGCCGGCAGGTGCAACTGGTTGAGCGTGGTGATGTCGTCCTTGCCCGCGGGGTCGTCGTTGTCGAGACCGAGCGTGTTGAGCACGTCGTCCACGAGTGCGGGACTCGTCCGGCCGAAGACGCCGTCCGGCCCGGCGTAGTGCACGTTCCACTGGAACTGCTGGCCCACGACCCGCAGGACGAACACGTCCGCCGGGTCCGCCGCGGCGTCAATCTGCCGGTGCCAGAACGGCAACGCGAAGGCCGCGAGCAGCACCGCCTCGGCCACGGCCATCAGGGCGATCGGCAGGAACGGCAGCCCGCCGCGGATGCCGGCGTAGTCCGCGCGGGGATGGCGCCTGCAGCGGAACCGGAGCAACGCCGCGGCATACCACGCGCCCCAGCCGGCGAATGCGAGCACCATGACGAGGTGCAGGATCACGATGAACTCGTCGATGCGTCCGCCGTGCTCGGAGGCGATCAGCGGAAACCCCAGCCAGCGGCTCATGCGGTGGCCGCCTCGTGCTGCGGGCTGAAATCGCGCGGCGCCCCGGGCACGCTGTATTCGTACGGTCCGCGGTGGACCGTGGGCGCGGCCGCGAAGTTACCGTGCGGCAACGGCGGGGACGGCGCCGCCCACTCGAGCGTGGTGGCGGCCCAGGGGTTCTCGTCCGTGCGCCGGCCGAACGCGAGGCTCCACGCGAGGTTCGCCAGGAAGAAGAGTTGGACGCCGGCGAGCGCGAACGCGGAATGCGACATCACCTTGTTGAGCACGAGCACGGGTTCGGCGTGCGAATAGTTCGCGCCGCCGTCGTACAGCCGCCTCGATACGCCCGCGAATCCCTGGACGAGCATCGGGAAAAAGATCCCGTTCATGAACAGCAGCGTCGGCCAGAAATGCAGGTGGCCCAGCACCGGGTTGAGTTTCTTGCCGGTCAGTTTGGGGAACCAGTGATAGATGCCGGCGAAGATAGCGAAGATCGTCCCCGGCGCGACGATGTAATGGAAGTGGCCGACGACGTAGAGCGTGTCGTGCAGGTAGACGTCGGACATGGCGAGCCCGAGCGGCAGGCCGGTCAGTCCGCCGATGCCGAACATCGGCAGGAATGCCGCCGCGAAGAGCATCGGCGTCGTGAACCGGATCGAACCGCCCCACAACGACGCGATGAAAACTGTCAGCAGCACGATCGACGGGACGGAAATGACCATCGTCGTGATTTCGAAGAACGCGTTCATCACGCTGCCCATGCCGGTGAGGTACATGTGGTGGGCCCAGACGACAAACGAGAGGAACCCGACCATGAGCACGGCGGCAACGGCGGAGCGATACCCCCAGAGAGGCCGACGCGAATTGCTGGTGATGACTTCGGCGATGATGCCCATGGCGGGGAGCACGAGCACGTAGACCTCGGGGTGGGCGAGGAACCAGAACAGGTGCTGCCAGAGCAGCGGGCTGCCGCCGCCTGTCGCAGCGATGGGCTCGCCGCTGACCACGAGGCCGCTCGGGAGGAAGAAGCTCGTGCCGAGCACGCGGTCGGACAATTGCAGCACGCTGGCGGCCTGCAGCGGCGGGAACGCGAGCAGCAGCAGGAACGCGGAGACGAATTGCGCCCAGACGAAGAACGGCATCCGGGCGAATGACATGCCCGGCGCGCGGAGTTGCACGATCGTCGCGATCATGTTGACCGAGCCGAGCAGCGTGGACGCGATGAAGACGAACATGCCGGCCAGCCAGAACGTCTGCCCGTTGGTCGCGATCACGGACAACGGGGGGTACGACGTCCAGCCGGAGTTCGCCGGGCCGTCCGGCAACAGAAAACTCGCGAGGACGATGAGCCCTCCGGCGAGGTACGTCCAGTAGCTCAGCATGTTGATGCGCGGGAAGGCCATGTCCGGCGCGCCGATTTGCAGCGGCACGAGGTAGTTGCCGAAGGCGCCGACGAGCATCGGCACGACGGCGAGGAAAACCATGATCGTGCCGTGCATCGCACCGAGGGAGTTGTAGAACCCGGAGGTCATGCGCCCTTCGGGCATCAGGTCGTTCGACGAACTGATCGCCTGCCCGAGCCCCGGCACCGCGCGGCCCGGATAGGCCAGTTGCCACCGAATGAGCAGAACCAACGAAAGCCCGATGAACAAAAACGCGGCGGCGGTCAGGCCGTATTGGATGCCGATGACCTTGTGGTCGGTGGAGAATATATAGCGCTGCCAGAAGGGCGGGCGGTGCGAATTCTCAGACGTGGTAACCACTCGTCAGGCCCCGAAACCGACTCTCGTTGTGCTGGAAGAACCGTTCGCGCCGGATTGTAATCGACTTTGCGGCGTTATTGCGCCTTGGGCCGTGTGAACGTGAAATCCGCCTGGACGGGCGCGCCCTCCCCCACTTTCACCGTTACGGTGCGCGTGCCCAACACTTCGTGCCATGCCTCGATCTCGTAGTCTCCGGGCGGCAGGTTGTCGATGCTGAACGTCCCGTCTGCAGTCGTCACGGCGAAGAACGGGTGGTCGAGCACGGCGCAGTAGGCCTCCATCCATGCGTGGACGTCGCACTTGATTTTGAACGGCGGCTCGGGCTTCTGGAAAACGTGCTCGAACTCGCGTTCCGTGGCCGACATGGCGCGATTCACCTCGCGGTTTTCCGCGGGCAACGGGTGGACGTTGTGCTGCAATCCGTCGGGATTGGTGAATTTCACCGGCTGGCCGACGCGCAGCACGAAGACGTGCGGCGAATACCGGCAGCCTTGTTGGGTCACTTCGACGGGCACCGTGGGCGATTCGTAGGTCGCGCCCGCCGGAAGGCCCTTCACGACACGCACGATTACGTTCGCGATCGTGTTGCCCTCGCCGGTGACCATGAACTCGGTCAGCAGCGGGTTCGCGTCGTCGTGCAGCTTCGCACAGCCTGGATCGGCGTTCACCTGGACGGGACGCATCGCGGGCACGCGGCCGTCGAACACCACCTTCCCGGTGATGCTGCCGGCTTCGGCGACGGGCACGATCGGCGACGCGCAACCCGCAAGTATTACCGCCGCGACGCTCGATAGCAGCCTGGGAATCGTCGTTCGAGTCATGTTCGAAGGCCCTTCATATCTCTAGTCGTTTCAATGACTTAAACACAGTTCGTCGCAGGTGGTTCCGGTTTTCCGTTCAAGGTACCAATCCCCGCAGACAGACTTCAAAAGCGCGCAGTCCATTCAGTTCCGGGTCTATTGCACCGATTATTGGCCGATCACGCCAGTTCGTCGAACGATTGGCGCACGCTGAAAAGGATTGGCGGTACTTCGTAAGTTACAGGGCACCAATACGTTGCGATGGAGTTTCATATCGGTATCAAGGCGGGATCGGCATTTGCGTTCCTCACCGGCGGGAGCACGCGATCGTCAAACGATCGCGGCCGTCGCAGGGTCTAACCAGCGGATACGTATAGCAAAGCGGGAGAGTTACTCATGGGCATGAAATTCAACGTGGGTGTGCTGCTGGCGGCGTTGCCGGCGGCTTTCATGACGGTCTCGGCCTCGGCGGGCGTGCCGGGCCGGCCGACGTACACCAAGGACGTCGCGCCGATCATGAATGCGCGGTGCGTCGCGTGCCATCGGCCGGGCGAGTCGGCGCCGATGTCCCTCACCTCGTATGAAGAGGTGCGCCCATGGGCGAAATCGATCCACGAGAACGTATCCGCGCGCGTGATGCCGCCGTGGCATGCGGACAAGGGCATTCGCGAATTCTCCAACGACCGCAGCCTGACCGACGACGAGGTCGCCACGATCGTCAAGTGGTGCGAGCAAGGCGCGAAACAGGGCGACCCGAACGATATGCCGCCCGCGCCGGAATTTCCGGACGGCGAGTGGCGCCTGGGTGAACCGGATATGGTGGTGACGTTTGCCGAGTTCAACGTTGCGGCCAACAGCCCGGACCAGTTCGCAAACCTCCCCTACCAGCTCGACATGGACGAGGACCGCTGGCTGACGGCGATCGAGGTGAAACCGAGCAATCGCAAGGTCACGCACCACGTGATCGTGTACCAGACCGAGGGCAACCAGCCGCCGCAGGGCTGGCTCGCGGCGTGGGCCGCGGGCACAGAGCCGATGGTGTTCCCGGAGACGACGGGCCGGCTGCTGAAGAAGGACGCGACGCTGATCGCAGACATGCATTACCACGCGGCCGACACGGCGGAAACCGACGCGACCAGCATCGGGCTGCACTTCGCCGATGCGTCCGCGATCCAGAAGGAAGTGATCAATCTTTGGATCGTGAACGAGAACTTCGAGATCCCCGCGGGCAATCCGAGTTACAAGTCCCGCTCGTCGTTCACGTTTCCGCAGGACAGCTACCTGCTGAGCTTCCTTCCGCACATGCACTACCGCGGCAAGAGCTTCTCGTACACGGCGAAGTATCCCGACGGCCGCAAGGAAACGCTGATGAGCGTGAGCAACTACGATTTCGGCTGGCAGACGCAGTACATGCTCTCGGAGCCGATCTTCGTGCCAAAGGGCACGCGCATCGACTGCCTGGCCGAGTGGGACAACAGCGCGAACAACCCGCGCAACCCCGACCCGACGGTGACGGTGCGGAACGGCGAGCAGTCGTTCGATGAGATGATGATCGGCTTTGTGGACTACATCGTCGCGGACGGGCTGCGGCCGAAATCCATTCCCGACATGCTGGCGGAGAAACAGGCCGAACTGGTGGCGGCGCACGCCTCGGGCGTCTACGATACGGCGATCATCGAAGACGACGCCGAAGAAGGCGAAATGACGCCGAGCATGCTGTACCTGCCGCGCGAAGGCAACGGCACCTGGTTCATCGGCCTGATGGGCAATGTCTACGAGGCGTCCGTGACGAACCCTGTGTGGCAGGGTGACGCGGTGACGGCGACGGCCGCGATCGCGGGGCTGGGGTCCTTCCAGTTCGAGGCGACGCTGGACACCGCCGCGGGGACGCTGACCGGACGTCTGTTCGCGCCGGGGACGGACCAGTTCAACATGACCGTGCGAGGCAAAAGCGTGCACTGAGCTGGACGAGGCGGAGGAGACCGGTCGACGAGATTGCTTCGTCGCGAATTCCTCTCCTCGCAACAACGGAATGTCAGGGCCCGGACTTCGGTCCGGGCCTTTTCGTGTTTCCGGGCTCGTTGATGCATGCGCGGCAGGCATGTGCTAGGCTGTCCCGCGCTGTGTGGCTGGGACGCGGCGCGTTCCGTGGGACGCGGCGCGTTTCGGCGTGGGCGGGCGATTACCTCGGAGAGTATCGAATTCATGAAGCGGTGTTCTGTCTTATTGGCGGCGATTTCATGTCTGACATTCGCGAACAGCTCGGCTGCGCAACGCGTGGAAGAAGGGTTCATCCCGCTGTTCAACGGCAAAGACCTCTCGGGCTGGACGGGCGACACGAAGCTGTGGCGCGTCGAGAACGGCGAGATCGTGGGATCGACTGAAGGCAACCCGATCCAGGAAAACAGCTTCCTCTTCACTGACCGCACGTACGCGGACTTCGAACTGCGCGTGAAGGTCAAACTGCGCAATCACAACAGCGGCGTCCAATTTCGCAGCGAGAAGCTCGGCGGGTTCGTCGCGAAGGGCTACCAGGCGGACGTGGCCGAGCAGACCTTCTTCGGGATGCTCTACGAAGAGAAGGGCCGCGGGATCATGGAATATTGGAAGAAGCTCCCGCCCGCACGGCAGTCGGAGATTTTCAACACGGCCAAGCAGGGCGACTGGAACGAATACGAAATCGTGTGCGTGGGCGACCACGTCACGATGAAGCTTAACGGCAAGACCACCTGCGACCTGGTCGATCCTGACGGCGCCAAGTCCGGCTACATCGCACTGCAACTCCACGCAGGCCCGGCGATGGAGGTGCGGTTCAAGGACATTTCGATCAAGGAACTTGCGCAGCAACAGGCGGCGGCCGTATCGACAGGCGCGGCGCAGCCCGCGATCGGCGCGGCGGCGGGCCGCGGCGCGCGCTTTCGCGTGCCGGAGGGATTCGCGGTCGAGGAAGTGGCGGACGAGTCGGTGACGAGTTCGGCGATCGCGATGGCATTCGACCACGAAGGCCGGCCGCTGCTGGGCGTCGAAGGCGGGGGCGTGCGCACGCTGGTGGACGAGGACGGGAACGGCGTGTACGAGCGCTTCGTGGAACTCTCGCCCGAGGTCAAGAACGTTCAAGGCGTATACGAGCTCGACAAGGGCGTCTACCTCGTCCAGGGTTCCGGGCCGAACGACAAGACCGGCGCATTCAAGATCATCGACACCGACGGCGACATGCAGGGCGAGTCCGTCGAACTCGTGCTCGAATCCGACCGCGGCATGGGCGAACACGGCCCGCATTCGATCCACATGGGCGCGGACGGATTTCTCTACATCATGTACGGCAACCATTCGTTTCCGGCGCGGGAGAACGAGCCGAATTCGCCGTTGTCGAAGTGGCACGAGGACGATTTTCTGCCGCGCTACTGGGACCCGCGCGGTCACGCGGTCGATATTTACGCGCCGGGCGGGACGGTACACCGGACGGACACAAACTTCAGCAAGCTCGAATTGTTCAGCGGCGGTTACCGCAACGCATATGACTTCGATTTCGACCCGTCCGGCGAAATGTTCACGTACGACTCCGACATGGAATGGGACGTGGGCCTGCCGTGGTATCGCGACTGCCGCGTGGCCCACCTGATCTCCGGCGCCGAGTACGGCTGGCGCAGCGGATCGAGCAACAAGCCGTTCTATTACATCGAGTCATTGCCGAGCGTGGACGACACGGGCCGCGGTTCACCCGTCGGCGTTGCGTTCTACGATCACCACGTCTACCCCTCCTATTACCACGGCGCGCTGTTTCTCGGCGATTGGTCGCGCGGCCGCGTGCGCGTGCTGTTCCCGCAAGCCGCGGGCGCGACGTTCACCGGCGACGTGCAGGATTTCGTCATCGGCGAGCCGCTGAACGTGACCGACCTCGATATCGGGCCGGACGGCTCGCTGTATGTGACGACCGGCGGCCGCCGGACGCACGGCGGGCTGTATCGAATTCGCTATACCGGCGCGTCGAACCCGACACCGCGATACGAATCGGCCGTGGTGAACGCGCTCGCGCAACCAATGCCGCGGTCCGCGTGGGGCAAGCAGGCGCTGCGCGATGCGAAGGCCGAACTCGGCGGGGCGTGGGACCGGGACGTGGCCAAGGCCGCGTCAGATGCGTCGCTGCCGGGGAGCCTGCGCGCGAAGGCCATCGAGGCGATGCAGGTGCTCGGGCCCGCGCCAAGCGTCGCGACGTTGAGCAAGCTGGCGACCGACAGCGACGCGAAAGTCCGCGCCGCCGCGGTGTACCTGTTGGGCACGCATCCGCTTGACGACGCGCGGCGCGCACTCGACGCGGCGTTGCTCGATTCGGACCCCGTCGTGGCGCGGCGCGCGAGCGAGGCGCTCGTGCGGTCGGGTCTGCAACCCGAGACGAAACCCGGCAAGACGGGAGAGCGGCTGTTCGGCCTGTTGGACCACCCGGATCGATTCACGCGGCACGCCGCGCGGCTTGCGTTGCAGCGCGTCGCGCCCGACGCGTGGGCGCAGTCCGTGCTCACGGACGATCTCGCCGCGCGGCCGCACGGCGCGCTCGAGGGGATGATCGCGCTGTTCGAGACGCCGGCGTATGCCGCAAACCTGGACGCCGCGGTCACCAAAGTGGCCGAGTACGCGCGTGCGGACAGCCCGCCGGACACGACACTGGACGCGGTACGCGTGGTGCAGCTCGCGATCATGCGCGCGGGCGGTCTCGACCAGATTTCCGACGACGCGGTGCAGGCATTGCGCGACGCGTTATTGCCGAAGTTTCCGCATGCAGACTGGCGCGTGAACCGCGAGTTGCAGGTCGCGCTCGCGGGCCTGCAAACGGCCGCGGCGATCGACCCCATCCTGGCGTATCTGGAATCGGCCGACGATCAGAAGGAACAGATTCATAGTGTGTACGCGCTTCGCGCCATCGGCGAGGGCTGGACTCCGGAACAGCGCAAGCGCCTGGTCGCGTGGTTCGACAAGGGCTGGGAAATCGAGGGCGGCGTGAGCCTGGACGGGTACGTCAACAACCTCTGGCAGGCCACGCTGGACTTGTTGACGGAGGACGAAAAGACGGCGGCGGTCGCACATCGCGAGGAGTTCATGGCGGCGCGGCGCGAACGCGCGCTCGCGCTGATGGCCGAGCTCGACGCGGACGCGAAGGGGCAGGTGTCCGACCTGGCGCAACGCGACTTTACAGAGATTGCCGAGTACCTCGAGTACGACCCGATGGCGTATCGCAAGCCGAACCTGGAAGCCGGCGAGCGCGTGTTCATGCGGTCGCGCTGCGCGGACTGCCACCTGTTCGGGACGATCGGCAAGGGCGGCGGCCCGGACCTGACCACGCTGGCGAGCCGGTTCACGCGGCGCGACATGCTCGAGGCGATCATGTATCCGTCCAAGGTCGTGTCCGATCAGTACACGGCGATCGACGTCGAGCTGAAGGACGGCCTGTTCTACACGGGCATGATCCAGAGTGAAGACAGCCGCAACCTGACGCTGTTGTCGCCAAACGGGACACGCGTGGATATCAAGAAGAAAGACATCGCGCGGCGCGACCCTTCGGCCATGTCGGTGATGCCCGAGGGGCTCGTCGAGACGATGAACTTCGGCCAGTTGGTCGAGCTGATCCAGTTCCTCGAATCGGGCAGCAAGGCCGAAAACTAGCCACTGCGGGCGTGGCATGAATACCGGTTCAATGGTTTGAGTCTGGTCTGGCAATGAGTGACAATTTGTAAGGAGCGGAGTCGGGTCAATGAAGTCCTGGATCGTGTTCGCGGTTACGTTGTTGTCTGTGGCCGCCGCGGCGAACGAGCCGCGGCAACCGGGCGCGGATCCCGCCTCGCAGGAGATCAAGAATCCGGTCGCGCCGGAGGAAGCCTCGCTCAAGCAGGGCGAATCGCTCTACAAGCAGTACTGCGTTACGTGTCACGCGCTCGACGGATCCGGCAAGACGGACATGACCGAGATGCTCGACGTTCCGCCGGCATCGTTCCAGGACACGGAATGGAAGTACGGCGCGACCGACGGCGAAATTTTCACGGTGATTCGAGACGGTGGCCAGAACGGGATGCAGGGCTTCTCTGACAAGATGCCCGAGTTACGCATGTGGCACGTTGTGAACTATCTGCGCACGCTATCGAAGCAGGACGGCGCCGCCCCGGCGTCCGCGGCGCCGGAAAACCCGGTCGCCGTGACCCCTGAATCCGTCGCGCTCGGCAAGCAGTTGTACGTCCGGTTCTGCGTGGTCTGCCACGGCGCGAACGGCAAGGGCGACACGGAAATGCGGGAGTTTTTGCCGACCCATCCGAGCGATCTGACGGACGCGGAGTGGAAATACGGAACGCGGGACGGGGATATTTTTCTGGTCATCAAGAATGGGACGGAGTACGATATGGAGGCGTTCGCGGACCGATTGACCGACGAGCGCATCTGGCATGTCGTGAATTACCTGCGGAGTTTCGGACCGAAGACGAACTAGCGGGCCATGGGCGTCAAGTCGAGGGCGGGCGGAGGACGGTGAGATGAGCAACGGCAAAAAGACGGCTCAACGCGGCGCGGCGAATGAGAGCCGGCGCGAATTCATCAAGACAGCGGCGCTGGGCGCGGGCCTCTCGGCGATTGCGGGCGGCGCGGCGCACGCAGCCACGCCTGACGCGGCTGCCCGGCCCATTGGGCGGCCGGAGCCGTTCGAGAAGATCAAGGAATCGCCCATCTCCGAATTTGCGTTCCCCGCGAACGGTTCGCAGATTTTCGCGGAGGCCTGCAAGCAGGAAGGTCTCGCTGCGTTGTTCTGCTGTCCCGGCAACTACGGCATCGTGAGCGCGCTGGCGAATGCCGGCATCCCCTCGTTCGGCGGGCGCGGCGAAGGCCCCATGTGTTCGGCGGCGGACGCGTTCATCCGCGTGACCGGCGAGATTGCCGCGTCGTCGGGCACCGAGGGCCCAGGTTTCACCAACATGATCTGCGCGATCGCGGCGGCGAACTCGTGCCGCACGCCGCTGCTCGTGCTCGCGAGCAACATGTCGCAGCGTGGCGACGACACGGAGCGCAGCCTGCAGCGGGGCTACCAGCAGCCGACGACCGAGGGCATCAAGAAATACGGCAAGCGCATCGTCACGAAGGAACGCGTGCACGAGTATGCCGGCTACGCGTTTCGCGCGCTGAAGACCGGCACGCCGGGGCCGGTGCACCTCGACTTCGTGGAGGAAGCCAGTGGCCGCGAATCCGAGATCGCGAGCGCGACCGACCTGGACGCGTATTGGGGCAAAGACCGCTACCGCACGGAATCGCGCCCGCATCCGTCGCCGAAAGACATCGACCGGGCGATCGATCTCATCAAGCAGGCCCAGCGGCCGCTGATTGTCGCGAGCATGGGCGTGTTCTACAGCAAGGCGTGGGACGCGCTCAAAGCGTTCGCCGAGAAAGCGCAGATTCCCGTTGCGGACGGCGGCCCGATGCGCGGCCATTTCTCGGATGCGCATGAGTTGTCCGCGAGCGCCGCGCCGGACGCGATGTACAGCGTGGACCTCGCAATTCTGGTCGGCCAGTACTGCATGCCGGGACTGGGCGAGTACCCGTTTGACGTGGCGTGCAAGTACATCCGGATCGATCCGAACCCGACCGACATCGGCCGCAATATCCCGATCGACGTCGGTATCGTGAGCTGCGAGAAGGCGGCGCTCGAAGCGCTGGCGGACAAGTGCCCCGCGATGACCCACGACGCGTGGGTCGCCGAAGTGAAAGCGGCGCGCGCAGCGTTCGAGAAGGAAAACGACGATCACTACGCGCTCGGCAAGAGCTACACCGACGCGGTGCATCCCGCCGTCATCGCGACCGAGCTCGCGAAGTTCCTCTACGAAGGCAACATCCCGCGCGACCAGACGACGGTGGCGTCGGGCGGCTTCGGCATTGCGCGCTATACGCGGCGCCGGCTGCGCGCCTATCGCCCCGGCCAGATCTGCAACGGCGCCTACCAGTACGGATCGATCGGACCGGATGTGGGCTATCTGCTCGGCGTGGGCGTGGCGAAGGACCTCGGCGCCGGTGTGCAGAAGGCATACCAGGGCGGACCGGTCATCGGTGTCACGGGCGACGCGGGTTTCGGCTATTCCGGTTTCGAGATCGACACGCTCGCAAAATACAAAATCCCGGGCATCATGATCGTATACAACAACAACGCGTGGGGCACGTGGTCGGGCTACTCGCGCATGCCGCGTGCGGGCCACATGCACCTGTTCCAGGAAAACCTGCGCTACGACAAGGTCGCGGAGGCGCTCGGCGGCTACGGCGAATACGTCACCGCGCCGGACCAGTTCACGCCCGCGCTCGAGCGTGCGTGGAAGGTCGCCGTGGACGAGCGCAAGCCGTCCGTGATCAACTGCCAGGCGAAAAAGGAATTCTGGAACCAGCGTGAGTACGCACCGGGAATGCTCGGCAAGGTCGAGCCCGGCGTCATGGCGTATAACCACTGACGGCAACTGGCTTCCATCGCGCGGACGTTGGCCGTGGTCGCGTGCTAAAGCGGCGGGATGCCGCTTCTACCTTGGGATCTGTAACGACGGGTGGCTGTTCACGATCGGCACGCGAAAGTCGTTCGCGATCTGCTCCACTCGTTCGCCGCGCGCGGCGCGCTGCGGCAGTTCGAGGAACGCGCGGGCCGCGCCGGCAAGATCGAGTTCCGATTCACGTGGCTGCTCGATCGGCGGTTCGTGCTCGTGCTCGATTCCACCGCGTCCCGATTTGAACTCAAGGACCTGCTGCCCAACGTCCCCGCGCGATCTCCGCTTGACCAATCCATCCGCGCCTTCGTCGCCGCGCGCTCGGCGCGCACACTCCCTGTCCACCGGCGCATCGACCCGGCCCGGCTGGAAGTCGCGTGCGTGAACCGGAAGTCGCATCTCGGCTTTGTGTTTTCCGTCAAGAGAAATCAGTACAAATACGGCGTTCCGAAACTGCTTAATTTCTGCATTGAACTGTTCGGATTCCTGGACATGAACCACATTCAGTATCTTTGGGCGCACCTGGGCGTGCCGGAAGAGTGAAGGTTTGAAGTGCGAATAGTGCGGCTACCTCAATCGCCTTGGTTTACTGACATTTTGTTACGATTTCGCGGCTCCCGTGATATCATCGGGTGTTAAAGGTGAGAGAGCATTTATTCGGCGGCATTTTCTCTGTCATATTGGTGGCTGAGGCGGGGAGGAAGGGCGAACGATGACAACGCTTAGAACACTTTTTAGCGCGGCGGCGGCTGGCCTGCTTTTTGGCGGATCTGCGGTGTACGCGGAGGCCAAGACCGGGCCGGTAACGTTCACGAAAGACGTGCTGCCCATCCTGCAGGAGAACTGCCAGGAATGTCACCGGCCTTCGGGTGTCAATCTCTCCGGCATGGTCGCTCCGATGTCGCTGACGTCGTACGAAGAGGCGCGGCCATGGGCCAAGGCGATGGCGACGGCGGTTTCGAGCAAGAAAATGCCGCCGTGGTTCGCATCCGAAGCGACGCACGGCGTGTTCGAACTGGAGCGCGGTCTCACGCAGGACGAGATCGACACGATCGTGCGATGGTCCGAGAGTGGCGCACGCCGCGGCGATCCGAAGGACGCGCCCGAACCAATCGACTTCCCTTCGCCTGAAGGCTGGCTGATGGGCGAGCCGGACATCGTGATTCCGCTTCCCGAGCCGTACTGGGTGGCGGACGAGATCGAAGACATCCAGCCGAGTTTCTCGCTCGTGCTGACGGATGAAATGCTCCCTGAAGACAAGTGGGTGCACTGGATCGAGTTCCGGCCGGGCTGCAACATCGTGCACCACGGCGGTGCGAGCACGCAGCCGCTGGACGCGGACGGCAAGCCGGTCGTGGATCCGGTAAGCGGCGGCAAACTGATCGGCACCGCGCAGGGCGACGGTCCGGACGTGTGGCCGGTGGGTTTCGGCAAGCTCGTGCGCAAGAATTCCCGGTTCACCTTCGGCATTCATTACAACAAGGAGCCGGGCCCCGGCACGGGCGTGTGGGACCGGTCGATGATCGCCATCAAGTGGCACACGGAGCCGGTGAAACACATCGTGCGGTCCGCGGGCGTCAGCACGCGGGGGTGGGAAATCCCGCCGAACACGGCGAACTGGCCGGTGGGCGCGGCGCGGACATTCGAGGAAGACAGCTACATCATCAACATGATGCCGCACATGCACTGGCGCGGCCAGGCGGCCAAGTACGAACTCATCTATCCCGATGGCGGGCGCGAGACACTGCTCGATGTGCCGGGATACGACTTTAGCTGGCAGATGACGTACACGTACAAGGAGCCGAAATTCGTGCCGAAGGGCAGCCGGCTCGAGGTCACCATGGTGTTCGACAACTCGCCTGAGAATATCGACGTGCCCGATCCGGAGCGGCCGATCGGTTTCGGTTCGATGACGAAGGACGAGATGAACATCGGCTGGACGGAATGGGCGAATGCGGAGCCGATCGAGGATTTCGATACGCACGACTTCGGCACGCTCGGTACGGGCGTCGAAGACATCGACGAATAGGCATCGAACCGGGACACAACGGCGACGGGCCGATGGGGAAAGGATGGACATGAAGCGAATCGCAATCTGGAGCGGAGTGGCTGCGCTGTGGCTGGCGGCTGCATCGGGATCGCAGGCGGCCGAACGCGCGACGTTCACCAAGGACGTGCTGCCGATCCTCCAGGAGAATTGCGTCACGTGCCACCGGCACGGGGGCGACAACATCTCCGGCATGGTGGCGCCGATGTCACTGGTGACGTATGAGGAAGTGCGCCCGTGGGCGAAGGCGATTGTGAAGGCGGTGTCCAGCAAGCAGATGCCGCCGTGGTTTGCGTCGGAGCAGTATCACGGCGTGTTTGCGAACCAGCGCACGCTGACCCAGGCGGAAATCGACACGATTGCCTCCTGGGTGGAAGCGGGCGCCGCGCGCGGCAACCCGAGCGATGCCCCGGCACCGGTCGAGTTCGCGGAGAACGGCGGGTGGTTCGCCGGCACGCCCGACCTCGTTGTCCGGATGCCGGAACCGTATTTCGTCGCGGATGATGTGGAGGACCTCTACGTCAGTTTCACTACAGAACCGCTGTCCGACGCCGACCTGCCTTCGGATCGCTGGCTGCGCTCCATCGAATGGCGCGGCGACAGCGACGTGGTGCATCACATCGTCGGTTCGGCGACCGTGAAAGACGAGGCCGGACAGACGCTCAGCTACGAGCTGGGTTCGATCGCTCCGGGCGAAGAGGCGTCCATCTATCCCGAGGGCTACGGCAAACTGCTTCCCAAGGACTCGCGCATCCACTTCAATATGCACTACCACAAAGAAACCGGACCGGGGACGGGCAAGTATGACCAGTCCATGGTCGGGTTCCGGTTCTGGGACGAAGAGAAGGACCCGAAGATTAAGCACGCGGTGCAGCGCTCGGGGATCTCGAACCACTCGTTTGAGATTCCGCCGCAAGTGGCGAAGTGGCCCGTCGGCGCGGCGATGACGTTCGAGGAAGACACATCGATTCTCGCCCTGCACCCGCACATGCACCTGCGCGGGCAGGACGCACGCTACATTGCGTATTACCCGGACGGCACGACCGAGGAGTTGCTGTTCGTGCCGGCGTTCGACTTCAACTGGCAGCTGGATTACACGTACAGCGAGCCGAAGAAGGTTCCGGCGGGCACGCGTGTGGAATTCACGGCCCACTACAACAATTCGCCCGAGAACATCTTTAACCCCGACCCGACCATCCCGATGGTGTGGGGCGGTCCGACGACCATGGAAATGATGATCGGCTACATCTCGTTCACCAATTCGGAGCCGAGCGACAACCCGATCCAGAAGGCGCGCCGCGCGTTTGGGCCGGACACGTCCGAAGGCACGGACTGACGCAGTTTTCGCAGAAGGCATTCGCTCCGGAATCTGCCTTCGATGGTGGATTCCGGAGCGTTCATTTTGTACATTGATGGGTCTGGACGGGCCTGCGCGTTTGGCGCTGCGCCGATTGCACGAGGGCGGTATTCATGGTTAAGAAACTCTCCGTATCGATTGTCGTACTGTCGCTGTCCGTCGCGCTGTTTGCTACCGGCGTGAGCGCCCAGCAGACGCCGGCGGCCGCGCCCACACCCGCACCGGCGCAAGGCGCGGAGGCCGTTACGGCCGATCCCGGCGCGGACGAAGGGGGCGGCGCGGATGAGGGCGGCGCGAACGCGGCGCAGCGGCGCCGGTTGATGATGACGACGACCGCGCAGCTCAAGATCGGCGACAAGTCGATTGGGCTTTCGACCGGCGTCCTCAAAACCGACAGCCCGGACTACGCATCGATCGCATCGATGAAAGAGGGCGACGTGGTGCTGTTCACGCGCAGTCAATCGATCAAACTCAAGACTGACCTGCCCTTGACTCTGGGCGATGTCACGCTCAAGACGGAAAACGTGTCGAAGGGCTACGCCGGCGTATACGCGCTGTGGGTCAAGAAGACGGCAGACGGCTGGCAGTTCGCGTTCACCGAGAAGCCGGACCTGTGGGGCACGATGTTCGCCGCGTCCGACGTTGTCGCGGAAGTGCCGGCGACCCACACGAAGCTGGCCGAGCCCACGGACGCACTCAAGTTCGAGATTCCACAGGACGGCCAGGGCGGCTCGATCAAGATAACGTGGGGCGAACACGAGTGGACGGCCCCGTTCACGATCGCGAACTGACCCGCATGCGAATCGCGGCGCTGCTCCTGGCCTGCGCGATCGGTCCCGCGGCGGCCGCGGGCGATGCAGACGTTGCGACGGGCGAATGGCCGTCGTACGGCGGCGACCTGCGCAGCGCCAAGTACTCGCCGCTCGACCAAATCACCCCCGAGAACTTTTCCACACTCGAAATCGCGTGGCGGTGGAAATCCGTCGATGACTGGGTGAGCAAGTCGGTGGCCGGCGGCGAGTGGTGGACCCGATCCACGCCGATCTTCGACGATCTTCAAAAAGACAACCCGGACCGCTGGCGCGGCGGACTGACGCCGCGGCTCGCGGGGCTCAAGGCGACGCCGCTGATGGCGGACGGCGTGCTCTACATGACCACCGCGCTCTACCAGGCGGCGGCCATCGACGCGAAGACCGGCGAGACGCTGTGGGTCTTCAACCCGAAGAGTTACGAGGCCGGCACGCCGACGATGAGCATCTACTGGAGCCATCGCGGGCCGGCCCTGTGGCGCGAGGGCGACGAGTCGCGCTTGTACTGGGGCACGGGTGACGCCTGGTTGTATTGCCTGGACGCGAAGACCGGCCGGCCGTGCGCGGACTTTGGCGACGGCGGCCGCGTGGACCTCACCGATGGCATTCCGCGTGCCGATCGCGACGACCGCGATTATCTGAACGCGTTGTTGTACTCGTGCGCGTCTCCGCCGCTGGTCGTGCGCGACGTGGTAATCACCGGCGCCTCGATCGCCGACCGGCGCGTAGTCAAGGAGGCGCCTCCGGGCTGGGTGCGCGCGTATGACGTGCGCACCGGCGAGATGCGCTGGACATTCAAGACCGTTCCCGAGCGCGGCGAATTCGGCAACGAGACCTGGGAAAACGGGTCGTGGGAGTACTCGGGCAACTCGAACGTCTGGACGCAGATGAGCGCGGACCCGGAGCTCGGCATTGTCTACCTGCCGACGGGAACGCCCACAAACGACTTCTACGGCGGCCACCGACTCGGCGACAACCTGTTCGCGGAGTGCGTCATCGCGGTCAACGTCGAGACGGGCGAACGCATCTGGCATTTTCAGACCGTGCACCACGGCGTCTGGGACTACGACAACCCCGCCGCGCCCAATTTGCTCGATATCACCGTGGGCGGCAAGCCGATCAAGGCCGTCGCGCAGGTGACCAAGCAGGGCTATGTGTTCACGTTCGACCGCGAAACGGGCGAGCCCGTGTGGCCGATCGAGGAGCGGCCGGTCGATACGAACACGAACCTCGAGGGCGAGCGCCTCTCCCCCACTCAGCCCGTGCCGACGAAGCCCGCGGCGTTCGAATACCAGGGCGTGACCGAGGACGACCTCATCGATTTCACGCCGGAACTCCGACAGGCCGCGCTCGATATCGTCAAGGACTACACCATTGGTCCGCTGTTCACGCCGCCGCTGCAGGGCAAGGCGACGATCATGCGTCCCGGGCTCGGGGGCGGCGCGAACTGGACCGGCGCGGCCGTCGATCCCGAAACGGGGATTCTCTACGTGCCGTCCGTCGCTGGATACTCGGTCGTCCATTTCTTCACACCGGGCGAGGACGTGGGCGGCAACCTGCGCTTCACGCACGGCGCCCGGGGCGGCCTCGCACGTGGTCCGGATGGTCTGCCGCTGTTCAAGCCTCCCTACTCGCGGCTGACCGCGATCGACATGAACACCGGCGAACATATGTGGATGACGCCGACGGGGAACGGCGACGAAGTGCGCAACGATCCCCGACTCAAGGAGTTGAACCTGCCGCCGCTCGGGGGTGACGGCGAAACCGGCCCGCTGCTGACCAAGACATTGCTCGTGCTCGGCCTCGGCAGCCGCGCGAGCGAAAACTTCTCGCTTGCCGCGTACGACAAGTCAACAGGTGCCGTCATTGGCGAAGTCGTGTTACCCGCACGTCCCATCAGCACCCCGATGACGTATGCCGTGGAAGGCAGACAGTACATCGCGCTTACTCTCGCGACATCGCCGCCGGAGCTGGTCGCGCTCGCGCTGCCGCAAGAATAGTCCCCGGATCGGTGTCGGAACCCTCTGTTTTGATGGAAAACTATGGCTATTCTCGTCGTTTTTTACACACTATATGTGGGTACCGTCACTACAAAAATCCGAAATATTGAAAATTCATCTTGACATCTACCACCGGTTGTGGTATTTCTATGGCGGTGTCAGGGGGGCGACACCGCAGGGGGATTGGGGTCAACGCTTACGCGCTCTTCAGCCCAGCAGCGTAGGCATCAACCAACATGACCCAAGACAAACTCTGCAACGAGTGGACGGAAGCCAGCGACCGCAGCCCGCAGGCCCCGTTGTAGTGGCTCGACCCGTGGCCTTGCGCCAAGTACACGGAGTCGCCTCAAAGGCACACCCCGCATCGTACGGGCGGTGGGCGTTAGCGCCCACCGCCCCGTCTATTTTCCGCCGCACGCGCGTTGATCTCCGCTGACCCGGCCTCTATACTACCGCCCTTCATCCCGGTCCGAATTGCGCTCACCTTCAAGGCCGCCGCTCGTTCCCATGAAAATATACGTTCCGAAAGACATGCGTTCCGGCGAGACCCGCATCCCGATGGTGCCGGCGACCGTCAAGAAACTCGCGGGGCTGGGCGCGGAGGTGTCCGTCGCGCGCGGCCTCGGCGCGCCGATCCACGTGACCGACGCGGACTTCGAGTCCGCCGGCGCGCGCATCGCGGACGATCGCGGCGCGGAGTTGTCGCAGGCGGATTTCGTCGTCACGTTGCGCCGGCCCGAGACCTCCGACCTTGCCGGCATTCGCGAGGGCGCGGTCCTCGCCGGGCTGGTCGAACCCTTCGGCCGGCCGGAATTTTTGCAGTTCCTCGCGGCGCGCCGGGTGAGCGGGCTGGCGATGGAAATGATCCCGCGCAGCACGATCGCGCAGAAGATGGATGTGCTCAGTTCGCAGGCCAACCTTGCGGGGTATGTCGCGGTGATCCTCGCGGCCGAGCGGCTGCAGAAAATCCTTCCGATGATGATGACGCCCGCGGGTACCATCGCGCCGGCGCGCGTGTTCGTGATCGGCGTGGGCGTGGCCGGCCTGCAGGCCATCGCGACGGCGAAACGTCTCGGCGCCCGCGTCGAAGCGTTTGATACGCGGCCCGTAGTCGAGGAACAGGTGCAGTCGCTCGGCGCGAAATTCGTCAAGATCGACCTCGGGGAAACGGGCCAGACCGAGCAGGGATACGCCAAGGAACTCACGCCGGAGCAGCAGGCCCGCCAGCGCGAGGGGATGGCGAAGGTCTGCGCGCAATCGGACGTTGTCATCACGACGGCGCAACTCTTCGGCAAGCCCGCACCGCGTATCGTCACGCGCGAGATGGTTGAGGGGATGCGGCCGGGCAGCGTCGTTATCGATCTTGCCATCGAGACCGGCGGTAACGTCGAAGGGGCGGAACTGGACCGCGAGATCGATGTCAACGGAGTGCGCATCGTGGGCCTCGCCAATCTTCCGGGCCGCGTGCCGGCCGTCGCGAGCCAGATGTACGCGGCGAACGTCGGCAGCCTGATCGAACATTTCTGGAAGAAGGCGGACAAGCGGTTCGATCTGAAGCTGGACGACGAAATCATCAAGAGTTGCCTGGTCACGCACGGCGGCGAGATCGTCCATCCGATGATTCGCGATCGCATCGCCGCCGGGGCCGTCTGAGGAGACCGACATGCAATTATTGTTGCTGTTCACGTTCGTGCTGGCGATATTCCTCGGCTTCGAGCTTATCTCCAAGGTGCCGTCCCAATTGCACACGCCGCTGATGTCCGGCTCGAACGCGATCTCGGGCATCACGATCGTCGGGGCGCTGGTCGCCGCGGGAACGGTGGAGAACCACGGCCTTTCGACCGCGCTGGGCGCGATCGCGGTAGCGCTGGCGATGATCAACGTCGTCGGCGGCTATCTCGTGACGGATCGCATGCTGGCGATGTTCAAGACGAAGGGCAAGGACTCCAAGTGAACGAAACCGTCCTGGTCGAGCTGAGCTACATCGCCTCGGCGATTTTCTTTATCTACGGCATCAAGATGCTCGGTTCCGCGTCCACCGCGCGCCGCGGCAATCTCGTTTCCGCGGTCGGGATGACGATTGCCGTGGTGGCCACGTGCCTCAGCATGGAGATGCGCTGGGAGTACATCGTCGGCGGCGCCGCCGTGGGGACGATCGTTGGCGCGTGGTCGGCGTTGCGCGTGCCGATGACGTCGATGCCCGAGTTCGTGGCGTTCTTCAACGGATCGGGCGGCCTCGCGAGCCTGCTGGTCGGCTGGGCGGAGTTCCACACGAGGCGGGGCCACTACGACGCGCAGGGCGACATCGTCGAGACGATTGCAACCGTCGCGGCGATTTTCATCGGCGGTGTCACGTTCAGCGGAAGCTTGATCGCCGGCGGCAAGCTCGCGGAAATCCCGTGGCGGATCGAGTCGCGTCTCAAAAAGAAAAGCACCGGGCCCGTTGCGGCCGTGCTGTTGATGATTCAGCGTCCGCTGGCGACCGTATTGGACCAGAAACCCGTCCTGTACAAAGGCCAGCAGATCGTCAATGGCGTCCTGGTGGCGGCGGCGGTCGCGTGCGCGGTGCTGTTCGTGTACGAGCCGAACGCGGCGGCGTCTTACGCGCCGATCGCGGGCCTGCTGGTCCTCTCGCTCGTTCTCGGCGTGCTGTTCACGATCCCGATTGGCGGGGCGGACATGCCGGTCGTGATTTCGCTGCTGAACAGCTATTCGGGCCTCGCGGCCTGCGCGGCCGGTTTCGTCATCAGCAACACGGTACTGATTGTCTCCGGATCGCTGGTGGGCGCAAGCGGCATCATCCTCACCAACATCATGTGCAAGGCGATGAACCGTTCGCTGGCGAACGTGCTCTTCAGCGGCTTTGGCAGCGGCGAGACGGCGGGCGAAGGCAAGGCCGTCGAGGGTGAAGTGCGCGCGCTGACGCCCGAGGACGCGTATTTCGTGCTCGAGGCGGCCACGGTGGTCGTGGTCGTGCCGGGCTACGGCATGGCCGTCGCCCAGGCGCAGCACGCGGTGCGCGAACTGGGCGACCTGCTCGAGGCGAACGGCGCGGAAGTGAAGTACGCGGTGCATCCGGTGGCCGGGCGCATGCCGGGCCACATGAACGTCTTGCTCGCCGAGGCGAACGTGCCTTACGAGCAACTGGTGGAGATGGACGACATCAATCCGATCATGTCCAACGTGGATGTGGCCATCGTCATTGGCGCGAACGACGTGGTAAACCCCGCCGCACGCGAAGACGAGACGAGCCCAATCTTCGGGATGCCGATCATCAACGCGGACCACGCACGCACGGTATTCGTTTTGAAACGGTCGATGCGATCGGGCTTCGCGGGTATCGAGAATCCGTTGTTCTACAAAGAGAACGCGCGCATGATCTTCGGCGACGCGAAGAAGACCGTCGAGGCGCTCGTCGCGGAGTTCAAGTCCGGCGGCTAGCCGCTTTGCTTTTTCGGCTCTTCGGTCCGTTCGCGGACGAGCGGACCGGGCTCCGCCGCGGCGGATTTACGTCCGGGCATCATCCTTCGCAATTCGCGCAACTCGCCGTAACAGAGCAGCAGGTCGCCCTCGCGCACGACCTCATCGCCTTTCGGGTTCGGAATGACCGCGTTTTTGCGCGTGATGCTCATCACGTGAATGTTCCGCTGGGTCAGGTCCGTGTCGCGCAGCGCATGGTTTTCGAGCGTGGGCATGCCTCGTACGCTGAATTCCGCGATCCCATAGCCGCCCGTGAGCCGCAACCGCTGGCGCAGGTCCACCTCGGGGAACAGCACCTGCTGCTGAATATCCTCGATGATCGCGCCGGCGATGTCGAGCCGGGTGGCGCCTTCGATGCCCTCGAGGCCGGGCGACGAGTTAACTTCAAGCACGCGCGGCCCTTCGTTGGATTCGAGCATGTCCACGCCGGCCATGCGCAGCCCCATGATCTGCGCGGCACGGATGGCCGCCGTCTCGAACGCGGGCTCGAGCTTGACGGCCTCGGCCGACCCGCCCCGGTGCACGTTGCTGCGGAACTCGCCGGGCGTCGCGGTGCGCCGCATCGCGGCGATAACGTGATCGCCGACCACGAACGCGCGCAGGTCGGATCCGTTGGCTTCCTGCACGAACCGCTGGATCAGCACGTTTTGCCGGGCGAGATGGAGCGTCTGGATGATGGCCTCGGCCATTTTGGTGGTTTCCGCGAGGATCACGCCGATCCCCTGCGTGCCTTCGAGCACCTTGATGATGACCGGTGGCCCGCCAAGCCGGTCGATCGCGGGGAGAATCTCGTCCTTGTCGCGCACGAACGCCGTCGGCGGGATGCCGACGTCGTGCTTGCTCAGCAGTTGCATGGCGCGCAGCTTGTCGCGCGAGCGCGCGATTGCGAGCGCGGAATTGATCGTGTAGACGCCCATCTGCTCGAACTGCTGCACGACGGCCAGCCCGAAGAACGTGATCGATGCGCCGATCCGCGGGATGAGCGCATCGATCGGCGGGAGCGCGCGGTGTTCGTAATAGAGCGCGGGCTTCTGCGCTTCGAGCATGATCGAAAACTTCAGCGTATCGAGCACTTGGGCGGTATGCCCGGCGCGGCGGGCGGCTTCGGACAGCCGCGCGACGCTGTAGGATCGGAGATTCCGGCTCAGTACGAGAATATGCATTTGTTATTGCTTGGATTGGCGCGCCTTCTTGCGCGCAGCCTGGACGAGCCTTCGGCTCACGTCGATCACGAAGTCCCGCTCAAGCGCTTCCCTGCCCAGTATCATTCGAAACGACATTTTCTCACGAGAGACGAGTGAAAGTTCGATTTCCTTTTCAATCGGCCCGATGCGGATCCGCGTGCGGACGAAACACCGCGTCGTGTATTGGCCGTTGCTCGATCGCACCTTGGCCCAGCGGGAAATCTTCGCGAGGACGTGTTTGCGGCGGTGCGACTTGATCCTGGAGAGTACGACGTCGAACGACGCGTAGTCATCGGGAAGGTACTCCATGTCCTCGACGTGGAGCGCGCTGGTGCGGGCGCCGGTATCGACTTTGGCGTTCAGGCGGGAGATGCCCCAGTCCACGAAATCGACCGACTCAGACCATCCGATCGTCACCTTGCGGTCGTCCGGCCGTTTGGCGGCTCGCGGTGAATCGTTCAGCGGCTTTTTATCTTTAGTCACGCGTGGCCCCGGTTTTCCGCGCGAGCATAACAGAGCCCGCGCCGGGCAGCCTAATTCGCCGAGGGCGCGTCCCGGTAGTCGAGCGGCGGTTGCTGCTGCGGGTCGAGCATCGCCTCGTATCGGTAATTCCCGGTGCGCCGCTCGAATTCGGCGTGTGCGCGCGCGAGCGTCTCCGGGTCGTGGGCAAGGTCCCACGCCGTCGCCGCGAGCACGCGCGCGGCGAGTTCCATCCCCTTGCGGCCGATCGTCATACCGCCCGCGGCGGTCGCCTGCCAGGAATGCGCGGGCGTTCCGGGCACCCAGCACGCCGTGCGGAACCCGGTCGTCGGCACGACCCACGAAATGTCGCCCACGTCCGTCGAACCCTTGCTCAGATCGCCGTCGCGATCGATGACGCGGCCGGCGAGGTCGAGCGGCGCGGGCGCCGGAAGCGTGCGTTGGATCTGGACGGCGAACGCTTCTTCCTCGGGCGTATAGGAGATGACGGTTTGCTCGGTCAGGTTACGGAGCGTGACTCCGGTCAACTCGTCGTTCGGCAGCAGGTTGTACGTGCCGCCGAGCGGCACGACCTCGAGGCGGGTCTCTGTCGCGATGGCCCCGGCCTGCGCGCACAGGACGAGCCGCCGGTACAGGTCGCGCACGACGCGCGGGTCGGGATGCCGGACGTAGTAGTACACCTCGGCGAACGCGGGGACGACGTTCGGCGCGTCGCCGCCCGCGGTGATCACGTGATGAATGCGGGAGAAGTCCGGCGTGTGCTCTCGCATGAGTTCCGCCGCGTGGTTCATGAGCTCGACCGCATCGAGCGCGGATCGGCCCTGCTCGGGCGACCCCGCGGCATGCGCGGCGACCCCGTGGAACCTGAATTTCACGGCGTACCGCGCGAGGTTGCTCGGATCACCCGCCGTATTGCGGTCGCCCGGGTGCCAGTGCAGCACGGCGTCGCAGTCGTTGAAGAGACCGGCGCGCACCATGTACACCTTCGCGGCGCCGCCCTCCTCGGCGGGGGTACCGTAGAACCGGATCGTCCCGGGCAACTCACCGCGCTGTACGGCGTCGGAGAGTGCGATCGCCGCCAGCATGGAGGCCGCGCCGAACAAGTGATGGCCGCAGGCATGGCCGTATCCGTTGCCCGCGCGCGGCGTCCGCACGGGCGACACTTCTTGCGCGAGACCGGGCAGCGCGTCGAACTCGCCCAGAATGCCGATCACGGGCGCGCCTGAGCCTATCGTCGCCACGAACGCGGTCGGAATGCCCGCGACGCCGCGCTCGACGACAAAGCCGGACGCTTCAAGCGTATCGGCGAGCAGCGCGGCGGATTTGAATTCCTGGTATCCCGGTTCGGCCCAGTCCCAAATCTTCAGGGCGATTTGCCACGCGTCCTCGAGCCGAGAATCGATCGCCGCATCGAGCGCGGACTTGTCGGCATGCGCGCGCGGCGCGCACAGCGCCGCGATCGCCAACGCGCATACAAAAGTCCGGCTCACTGAATCCTCCGCAAGCGGTTCTCCGGTGTACCGCTGATTCGCATGATAAACGATCGGGCGCGGGAATGACCTTGCGGATTCGATGTTTACCTCTTGGGGGTATAGGTTTAACGCTGGTAAACATTGTGTTGATCGCGCCGCCGCCGTCCCTTACAATGTAGGTGCCGCGTTATCCGCGCGGCCCGTGGGAGAGATTGGATGTCGAAAGAAATCAACGATTCCGCCTACTGGCGGGAATTCGAGCGAAACGAGCTCACACACTCCGCGGCGCATTACTTGATGGCCATCGATTCGCTGCGCGAGGAATTGGGCTACGCGCGCGTGACGGACGTGGCCGACAAGCTCGAAGTGTCGCGGGGCGCGGCGTCGATGTCGATCGCGCAACTCAAGAAGCGCGGCTGGGTAAAGGAAGATCCGAACCGGTTCCTGCTATTGGCCGAGGAAGGCGCGGCCGTTGTCAATCTCGTCGAGCACAATTTCCGGATCCTGACGAAGTTTTTTACGGATTTCCTGGGGTTGTCAAAGGACACGGCGTTCGCGGACGCCTGCAAGATGGAGCATCTGATGAGCCTCGACACGGGCAAACGGATGCTCGGGCTGATGCACTTCCTCGAAAGTCATCCCAAGCTTTACAAGGAACTGACGGCGTTCCTGGACTCCGGCCAGGCGCAATGCGAAGACGTGGAAGGCTGCCCGATTTGCGAGGGCGAATGCATGGCCGCGTCCGAAGACGCAAAGGCTTCCTGAGCCTCGCTACCCGCGCTGCACGACAAAGGTCATGTAGAGGCCGTAGAGCACCAGAAACATCACGCCTTGCGAGCGCTGGATCATCATCGCCGGCCGCCCGACGAACATGAAGGCGAACAGCATCAGCGTCGCCAGATTCATGACCAGCATATCGAGGTTCGCGTTCGTATCGAATGGTATGCGGTAGAGCACGGCTGGAATTCCCAGTACGAAGAAGATATTGAAGATGTTCGAGCCGACGATGTTTCCGACGGCGATGTCGGGGCTCTTCCGGAACGCGGCGACCGATGAAGTGGCCAGCTCGGGCAACGAAGTGCCGATGGCCAGTATCGTGAGCCCGATCAGCGTTTCACTCACCTCCCACGAGCGCGCAATTTCCACGGCCGCGCGGACGGACAGTTGGCCGCCGATGGTGAGGCCTGCCAGCCCGGCCACGACCAACGCTACCGCAGGCCAGATCCGGTGTTCGCTCGCGGAGCGTTCGGCCCAGTCGCGGTTTGCGTCCGCGCGGATCGCCAGCGCGATGTAAATGATGAACACACTAAACAGGCCGAGCAGTGCAATACCGTCGGTACGATCGAGGGCGGATTCGCTGCGCGCGTCGAGCATGCCGTCGTTGACGAGCGCGAGCAGCATCAACGAGGCGAGCAACGTGAACGGAATTTCCCGATAGACGGTGTTGCTTTTCGCCTGCAACGGCTGAATCACGGATGCGACGCCGAGGATGAGCAGGATATTGCAGATGTTGCTGCCGATCACGTTGCCGATGACGAGGTTCGGCGCACCCCGCGCACCCGCCACCAGCGAGATGACCAGTTCCGGCAGCGACGTCCCAAACGCGACGATGGTCAGGCCAATGAAAATATCGGAGATGTGCAGACCGCGCGCGATCGAACTGGCGCCGTTGACGAGAAAATCCGCGCCCTTGATGAGCAGCAACAGGCCCAAAACAAGCAAAACGTATTGAAGCATTCATTCTCCTGGTGCTCGGACCGCGGGCAAGCGCCTAGGCTACGGATTGGGCCGTCTGCGGTCAATTTCCGGCGCGGGCCGTCATCCCCGAAACGCCGTGTAGCCGATGTAGGCCGTGTACAGGACGAGGAACACGATCCCTTCCGATCGCTGGACCGTTTTCGGCGGGCGGCCGATGAACATCGTGGCGAGCAGCGCCAGCGTCGCGAGGTTCATCACCAGCAGGTCCGGATTGGCCGAGTCCACGAAATCGATCGGTGCAATCAGCGACGGAACGCCGAGCACGAAGAAAATGTTGAAGATATTCGAGCCGACCACATTTCCGATGGCGATATCGGAGCGCTTGCGATACGCCGCCACGGCCGAAGTGGCGAGTTCGGGCAGGGACGTGCCCACTGCGACGACGGTCAGCCCGACGAAGCGCTCGCTCATGCCCCACGATTGCGACAGGCCCACGGCGCTGTCGACCGTGACCCGGCCCCCGATGATGAGGCCGGCGAGCCCGGCGGCGATGAGAATGGCCGAACGCAGCCCACTCTGCACGGACGCGTCGGCCTCGCGTTCGGTCTGCCGCTCGCTCCGAATCGCGAGCGCGATGTAATACAGGAAGACCGAGAAGAAACCGAGCAGTACGAGCCCGTCCGTGCGGTCGAGCGTGGACAACGCACCCGCGTCGAGCAGCGCATCGTTCAGCTGAAACGTTACGACGACGGTGGCGAGCATCATGAACGGGATTTCCCGGAACACCGTGTTGCTCTTCGCGGCCACGGGCTGGATCGCCGCCGACACTCCGAGTATCAGCAGGATGTTGCAGATGTTGCTGCCGACGACGTTTCCGATGACGATTTCCGAATTGCCGCGCAGCCCCGCGACGACCGAGACGAGGAATTCGGGCATCGAGGTGCCGAACGCGACAATCGTCAGCCCGATGACAATCTCGGACACGCCATAACGCCGCGCGAATGACGAGGCGCCGGACACGAGAAAATCCGCCCCCTTGATCAGCAGCGCGACACCGACAACGAACAGGAGAAGATCGACCAAGGAGACACCTCGATGCCGAACGCGGGGGGACTTGGCGAGATCGTATCACGGCGGGTGCGCACGCCTCACACTCTGCCGCGGCCGCGTTGCCGCGACGACGCCGGACGGGTATGTTAGCCTTCTGGATTGCGTCAGCAGCGTCGATGGGGTTGTGAAGGAGCAAAATCATGGGTGAATCGAACACGGTTGGCCGGCGCAGATTTCTGGCGAGCAGCGCCGTCGCCGCGGGGGCCACGGTGATTTCCGCGCGAAGCGACGCGCGCGTGCCGGGCGCGAACGACCGCCTGGGCGCGGCGATCATCGGGTGCGGCGGCATGGGCGGCAGCCATCTCGATGCGCTCCTTGCGCTCGCGGGGAACGACAACGTCGATGTGCGAATGACCTGCGACGTGAATCCGGAGCGCGCGAACTCGTTTCGCGACCGGGTGAACGCCGCGGACGGGAAGGCCGTAGCCGTCGCCGACTACCGCGAGGTGCTTTCGAACCGGGACGTCGATTATGTCGTCATCGCGGTTCCCGAGCATGCGCACCACTACCTGGCGGTCGCCGCGCTCGAGGCTGGCAAGCACGTCTACTGTGAAAAACCGATGTGTTACGACATTCGCGAGGCGAAGGACGTGGTCGAGAAAGCCGCGCGTTCCGGGCTGAAGCTGCAGGTCGGCGTGCAGGGCATGGCGGACGACAGTTATTCCTCGGCGCTGGAGGCGATTCGCGCGGGCGCGATCGGCAAGGTGGTCGAGGCGCAGATCGACTATGTTCGCAATCACCCGCTCGACCGCGGCCCGTGGCGCCGGTCGAACGTGGCCGACGACACGCCGATGCCCGAAGGGCTCGACTGGAACGCGTGGATGCACCCGCGCGAGCCGCGCCCCTGGGACCCGCATCACTACTTCGAGTGGCGCTGTTATCGCGCGTATTCCGGCGGCATTGCGACGGATCTGTTCGTTCACCGGGTTACGCGCATCATCCGCGCGTGCGGCCTCACGTTTCCGTCGCGCGTGGCGGGCATGGGCGGGATCTACACCTGGAACGACGGCCGCGACCTGCCGGACAGCATGGAGATGCTGCTCGAATACCCGGCGGTGGACGGCGTGACGGACGGCATGACCGTCCGGCTGCTTGGGACGATGGCGAACCAGCGGCAGAGCCCGCATTGCATTCGCGGCAAGACGGGCACGCTGACGTTCACGCCGCAGGGCTGGGACATCGTCTCGGAAGACGGTGGCGAGATCGTCCAGCAGCATGTGAAGACCGGCGGCGAGGATCTCCGCCCGCACCACATGAACCATCACGCAGCCATCCGCACGGGCGAGGCGTTGTTCTGCCCGCCTGAACTCGGATTGTACGGCGTTGTCGCCGCGCGGATGGGCAACTTGTCGTGGTTCCAGTCGAAGCTGGTCTCGTGGGACGCGGCCGGCGGCTACGTGGTGGCGTTGTAGCGCGGGTTAGGGTTGGCGGATCGGTTTCTCGACGGTCCGTTTCAGCCGTGAGTGCAGTTCCTTGTGCCCCTTCGACTCGGAGAGGGACAGCGCCGTCTCGCCCGCGTTGTTCCACGTGAGCGGGTCCGCGCCGGATTTCACCAGCGCCATCGCGTACTCGGTCTGACCTGCGGCGCTCGCGACGTGAAGCGGCGTGTTGCCGCGCGAATCCTTCGCATCGACGCGATACCCTGCCTCGAGCATCGGCTGCAGAATCGCCATCCGGCCGTCTTTTGCCGCAAGGTGAAGCGGTCCGCCGAGCGGGCTGGGTTCGTCCGGCGTCGCGAAACCGTTCTTCAACAGCACGAGCACCAGTTCGTCCGAGCCGTTCATCACAGCGGATTCGATGGCGGTGCGGCCCGCGCCCGACCATCCATTGGCGCGCGCGCCGTGATCGAGCAGCGTCTGAACGACGTCGAGCCGGTTGCACTCCACGGCGATGACCAGCGGGGTCTTGTCGTACAAGCCGCCGCGCGCGATCGCCGCGGGATCGCTCTCGCAGTAACCTTTCACGCGGTCCACGTGGCCAAACCGAGCCGCATACGTGATGTCGTAGGCCTTCTCGCCCAGCCCCGCGTCGATCGCGGGATTCGCACCGGCGTCGAGCAGCACCAGCGCGACCGCGCCCAGGCGGGAGGCCTTGCGCGAGGTCTCCGGAAGCGCCGCCACGGCGCGCGCGACGCGATGGAGCGGCGTCCCGGCGTCTTTGACGATGCCGTTCGGGTCGGCGCCCTGACGCAACAGTTGCTTGAGCCGTTCGATCTCTCCGCTGCCGGCGGTCGCATCGTCCTCGCGACTGCGCTCAATGGCGCGAATCGCCTCGGCGGTCGCCTCGTGCGCAAGCCGCGCACCCTCGCCCGCGTGTCCGACTTGAGCGCCGCGCTGCACCAGTGCCGCGAAAAGTTCATGGTCGGACTGCGCATACGCAACGGACAGCGCGGTGCGGCCGGCGTTGTCCTGCGCGTCGATGTCGGCGCCGGCGTCCAACAACATTTTCACGATATCCGTCCGGTGCGCCTCGGCCGCGAAGTGGATCGGTGAGCGGCCTTCCTTGTCGCGCGCGTTCACGTCAGCCTTGGCGGAGATCAGCAGCGACGCAATCTCGGGCTGTGCCGTGGCCGCCGCGCGGGCCAGCGCCGTGGCGCCGTCGGCGTTGCGCGTATCCGGGTGTTGTTTTTTCTGGCGCAGAATTTCCTGCGCGAGCGTTTGCATGCCGCGGTCGGAGGCGAGGTGAAGCGCGGTGTTGCCCGTGGCGTCAGTGGTCGTGTCGAGTTCGTCGGTAAAGCGGAGCAACTGGCGCGCGAGCATTTCGTCGCGCGTGGTAATCGCGGCCAGTTCGAGGCGGGCCATGAACCCGTTCAGGCTGGCCGTGGTGCCCGAATACGCGCCAACGGCGTTCACCTGCGCATACCTCACTGCGCCGAGGTTGACACCCAGCAGAACGAGAATGACGGCGGCCGTCGCGAGATTCGCGTGCAGCGCGCGGCGGCTGCCGGCCAGCGAATTCAGATACAGCAATGCCAGGCACGCGCCGCCCAGGACGCCGGAGGCAAAGCCGACCAGCCCCGTGAACCCTCTCCCCTTCCCTGCAATCTCGAACAGGCGATCGAGGTCACGCTGCACGACGGCAGAGCGTTCCACGCCTGCGGTCGAGGCGAGACTTTGAATTCGGCTCTCCAAGGCCGCGAGGTTGTCGAGCGACACGAGGTCGTCACGGCTTTGATTCGAGAACAAGCGGGGCATGGCGACGGCCAGCACGAGCGGGACCATCAGCCCAAGCACCGTGGCGCGAACGTAGTGCGCGCGGCTCAACTTCTTTCGGCGCGGTGGCGGCGGTGCGGCGGGCGTAATCTTGGGAAGCGAGAGGGATTCGATGCCGGGTTCCGCGACAGCGGTCGCCCGTGGACGCACACTTCGGAAGCATCCGGGACAGACGTTGCCGGATACAAGTCTATTGGTTTCAGTGACTTGGCCACAGCGTGGACACGTCACGGTCTCCTCGGTGATAGACACCGGGCGTTCCCCCCAAGGCGCAATGCGCCCATTCCCCTTCATCCGAATCGTACCACAAAAATGTTGACTCACAAGCCGCCGAACTGCTCAATATGCTATTTATTGTTAACATTTTCTGATTGACGATTCATCCGACTTCGCTCTATCCTATTTACTGAGAATCGGTTATCGGTAGGATTGGCCTGTGTCCACTCGCGGTCTGACAACCGTCCGGAAGCCGCCGCTCGTCCTTGCCTGGGCAGCGCTCGCGCTTCTGTTCGTGTTCAGCGGACATGGCCTGCTCCACTCTCACTCGGCGAGCGGCCACGGCGCGCCCATTTCCGACTCGTGCGCCATCTGCCATACGGGGGCCGGCGCAGGCGTCTCGACGGCGCCGGTGTCGTCATCCATCGGGCCGCTCGCTCGCTACGAAGGCCGTGTACCCGCCGTTGTGCGGACGGACTACGCCGAGCCTGATCTGACCGCATCTTCGCCCCGCGCACCGCCCACCGCACTGCTCTAACCCACCCCACATTTTTTCACCTCAGGGCCGCACCTGTGCGGCGCCGTCTCTGCACGAGATCGGCGCGGCGCACTGTGCGCACATGCGTTCAATACAAAAGGACTCATTCCATGAAATCGAACAACCGGGGTTTCACGCTCATAGAGCTGCTTGTCGTCATCGCGATCATCGGGATACTCGCGGCGATCCTGCTGCCGGCGCTGTCGCGCGCGCGGGAGGCCGCGCGGCGCGCAAGTTGCCAGAACAACCTCAAGCAGATGGGGCTGTCGTTGAAAATGTATGCGAACGAATCACGCGGCGAGCGTTTCCCGCGCCTACAAATGAACAACTGCGTGCCGGAGATCCATCACGCCTGGAACTGGGCGTTCGAAATGAACACGATGTACCCGGAGTATCTGCCGGACCTGAACGTGCTCGTGTGCCCGAGTTCCGTCGGCGGCGCGAATGCAGTCGAACGATGGGACCAGGGCAAGACGGAGAGCCCGCTCTGGGAGGAAGTCTCCAACCCCGCGCTCGGCGTGTCGAACGACGGCACCGTGACGGGGTGCGAGGTCGTTGACCATCCGTATTACTACTACGGCTGGGCGCTGTTCCGGCACATGTTCACGGCGCTCGACGAGTTCGTCACGTTGGAAGACGCGCTCGTTTTCACCTACGAGGAGCGCATCGAACCGTTCGCTGACGACGAGAACATTCCCGGGATGTATGGATTCATCGATCGCGATTTTGCGCTGGAGACGGCGGACAGCGTGATGGGCACGATCAACGGCGCCGAAAGCGTCCTGCGGTTGCGCGAGGGCATCGAGCGGTTCTTCATCACCGACATCAATAATCCCGGCGCGTCCGCGCAGGCGGCCTCGGATCTCGTGCTGATGCACGACGCGATTTCACCGGAGGCGACGCACTTCAACCACGTGCCCGGCGGGGCGAACGTGCTGTATCTCGACGGCCACGTCGAGTTTCAGCGGTGGATGCCGTCGGCGGAAAGTCTCGGCGGGGAGTTTCCGGTCAACGGCGCGGGACTCGTGCTCCACGAGACGCCGGAGGAACTCGCCGGCGGCCACGACGATTGAGCGGGACGACACGGCGGCCGGGCGCGCGTTCGCCCGGCCGCCGCCACTCGCCCGAACACGATCGGATTTGATAGGGTGAACCCGCGGACGCGATCTGCGCGGCCCGCCAGCAGGGACCCACTTTCGTGAACCAGGCACTCGCGCCAAACTCGTCAATTCGCCCCGCGGTAGTCCGTATCCTCGTGCTCAGCGCGGCCGCGTTCGCGTTTCTGCTGTGGCTGCTGTACTTCCGCGGCCCGAACGACGGGAACTCTGACGCGTTGTCGTTTCTGCCGGCGGTGAATGCGGCGCTGAACGGCCTGGCGGCGACCTGCATCCTCGCGGGCGTGATCGCGATTCGATCCGGCCGCAAGCGGCTTCACATGACGCTGATGATTACGGCGCTTTCGTTATCGGTGGTCTTCCTGATCAGCTACATCACGTATCACAACCTGCACGGCGACACGAAGTTCCTGACCGGCGGATGGATACGGTATTTCTACTTCACGGTCCTGATTTCGCACATCGCGTGCACGGTGTTCGCGTTGCCGCTCATTATGAGCGCCGTGTATTTCGCGGTTACCCGGCGGTTCGATCTGCACAAGCGGGTCGTGAAGTTCACCGTCCCACTGTGGCTGTACGTATCGATTACGGGCGTCGCGATTTACTTCCTGTTGCGCGCAAACTCATAGCCTGGGTGCCAACAGGCCGAAGAGATTGCTGCGTCGCACACCCCGCTCCTCGCAATGACAGGCCCCGACGGTTCTCGTGCTCAGCCGTGAAGCTTGCGTAGCGTGGCGACCAGCTTCTTCGCGATATTCTCGATGCCCTCCTGCTGCTTGGCATCCTTGAGCCGGCCGTCCGCGTCGAAGGCCTCGTTCGCCTTGGAGATGGCGAGCTGATCGGGCAGCACCAGCACCTGAATATTGCCCAGGATTGCGCGCACGTGAACCAGCCCCCGCAGTCCGCCTAGCGCCCCCGGCGAGGCGCTCATCAGCGCGGCCGTCTTGCCGCGGAACGCCTTGAGCGGCGGATCGCCCGGTTCCGCGCGCGACGCCCAGTCGATCGCGTTCTTCAGCAGCGGCGTGATCGAGCTGTTGTATTCCGGCGCGGCAATCAGGAACCCGTCGTTCGCGATCAGCAGGTTCCGGAACGCTTTCGCATTTTCCGGCAACCCCTGTTCCGCTTCGTCGTCCTGATCGAACATCGGCAGCGGCATCGCGTCCCAATCGACCAGCGACACCTTGGCGCCGTCGGCACGCGCGGCGTTCACCGCGATATTCAACAGCCGCGAGTTGAACGATTCGCGGCGCCGGCTTCCCGAGAACGCGACGATGGTCGGTGTGTACAACGTGAATGCTCCTCGTGGTTCGAGCGTCAGACGATCGACTGCGGTTGTCCGCCTTCAACGCACAGATACTGGTCGAAATCGGTGTACCCGACGCGCCGTAGAAAATCCTCGTCGATCAGCGCCTCGCCGTCCGAGAGTTCCGGATGCTGGACGATTTCCAGCGACGCGTCGGCGAGAATGTCCGCCTTGCGCCAGACGCTGGGATCGCCGAGCTGGAAATTGATCGTCGCGTACGACTCGATCAGCGTCTTGGGCCACAGCGCGGTCGCGCGAATGTTGAGATTGCCGAATTCCTTCGGAATTCCGTGGGCAATCATCGTCATGCCGAATTTGCTGATGCAATAGCCGATGTGGCCCGGCAGCATGTCCATCGTGATGGGCGGCGACATCAGGATGACGTGGCCCGAGCGCTGTTGCTTCATGGCCGGCAGGAACGCCGCCGTCACCGCGAAGGCGCCGCGCGCGTTCACGTTCATCATCAGGTCGAAACGCTTCATCGGTGTCTCGTCCATCGTCTTCCACCAGAGCGCGCCGGCGTTATTGATGACGACGTCCACGCGGCCGAAATGCTCGAGCGTGGCCTCGGCGGCGTGCTGCACGCTCTGCAGGTCCGTCACGTCGCAGCGGACGGGAAACACTTCCGTGCCGTGGCGCGCGACCTCGTCGGCCGCGGTGAAAATCGTGCCGGGGAGTTTCGGGTTCTCCTCGGTCGTTTTTGCCGCGATGACGACGTCGTAGCCCGCGCGGGCGAACCGATGCGCGCATGCCTTGCCGATGCCCCGCGATCCCCCCGTGATAAACGCAACTTTGCTCATGGCGTCCCTTTCGATTCGGCCGGCGTCGCAGCGGCCGCGACGCGCGCAATCGCCGCGCGCACGGCGTCCTCCGCGTTCCAAGGAATGAAATGATTCTTGCCATCCAGCACGACGGAATCAACTACGCGGTCTTTGGGAAAGTTCCGCAGCATAAAGTCCACATTCGCGAACGGCACGAGAATATCGTTCGGCGCGTGCAGGATGATGACCGGGACCCGCAACTCCGCGAGGCGCGGCTCGAGCAGCCGTAGCTCGGCTTTCATGGGCAACAGTTCGCGGTTCATGTTCCGCACGAAACGCGGGACCATGTACGGGAAGAGGCCAAAGTCGGCGACGCGCTGATACCAGCCGACCTTTTCGAGCGCGGGGTCGAGCGACCCGGACAGGATCACGACGCCACCGACTCTGTCGGCGTAGTCCAGCGCCGCCTGGACGACGATCGGCCCGCCGAGCGAGTGGCCGACGAGAATCGGCCAGGTTCCGCTGCGCTCCTCGAGCAGGGGCTCGATGCACAGCGCCTGCTCGCGCAACGTGAGCGCAGGCCGGCGGGGCCGCGTGCGCCCGAAACCGGGCCGGTCCATCGAAATCGATTCGAACCCGTCCATCGGGTCTTGCACGTAGTTGTTGAACGCGTTTGCGTCGCCGGGCGTGCCATGAACGAAGATGAGCCGCGGCGCGCCGGGCGCGGGCTTGGCCTGGCGGATGTAGCTCACCGTCCAACCGGCCGCGGACGTGGCCTCACCGCGGACCACGCCGTCCGGGTCCGTGGTTTTTACGACGGCGTCGAAGACCTGGCAGGCGCCGATCTCCAGAAGAATGCCCACGACGAACGCGATGCCGAGGAGTCGCGCATGGCGCCGGATCCATTTCAAGCGGTCGCATCCCCGCGCCCCAGCAATTCGAGCACGGCGGCGCGCGAACGGGCGGCGAGGGTCTTGCGGTCCGCAGCGGGCGGAATCGGCTCGCCGAAGGTCACCGTCACGCGAATGCCGCGCAGACCGATCGCGCGCCACGCATGCGGGACGAAGTGGTGCTCCTGCCGCCAGTAGGCCACGTCCTCGGGAACGCTGACGTCGTCAGAGTCCGTCTCCCAGTGCAGTCCCACCGGCACGATCGGCGCGCCCGTATCCACCGCGGGCTGCGCCAGAGACGCGTGGAACGGCAGCAAGGCGGCCCCGCTGGTCGATGTGCCCTCGAGAAACACACAGACGGCCTGGCCGTTCGACAGTCGCTCGACGATCGAGGCGTTTACGCTTGAGAGGCTGCGGCGATCCGACCGCGTGACGCCGATGTGCTCGGACATATCGAACAGGTGTCCGACGACGGGCCACGACCGGACGTCGGCCTTCGACACGAACACGGCGGGGCACGCCGCGCCGACGGCCATGATGTCCAGATAACCCATGTGGTTCGGCGTGATGAGCGCAGGTCCCGTGGGGACCGGGCCGCGGAAGTCGACGCGCACGCCAATCAGCCGCGCGCCGACGCGCAGCCAGTGATGCGTCCACGTGGCGGAGACGGCGCGCTTGGCGGGCTTGTCCGACGCCATGATGCGGCTCACGCGGCACGCGGTGTAGCAATACAACGTCCAGGCGGAAAACATCCCCAGCCGGCAGAGCGCGAGCACGGGGTTTGGACGGGAACGCGACACCGGCAGCGCGTCGCCCGCGGCATCTGGGCGCGTATCGGCAGAATTCATTCCAATACGTCCAGCCGGGAGAGGGCCACCTTTTTGCCGTCAAGCAGGATAAGAAAGTCCACCGTGCCAAAATCGCGATCGATCGCCGGTTCAGACACGACCTCGGACCCGAGCCGCAGGTACGTGCGGAATAGCTTGGGCAGCTTGATGGCCGGGCCGAGGTCGGCGGCGAACTCTCGTTCAGGCGGGCCGCACGAACTGTGTGCCTTCGCGCGCACCAGAATTTCCGGGTGCAGACACTTGCCCTCGCGAAGGACGCGCATCGCGCGCCAGCCGTCGTCCGGGTCTTGTGTCGTCAATGAACAGCATCCGAACACGAACCGCAGGTTGTACGCGTTCATGAAGACGCCGATGCCGAGCCACATCGCGATCATGGCGCGAAAATTCCGGTGATCGGCGGCGAGGCACGCCCGGCCGAGTTCCGCCGCCGCGTCGAGATGCGGCTCGAGCACGCCGAGCTCGTATTCGATCGCGGCGTAAATGCCGCGCGCGCGCCGCGCCTGTTCGGTGCTTTGCATACGGTATGTGCCGACGACGCGCCCCGATTCGCGGTCGAGCAGGACGAGGTGCGTCATCTGGGCGTCGAACTCGTCACGGTCGAGGCCGGTCGAGACGGACGAAGCGAGACCCTCGTCGAGTTCGAGATTGAACACTTCGAACCGCAGTCGTTGCGCCGCCTCGACGCTCCGGGCGGAAGTCGCAAACCCCGCGATGTAACGATCGCCCGGCTGGCTGGGCAGTTCGAGAATGTCGATCGTTTCGCGGGCGCGATCGAAATCGGCCACGCCGGTGAACGGCGCGCGTGTGAACTGGATTCTCTCGCCCTTCACGTGGGCCATGAACGTCGTTCCCGCTGGCTCTGTACCAGATCAGCTAGCCATAGGATACTTGCGTGCCAGCCGGTGGTAGAGTAGCACATCGTTAAGAAACTGTACCGGGCCGATGGGTTTGTGTCCGCCGCGCCGGTTGATGTCTCCGATACGAAACAGAATGCCGTACTGTTCGAACAACGTCCGGTAGGCATCGGACAGGGCGGCGTCCGCGTCCCAGATATGCGTGGCCTCCGCGCCGGCGCCGTTAATCTCCACGATTAAGAATCCCTCACCGCGCTGAAAAGATTCCAGGTCCTGAAAGCGAATGTCGAACCGCCCGAAATAGTACTCGGGAAGCGACTGTGCGATTTCGTCGATGCGCGCGGACAACGCGGGCGACAGCACGTGCAGCCCGTCCTTGAAGATGCAGCCCTGCGCGTGATTGCCCGCGAACACGAGCGGGAACTTTTCGTCCCGAGGGACGATGCGATCGAGAACGGCCGAGTGCCGCTTGAAGTAGACCTCCGCGATCAGGCGCGCGCGATTGTCCGCCTGAATCAGCTCCCGCAGCGTCTGCGTGCCGTCGCCGACGACGAAGGGGAACTCCTTGAGCGTAATCGAGATGACGCGGCCGCGCGCTTCGTGCGGCAACCGGTAGTACATGACGCCCGCCTCGTTGTCATACGGCACGAGCGCTTGCAGCACGATGAGGGTATCGCGCGGAAACGTGCCGAGATACGCGCGCAACTGGTCGGCGGAACGAATCGGCCGGACACCTGCGCCGCGCTGGCCCAGATCGGGCTTGGCGACGATGGGCAGTTCGAGCCCCGCCGCCGCGATGGCGGCGAGCGCGGCCTCCGCGTGCGCCTCCACGGACCGTGCGTCGTCCGCGAAGTGATACGTCGTGTGCGGCGCGACCCAGCGACGGGACTGGTCGGGCACGAGATCCAGAATCTGGCTCTTGGATTCGCGGATCATGCCGCCGGAATAGATCCGCGGATTGACCGCCGTCGGCAACGTGAGGCTGCGATACCGCAGCGCCATCCACAGGTAGTACGCCGCGACCGGAGCGTAAAAGAGCCACGGGTGCCAGAATTCGAAGAACGACGTGGGCGCTTCTTCGGCCGAGACGCTGTCGGGATCGCTGCTCATCTGTTTGTAGGACCGGCGCTGCATGTAGATCATGAACACGATGAGCGCGATGACGGCGGGCCACTTGAGATCGCCGAGGATCGGCAGAATTGCGCTGCCGACCCGAGAAATGATCGTGAGCATGATCAGCGTCCACAGGAGCGACGCGAACAGCGCGGATGGCAGATACAACCGAAGGCTGGCGCGCGCCATGCCCGCCGCGATGTTCGCCGGGAGACGCAGTCCCGGCACGAATCGCGACACGAGGATCGCGGTGAACATGTTCTCGTCGAACCAGACGCGAATCCGCTCGAGGCGGGCGTCCGAGACGAACTTCCAGGTGACGAGCCGCGGGCCGAGGAAACGCCCGGCGAGATAAAGGCCCCAGTCCCCCACGCCGATGCCGACCGACAGGCTGATCAGCGCGGTCGAATACTCCATTGTCCCGTCTGCGACGAGGAGCGCGACGGCGAGTAACGTGGGGTCTTCGAGAATGAAACAGCAGATGACCGTGAGGAGGCCCTGCAGAATGGGGTCGTTCGACAGCGTGTGCAGCGCCTGGTCGAGCAGGGCGGACACGTCAGCGCGCTCTCGCGAGGACCTTCGAGGACACGAGCGGCAACGAGCAGTGCGCGGAAGGTTCGCGCGATTGCGGGGCGGGGGACGACCAGTACTTGAGTTCGATGCGCCCCGTGCCGAGCTGGATGCGCGCCTGCGTGATGCTGCGCGTGGCGGCCCAGGCCCGGCGCATCAGCGGCGAGCGATCTTCGTGGCCCGCCTCCTGGAGCAGGTGGAAAGACGGCAACGTGCCAAAGTGCGTGCCGCCTTCCTGACGCCACGCCGCGAAGCGCCGTTCGCGCCAGCGGCGCACTTCGTCGCTGTCCCAGCCGGACGACGAGCGCAAGGTCCACTCGTCCGTCAGGAGTTCGACCCGCGGTGGTCCTTCGCCGAGCCATTCGTAGCACACGGCCTCGCCCGGGCCCGCGACGATGAGCGTGAACGACGGGTATGCCTCCGGGTCGAGCGATTCGCGCAGCCAGCGTTGTGCGGCCGCGGGTTCGCCCGCGCTCAATAGCCCCGCGACGATTTCCCCGCGCGTACGGAACCGCCCGCTGGTGTCGGGCAGCAGGCTCTCGCCGGGCCGGTACGCATTCAACAGGCACGCGACGACGCCGTGGTTGTTCACGCCCATCCACGTCCCGCCGCGCTCGCTATCGCGCGGGGCGACCCAGCGCACGCCGTCGCCGGCGTCAACGATCTGCGGGCGAAGTTCCGGAGCACGGGTCAGCGCTTCGTCACGGTTCATCGTTGCAACGATGGTGTCGTGCCCCCGATGGACCGTGACGGTACACATGGACGCGCTCCGGGCGGTTCAGCCTTCGGCGGCCTGGCGGTGCGCGGCCGTGGAAAACGCGAGCGAGATGTCCTCGGGGAGGTCTACGTCATGCTCGCGGCACAAGTGGACGACGAGCGCGAGATGGTGAATCGTGTGGCTGGACAAGAAGGCAAGCTCGCGGGCAACGTTGCTCTCGAAGACGCTTGGCTCCGACTCCAACGCCGCGATCTGCCGGATGCGGATCTGCCGCGAAAGCGATCCGGCGTCGAGCGCGCTCAGTTCGGCGCGCACGTCGTTCAGGACCTCGCGGAACCGGTCCATACTGCGTTCCAGCTCCTCGTCTCGCGCGCGAGCGTCGTAGTCGACGACGCCGGTCGCGAGGCCGGACAGGAAACACTGGAAATGCTCGATGGTATGACGAAGGTGGGAACCGATCGGATAGCGGCCCGGCAGGGCACCCGCGTAAATGTCGGCGTTGATGGCGTCCACAATGCGCTCACAGCGGTCGCAGGCCTCGAGACAGCCGCGCAAGGCAGGGCTGGCAGGTCGATCCATGGGCATTGGGAGCGGGCTCCTGAGGTACGTGAGCAATACGCGCGGGGAGTCTAACACCGGCGCGATCAAGCGAACAAATCCCTACGTGTATTACATCCCAATTGACTGGCGAATTCGATGAATGGATTCGCCCGGATGTTCGTCTGGTGGCTGGGCAGGCGAGACGCGCGGTCCGGATTTATCCCACGTTCGAGCGTGTGCTAAGATCGCGTTTTCCACCCAACTCGAACCAGCGGGCCGCCCGTGCGCGGTCAAGGAAAGGTGACATATGAGCCTTACACGGATGGCCCTCGGGCTTGCCCTGGCCTCCTTCGCGGGCGGGGCGCTCGCGGATGAAGCGGGCAAGGTAGAACTGAAGTTGGAGTTGCCCGAGCCCTATTTCGGCGGAACGCCGCTCGATTATTTCGGACCCAATCTCGAAGCGCCGAATTACAAGCCCCGGCCGCCGTTTTTCGCGCCGGAGGGCACCACGAATGTCGCCGCGGGCAAGGCCGTGACGGCCAGTTCGAACGCGGTCTTTGGCAAACTCGAGATGCTGGTGGACGGCGACAAGAGTTACAAGGACGAAAGCCTGCTCGGACTCGAGCGCGGCCACCAGTGGATCCAGGTCGATCTCGGCGCGCCGTATGCGCTCTCCGCGATACTGCTCTGGCACTTCCACCAGGGTGACCGCGTGTACTTCGACGTTGCCGTCCAGGTGGCTGACGACGCGGCGTTCACACAGAACGTGCGGACGGTCTTCAACAATGACCACGACAACACTGCCGGCGCAGGCGCGGGGACGGACAAGGAATACATCGAGAGCTACAAGGGCAAGTTCATCGAGCTGCAGGGCGTCACGGCGCGCGCGGTCCGGTTTCTGAGCAAGGGCAACACGACGGACGACTTCAACCACTACGTCGAAGCGGAAGTGTTCGGCACGCCGGCGAAGTAGTCCGCGCGACGCGGAGGACACCCGGTGGCGCGGCGCTGGTGGCGGCGACTCGCCGGTGCCGGCCCAGTTTTCGCGATTTTGCTCATTTCGGGCGGCGCGCTCGCGGTCCGGTCGGTTGGACTCGAGCATCGGCCCGTCCACGGCGACGAGGCCAACCAGGCGTACAAGGCCGGCAAGCTCCTCGAGACCGGCCGTTACATCTACGACCCCAACGATCACCACGGCCCGACCTTGTATTACGCCGCGCTGGCGCCGCTGTACTTCACGGGGACCAATTCGCTCGCCGATATCGACACGCGTACGCTGCGCCTCGTGCCGGTGTACTTCAGCGTGGGTACGCTGCTGCTGCTCGCGCTGGTACGGCGCGAACTCGGCAACGGCGCGGTCATTTGCGCGGGGCTGTTGCTCTGCGCCTCGCCCGCGTTCACGTTTTATTCGCGCTACTTCATCCAGGAAACGTTGCTGGTGTTTTTCATGTTCGCGGCGCTCGTCTGCGGAATTCGATACATCCGCAACCCGGGGCTGGGCTGGGCGATCGGGCTGGGCCTGTCGTTGAGCCTGATGCACGCGACGAAGGAAACGGCCGTCCTTGCGTACGCCGCGGGGGCGGCGGCGTTCGCGGTGCTCTGGGTTGCGAACCGGTTCAGGCTCGTCGTCGATCCCGCGCACGACGACTACCATGCATGGCACGCGGCTTGTGCTCTCGCCGCGGGCCTCGTCGTGACCGTCGTGCTGTACAGCGCGTTTTTCACGCACTGGCGGGGGCCGGTCGATAGCGTCCTCACCTACGCGAGCTATTTCCGGCGCGCGGGCGGCGCCGGCATCCACGACAAGCCGTGGTACTACTACCTCTCGCTGTTGTGGTACACGAAACGCGCGCCCGGCCCCTGGTGGAGCGAGGGCCACGTGCTGTTGCTCGGCGCGGCGGGGGCCGC
>CAYPNI010000004.1:44239-65415 GCA_964411925.1 uncultured Nitrospirales bacterium
GCAGTCGTGGCGCGCGGAAACGGTCTACGCGGCGGACGTGCGCAATCCCTACGTCTACGCGCATACGTCGACCGCGCTCGTGCGCTTCGCCGAGCAGGTCGAAACGCTTGCCGATCTCGATCCGGCCGGGCGCAACCTTGCGATCAAGATCGTGCAACCGGATGCCGACTACTGGCCGCTGCCGTGGTACCTGCGCCGGTTCTCGAACGTGCGGTACATCCACGCGGTGCCGGACGACCCGAACGCCGCGATCGTCATCGTCGATCCGAGACTGACGGAGGATGTCGCGGCTAAATTCAAGGGGCCCTATTACGGGCCCATTACGGCGGGGCTGCGTCCGGGCGTGCTGCGCGCGGTGTACGTGCGGCAGGATTTGTGGGACCGGTACATGCAGCGGCAGGCGCAGAATTGATCGCGCACGGTCGTCTGGAAGAACGACCCACCCCGACGAGCCGGTTCGCGAACCCCATGGTGCCGTGGCTCATTCGAAGCAGCGCGATCGGTTGGCCGCCGGCACGGCGGCGCTACGATGAACGATACGCGCCGCGCCAGGCCCGCAGGCGCACGCGGAAGACTTCGAGGATCATCGCGAGCGCATGGCGGACAGGCCGCACGCGCGTGTCCGTCGAGTTGATCCAGTGGATCGGAATCTCGACCGCGTCCAACCCGGCTTCGTGCGCGGCCACGAGCAGTTCGCAGTCCGCGCCGAAGCCGTCTATAACGAGCTTGGGGAACACACGATCGCGCACGCGGCGGTCGAACGCCTTGAACCCGCATTGGGTGTCGCGAAACCGCGTCAGCCCGAGCAACCGCAACAGCAGGTTGTACACGCGGCCCATGACGCGCCGATGCTTCGGTTGCGGCACTTCGACGCGGCTTTTGGGCAGCGCGCGCGAGCCGATGACGACCGCGGCACCGCGCTCGAACTCGGGCCAGAGTTTTTCGATTTCACCAATCGGCGTGGAGGCGTCGGCGTCGTACACAAGGCAGACGTCGCCGCGCGACGCGAGGACGCCCTCGCGCGTGGCGTATCCCTTCCCGCGATTTTCCCCGTACCGAACGACGCGCACGTCGGGAAATGCCCGCGCGGTCACGCCCGCGGTGTCATCGGTGCTGCCGTCGTCGACGACGACGATCTCAGAGGCGTAATCACGCGAAGCCAGGTAGGCACGCGCCTGTTCGATGGTCGCGCCCACGCGCCGCGCTTCGTTATACGTCGGGATGATGAGCGAGAGGCGCGGCGCAGAATTCATGATGGACGTGGACTACCAGACCCCGTGCAAAGCGTTGCACTCTAACAAATAGCGTTCGGCCCGACAACGACGATCGGTCGAAATCACGCTGATTCGGCCCGCGTGACGCCGGTTGCCCGGCAGCCATGATGCATATACAATGGCTCCAAAGGGCGCACGGATGTCGATCGACGGAATCGAGCACACGCCGGCTCTCGAACACGGAATCCAGCCGCGCAGGCAGCCCATGCAGGCGCGGAGCCGCGAGCGCGTCGAACGCATCCTCGATGCGGCGGCGCAGCTCCTGGCCGAGGACGGCTACGACGCGGTCAAGACGAACGCGATCGCCAAGCGCGCGGATGTCTCCATCGGCTCCGTGTACCAGTTCTTCCCGAACCGGTTCGCCATCTTCAACGCGCTTGCGGAACGATACCGCTCAAAAATCAACGCGTCGCTCGAGCGCCATCTCACGAAAGCGACGCGCGACACCTGGGAAGACGCGATCGAGGAAACGATTGACAGCCTCGCCGAGCTGTGGCGCACGGACTGGGCGTTTCATTCGGTCTGGCTTGCGATCCAGAACACGGCCGAGCTGCGCGACTCCAGCGAGCACTACCGGGACTCGCTCATCGACGCGCCGTTGGCGATATTCCTCGGCCGGCTGGTTCCTGGCGCGCCCCGCAGCCAAATCCGGACCATGGGCCGCGTCGTCCTCGAAACAGCGAACTTGTTGCTGGACCTGTCGATGCGCGCGGGGCCGAAACAGGACGAGGGCATCATCCGGGAACTGAAGTCGCTGGTGCACAGCTACCTGCGCACGCACATCGACGCCGGCGCGTCGAAGCGCTAGGCCGACGAAGCGCGAGGTCAGCGCGACGCGAGCCAGAACATCGCCGCGAGCGTGAACGCGTTCAGGAACAGCCCCAAATAGCCGACGGACAGCCCGAACGTCGCCATCGACTCGTTGCGATACTGGCCGGGCGCCCGGCGAAATTGCCTGCGCGCGAGGTGGCCCATGACGATCGCAGGCACGAACAGGAGCACGAGATACACGAATGCGGACGCGAACTGACCGAGAAGCAGGCCGAGGACGGAGAGCGCGCCGCAGATGAAACTGGCGAGCGCGATGCGAGAGTAACGCGCCGGGGCGCTGCCGGCCGCGCGGATGAGAACGTTGGACTCGTCGTCCATGCCCTGTGCGGAGCCGATGGTCCGCTACGCCGTTTTCGCCTTGCGTTTCGTGCCCTTGTCGGAGTCGTCCCTGTCCCCGCGCACCCGATCGCGCCAGCCCTGCCATGCCGCGACCACGGGCGAGGCGACGTAGATGGACGAGTACGTGCCGACGATAATGCCGAGGATCAGCGCGAGCGAGAACGGCTTGAGTTCGTCGCCGCCGAAGAAGTACATGACGATGATGACGATCATCGTGGTGACCGAGGTGAGCAGGGTTCGGCTCAGGGTGCGGTTGATGCTGAGGTTTAGGCTCTCGATGAACGACAGCGTCCGGCCCCGCTGGTGCGCGAGGTCCTCGCGCACGCGGTCGAACACGACGATGGTGTCGTTCAAGGAATAGCCGATGATCGTGAGCAGCGCGGCGATGACGGGAATCGTGATTTGTTGTCCGAGCGCGGACATGATTCCGATTACTACGAGCAGGTCGTGGCCCGTCGCGACGACGGCCGCGAGTGCGTACTTCCACTCGAAGCGGAACGCAAGATACGCGATGATGAACAGCAACGCATAGAGAATCGCGTTGATGGCGTCGCCGCGGAGCTGCGCCCCGACGGCCGGCCCGACGGTCTCTACGGACAAGAGTTCGACCTGCTGATCAAGCTCCACGGACGAGGGATTGGAACTCAGCGGCACCAAGGCGCGTTGCAGCCGGGTCGAAACCGGATCGCCCTCGAGTTGTTCCGATTCACCGACGCGGATGAGGAACGAGTTCGGGGCCCCTCCTTCGCTCATCTCGAAATGCTGCACCGTCGGCGCGGCGAACCCCGCGGAGATCAGCGTCTCGCGCACGGTCCCGTCGGTGATGGCATCCGTCGCTTCGATGCGGACCCGCGCGTTGGTCCCCGTGCGGAAATCGACGCCAAAGTTGTCGTTGCCACGGCCCACGAACACCGCGATGCCCGCAATCGTAATCACGACGCTGAACGTTAGCGCGATGCGGCGCTTGCTCATGAACGCGACGCTGGGTTCGAGCGGGATGAGCTCGGTCATCGAGAATCCGGAAACCAACTGCCGCTCGGCGATGAATTCCATCACCGCGCGGGAGAAAATCAACGCCGCAAACACGGTCGAGACGACGCCGATCGCGAGCGCGATGGCAAACCCCTGGATCGCGCCGGTGCCGAATTGCAGGAGCACGCCGGCGGCGATGAGCGTCGTGATGTTCGAGTCGAGAATTGCGGAGGCGGCGTTCTCGAACCCGCCCTGGACGCAGTTCGCAATCGATTTGCCCAGCCGCTGCTCCTCGCGGATTCGTTCGTAGATGAGCACGTTCGAGTCCACGGCCATACCGATGGTGAGCACGAGGCCGGCGATGCCCGGGAGTGTCAACGTGATGTCGAAATAGGCGAACGCCGCCAGGATCGTGAGCGCATTGAACCCAAGCGAGAGCACCGCGACCACGCCGGCGAGCCGGTACCACGCGATGACGGTGATGACGACGAGAATCAGGCCGATGACGGACGCGTAGACGCCTTTGTTCACCGCCTCCTGTCCGATGGACGCGCCGACGATCGCCGCGTACTCCTCGCGCACGGGCACGGGCAGCGATCCCGAATTGAGGACGATCGCGAGGTCCTGCGCTTCTTCGGGCGTGAAATTCCCGGTGATGTTGCCGGTCCCCGGTATTCGGCTGCGGATCGTCGGGGCGGACATGACATTGCCATCGACGACGATACCCATCTCACGGCCGATGTTCTGTTCGGTGAGTTCCGCGAACTGCGTGGACGCCTCGCCGGAAAACTCGAAGATGACCATCCAGTAGCCCGGCCGCTGGTCGTCGGGGCGCGCGTAGGCGGCGGTCAGCCCCTCGCCCGACATGCCCTCCGTCCGGTCCATGAGGTAGATCTCGAAGCGGTCCTCGTCCCAGGGTTTGGGCGCGGGACTGAAGGCCAGCGTAAGGTTGTCCGGAATCAATCCGGGCGTGTTCATCGCATCGTTGACGACACCGCGCACGAGCTCGATGTTTTCCCGCGCCACTCCGAAGGGCTCACCAGGGGTCTTCGGGCGTTCGAGAAAGGGGACGAATCCATTGCTGAACCGGGCGTCAATGGCGCGAAACACCCTGACGGTTTCGTCCGGCCCGGCGACCATGTGGAAGCCGAGGTGGGCGGTCTGGGTGATCACGTCCTTGGCGCGCTGGATGTCCTTCTGGCCGGGCAGCTGGATCTGGATCTGGTTTGTGCCCAGGGTCTGGATGATGGGTTCTTTCGCTTCGAACTCGGTGATGCGATTGGTGACATTGAGCAGAACGATGTCCTGCACCTGCTCCTCGGTCAGGTTTCGCGGAGGCGCCTTCATCTCCTCGGTCATCTCGAACCCGAGCACCATCAGCACGCCGCCCTGAAGATCCAGGCCGAGGTTGATCACCATGTCGCGGTTGAATTCGGACCACTTGCGGACGCTGTAGGCCGCCTTGTCGAACATGCCGGCGCCTTCGCGGCGCAGCTTGATCTCCTCGTCGCGCCACTTATCGAGCCGCGCCTGCTGCTCTTGCTCGCTCAGTCCGTACCAACCGATCGTCGGATAGACGTTGATCAGCGACAGGACCACCGCCGCGAGAATCAGCAAACTCCGCCCCAGATGCTTTGGCATGTACCGCTCCGTGTCTGAAACGCCGGACCGCCCCGGCCGGCCCCAATCTATTTCTTGTTGTCCTGCGCCGCTGCGCCTGCGTCGTCCTTGGCCACTTGCGCCACGGAACTGCGCATGAACTCGATCTTCGTCACCGGCTCATCGCTGACCTTGAGCACGACCGTCTTGTCGTTTACGCCGACGACGATACCGCAGATGCCGCCCGTCGTGACCACTTTGTCGCCCTTGGCGATCGAATTGAGCATTTCGCGCCGCTCTTTCTCACGTTTCTGGTTCGGGCGAATCATCAGAAAGTACATCACCGCGAACATGAGAATGAGAAACGGGAAGAAGCTGCCGGGGAACAATCCGGGTGGCGTGGCCGTGCCATCGGCGGGAGCGTTCTCCTGCGCATATACAACCGTCTCATTCCACACGAATACCTGCCTCCTCTTGGCAATCGCCCTCGGGGTCCCGGCTGGGCGTACCGCGGTACGCGGCGAGAAAGGTGCGCTTGAAATCGGCGAAGCAGCCGTCAAGGATTGCACGACGGCATTTGGACGCCAAGTCTAACATAAAGAATAGGTTGTGTAAAGTATTGAGCCGCATCGACAGGATCTCGCCCGCGCGGAAAAGATGGTGCAAGTACGCGGGCGAGTAGTCGCGCGAAACGGGCGACGGCGATGCCGGATCGAGCGGGCCGAATTCGTCGCGGAACTTCGCGTTCTTGATGTTCACCTTGCCCTGCGACGTAAACAGGGTGCCGTTGCGCGCGTTGCGCGTGGGCATCACGCAATCGAACATATCGACGCCGCGCGCGATCGCCTCGACGAAGTCGTCCGGCGGCCCGACGCCCATCAGATAGCGCGGCGAGGTCTGCGGCAGGCGGGGCGTGACCCAATCCACGGCGCGCATCATGTCGCCTTTCTCTTCCCCCACACTCACGCCGCCAATCGCGTATCCGGGAAATCCGATCTCGACGGTGCGTTCGGCGCTCTCGATGCGCAACTCCTCGAAGATGCTGCCCTGCACGATGCCGAACAACGCCTGCGTGCCGTCATCGTTCGCCTGCCACTGCCGTTTGCAGCGCTCCGCCCAGCGCAGCGTCATGTTCATCGAGCGGGCCGCGTCGTCGCGCTCGACGGGGTAACGCGTACATTCGTCAAAACACATGATCACGTCCGCGCCGATGGTCCGCTGGACGTCGATCGCGCGTTCGGGTGTCATGAAATGCCGCGATCCGTCGAGGTGGCTCTGAAACTCCACGCCGTCCTCCGTCACTTTGTTCATCGCGGCGAGGCTGAACACCTGGAACCCGCCGGAGTCGGTCAGGATCGGCCGGTCCCAGCGCATGAACCGGTGTAGTCCGCCCGCACGCTCGATGACCTCCATCCCTGGGCGAAGAAAGAGGTGGTACGCGTTCGACAGGATGATCTGCGCGTGAATCGCGTCGAGATCTTCAACGCTGAGCGCTTTCACGGTCGCTTGCGTCCCGACGGGCATGAAGACGGGCGTCAGCACCTCGCCGTGGGGGAAAACCAGCCGGCCCGCGCGCGCCCCGGTGGGGTCGGTCGCTTCGAGGATGAACTTCATCGAGAAGACTGACGCCCCCGGTTCTCTTCAATACGGGCGCACAGGGAAGTCAAATATAGACTACTTATCATTTTACTCATTAAGATTGAATTTATGGCATTTGCACAACTTGAAATTCGGTGGTACACTGAGGTTGGTCAACGCCGAATGTGGCGTTTCTCCTTCCGCGGGGGCCCGGGGCAACCTCAGTCCCGGGTCCCTAACTTTTTACATCTAACCTAAATCGCCGCGGGCACTTATACCCGGGCCTCATTTGCCGATGCAAAACGAGGCGAAGACGCGATCCAGGATGTCGTCGGGCGTCGTTTCGCCAGTAATCTCTCCCAGGGCGTCCAACGCCTCCGCGAGGTCCAACCCGAGAAACTCAGGCGACCGGCCGAATTCCGCCCCTATTTTACGGACCGAATCCAACGCCCGGCGCAGACTGTCCTTCTGGTGGAGACGGGTCACCAGCGCCTGATCCGGCGCGACGGCCGCCCCTCCCCTCAATCGGTCCGCGAGGGCGCGTTCCAGCCCCGGCAGCCCCTCGCCGGTCTTCGCGGATACGCGGCATACGGGCGACGAGGCCAGCTCTGGAACGGGCATCTCGCGACCGTTCGCGGCGTCGATCTTGTTAACGACGAGGATGCTCTCGAGTCCTCGTCCGGCCAGCTCGGCCGCGAGCTTCCGGTCGGCGTCCACGATACCTTCCACGGCGTCCACGACAAAGAGGACGATCGCGGACTCGCCGACCGCGCGCCGGGCGGTCTCGACGCCGATGCGCTCGACCTCGTCATTCGCCTCGCGGATTCCGGCCATGTCAAGCAACCGGATCGGCATGCCTTCGACGGCGATCATTTCGTGCAACACGTCGCGCGTGGTGCCGGCGTGCGGCGTGACGATGGCGCGCGCGTCGCGCAACAGCGCGTTGAACAGGCTGGATTTGCCGACGTTGGGCCGGCCGGCGATCGCCACCGCCGCGCCTTCGCGCAGGATGCGTCCTGCGTCTGCCGTTTCGAGGAGCCGTTCGATACGGCCGCGCGCGGACGCGATCGCGTCCCGCAGTTCGGGTGCGACTTCACCCGGCACGTCCTGATCCGGAAAATCGATCGCCGCCTCGACGTGGGCACGCGCGATTGCGAGCGCGTCGCGGATCGCGTGGATCTCGCGCGAGAGCGTTCCGCTCGCGGCGGAGGCCGCGGCGGCGAGCGATGCACGGCCGTGCGCGCGGATGCGATCGATGACGGCCTCGGCCTGTACGAGATCGATTCTGCCGTTCAGAAACGCGCGCCGCGTGAACTCCCCGGGACCGGCCAGCCGCGCGCCCGCCCGCATCACGGCTTCCAGCACCGCGTGCAGCGGCGCGGCGCCCCCGTGGCAATTGACTTCGACCACGTCCTCGCGTGTGTAGCTGTGCGGGGCACGCATCACGTGCAGCAGGACTTCGTCCAGGACGGCGCCATTCTCCCGGATCTCGCCGTAGAACACGCGCCGCGAACGGTCCGCGGGCGTGCGCCCACGCGCGGAGAAAAAAAGCCGCCCCACGATGGGGACGGCTTCGGGACCGCTAATTCGGACGATGCCGATGCCGCCTTCGCCCGGCGGCGTGGCGATTGCCGCGATGGTGTCCTCAGCGCTCGTCGGACTCACCGCCCGCGTTGTCCGCTGTGACCGATTCCTCGACGGCCTCAGGCTCGTCGTAGCGTTTGAAATCGGGATCGTTATCGTACTCGTCCGCCGGAATGTCTTCGTCGGCGTCGTCGAACTGCTCGACCGGCTTGCCGGGCTTTTCCGCGTCTTCCGCGGGCGCGATCACGACGCGCCGGTGCAGGCTAGAACCCAGGCTGAACGTGCGCACGTCCGGGTCCTTTTCGAGCGCAAGATGGACGATGCGGCGCTCCTGCGGATCGAGCGGCTTGAGGCGCAGTGCGCGGCCTGACGCCTTGACCTTTTCGGCCATGGCGCGGGCCATTTCCTCGATCTGTTCCTTGCGGCGCTTGCGGTATCCCTCGATGTCGATGAGGATGCGATCGACGGTGTCTTTCTCGTCGCCACTGACGAATATCCGGTTGATCAGGAACTGGAGCGACTCGAGGTTTTTGCCCTTGCGGCCGATGAGCATGCCGCCGTGTTCCGTGCTCACTTCGAGCACGATGTTGTCGTCTTCATTGAGCACGCTGGACACGCTGCCGGCCATGTCCATCTTCCCGAGGATTTCCTCGAGCAGCGCCGCGGCGGACTTGCCCAGCGCCTCGGCGGCTTCACGGTCGATCGGTTGCGTGCGTTCCTTGCGTGGCTTGGGCCGGGACGGCTGCTCGGATGGCTGTTGCCGGCGGCCGTGTTGGCGCTGGGGCCGCTGCGACCGCGAAGAATCGCCGCGGTTCCCCCCGCGCCCGTCGCGACCCTCCTGCCGATCGCGTCCTTCGCGGCCCTCACCGCGCGGCGGCCTGCGGTCGCGGTCACCGCCCCGCTGGGGACGGCGATCGCCGCCGCCCGGCCTGCCGCCGCCTCCGCCCTGGCGGTTGCCCTCCCGGTTCGGACGGCCCCGATCTCCCCGTTCGCCGCCGGCGGCCGCGCCGCGCGACATCGGCTGCGGTCCGCGAACCAAGTGCGGCTTGGGGCGCTGGTCCTGCATGCCGCCCTGGCCGCCCCGCGGCTGTCCGCCGCGTCCGCGCGGGCCGCGCCGGCGGGTCTGCACGCGATTGCGCTGTTGCTGGTGCGTCGGCGGGCCGTCGATCCGGTTGCCGATGTTGTCGTCGATGAAATCATCGTCGCTGCCGGCGGACAGGTGCGGCGCCTTCACGCGAACGTGCACGTCGCGCTGGCCGATGCCCAAAAAGCCGGTGCTGCCTTCGTCGATGATCTCGATTTCGACCTCGTCCAGCTCGCAGTGGAGCTGATCGAGCGCCATCTGGATGGCTTCCTTGCGGGTCTTGGCGGTGGTCTCCACGATCTTCATTTCACTTCGTGCCTCCTGTGGCCCCACGTGTGAGTTGGGGCGCGTTGCGGCCGACGATGCCGTTGCCGCGTCCGGGAGCGCCTGGGAATTCAGCGCGCGAACGGATGTCGCAGCTGGGGCATCTATTTCCGTTTGAATCGTTTTCGATCGGCCTTGGCCATTTCCTTTTTGCGCTGTTGGGCGCGGTCATAAAAATGCTGCGGTTTCTTCCGGCGCGGGACCGAAACCGCGGACTTCACGGGCCTGTTGTTTCCGTCGGACGCTGTTGCCTCCGTGGCCGGCTGGGGCGTATGGGTGACCGGCGCACCGCCGATGTCGGTGGCGCGGACGAGCTGGTTTTGCAGGATGCCGAGCAGCGTGCTGACCAGGATGTATAGATTCAACCCGGCGGAGAACGAATACGAGAACGACATGAAGATGATGGGCATCAGATTCATCATCATTTTCTGTTGCGGATTCTGCATCGGGCCCGTGGTCGGCGTCAGCCGGAAACTGAGCACCATGGCGACCGCCGCGAGAATCGGCAGCAGGTTGATGTGCGAGAGGAACCCGCCGATGAACGGAACACTCTCCATGAACGGCAATTCGAGAAAACGATCCGGCAGCGACAAATCGTCAATCCACAAGAACTTCGCGCCGCGCAGCTCGAACGCATTCCACAACATCCGGTAGAGGGCGATGAACACCGGCATCTGCAGGAAGATCGGAAAACATCCCGCGAGCGGATTGATCTTCCGGTCGCGGTAGAACGCCATCATCGCCTTGTTGAGTTCTTGCGGGTCGTCGGGATACTTCTCCTTGAGCGCCTGCATCTCCGGCGCGAGCGCCTGCATCTGCTTCATGCTGCGAATCTGTTTGAGCATGAGCGGGAACATCACCATGCGCACGAGGACGGTGAGCAGGATGATGGCGATGCCGTAGCTCGGGATGTAGCCGTGCCACCAGTTCAGGTTGCGCAACAGCAGCTTGGCGAACCAGTCCATCGCGTTGCTGACGGTCTCGCCGAACCAGCCGCCCGGCCCGAAGAACCGCAGCGAGGTCACGAGCGTCGGCCAGGCATCGCGCAGCGAATCGAGGTGCATGGGTCCGAGATAGAGCCGGTAGTTCGCGACGTGGCGCGCGCCGGGCAGGACATCGAAGGCGGGCTCGTACAGGCCGAACCGGAACGCGTGCTCATCCCCGCGCACCCAGCCATCGGCAATCGCGCCTTCGCCCTCGGGTTTGAGCGCGGCGAGGAAGTACTTGCTCTTGTAACCGATCCAGCCGATGCCCGGCACGCGTTTGTCTTCGGGCGCGCCGTTCCGGTGCGGGAGTTCCTTCGGCTTGAACACAGCGGTCTCGTCCGACTTGCGCCAGACGAAGTTCGGCGGAAACGTCGTGCCTTCGTTTTGCACGACCATGCTCGGGGCCCAGTTGAGAATGTACGCCGGCACCAGATCGAGCCCGAACGCGCGAGCCGATTGTTCCTGGTTCTGGTAGTCGACGGTGACGTCTACGACATGCCGGTCTTCGCTCAGCCGGAACCGCTTGCGGATCAGTGCCGCACCAGGTAGTTCAAGCGAAAACTGAACGCCGCGGCCGTCCGGATCCGCCGCCGCCTCGAACCGGCGGTAGTCCAGCTCGTCCCCGATTCGCTGGTCCGAAAACCTCAATCCCAGGGGATAAATCGCCTCGACATCTGAAATCGCTTCGTCGGGTTGCGGCACGAGCTGGATCGAATCGACGCCGTTTTCGCCGAGGATGACATCGGCGCGCTTGAGGCGCCCGCCAATGCGCGTAAACACGAGGCGGAGATCGCTGTCCTGAATCGTGACCTCGTCCGCGGCCGGATCGGTCTGATCGGGCACGGCGGGAAGCGTCAAGCCGCCCGGCTCGGCCGCTTCGCTCGAGGCCGGGGCCGTGCGAACGACGTCCGGCGCGCCGGCGACGGGCGCGGGCGAAGGCGTCGAAGCCGTCTGCTCGGGTTGCGGACGCGGCTGATCACTCGGCTTGGGCACGAAAAACGTGAACCACACCCAGACCAGGCCCATCATGACGATGAGCGCGACCATCTGGCGCCGCATCATCTCGCTGTCGCGATTCGGATCTTCCAGCATGAAACCACTGGCCGCACAAACGGCGGCGCGTTACTCCGTCATGGCAGTCGGCGTCGGGCGGCGGCGCGGATTCACGGGACCGGATCGTAGCCGCCCTGGCAGAAGGGCTGGCACCGCATAATGCGGTACGTTGCGTACCACGATCCGCGAATGACTCCGTGCTTGGCGACCGCCTCGATCGCATATTGGGAGCACGAGGGCGAGAATCGGCAGCAGGGTCCCGTGATCGCGAATATCACCGGCGACACGAACTTCTGGTACAGCCGAATCGCGCCGATGATGAGGCTTTTCATCACTCGCGTGATGACAAGGCTACTCATCCAACGCGCCTCCCTGGCGCAGAAGCCGGGTCAGGCCCTCACGGCAATCCGCATACGAAAGTGTCGCCGCGGCCGGTTTGGCCACGATGACCATGCGCACGTCCTCTCTCAGCCGCGCACGGTTCGTACGGTATGTTTCGCGGATGTACCGCTTGACCCTGTTTCGAACGACGGCGCCGCCGACCTGCCGCGATACCGCCATTCCGAACTTCCGCCCGTGCCCTTCGTTCCGGGCGATGTAGCAAACGAAGGCCTGTCCAACCGACCGGCGACCCTGCTCGAACACCTCGCGATATTCGCGCGGTGTTGTCAGGCGCTCGCGGCGTGGAAGGGATTCCCTGCCCGGCACGTAAGGCTCACCACCAATAAACTGGTCCGCGCGGCCCATGCCACGCGCCAGTCCGGTCTCAACTGTAAACTGCGCCGCCAACGCGAGCGACGCTTCGGTCCGCTACACCGACAGCCGCTTGCGGCCCTTGGCCCGGCGCCGCTTGAGTACCTTGCGGCCGTTCGCCGTGGCCATGCGCGACATAAATCCATGCGTACGCTTGCGGCGCACGACTGAAGGTTGGAAGGTGCGTTTCACTGTGGCGCTCCCAGGTGCGACCCGTGCGGGGTCCGTTGATCAGGTAACGTCGTGCGCGGGGTTGAGCCAAGCGGCCCTCGTCTACGGGGCCCCACTGCGCAAGTTCCGCCAATCGAATGGCTTGCACAGACTAAACAAGGGCGTGGCATCGTGTCAAATCAACCCTCAGCGCGTTGGCGAGCGCGGGCTGCACGGCGCGCCGTCCAGATGCGGATTCACGTAGAATTGGCTCTTGCGGCCCGGAACCGGCCTGTGTCACCATCCATCGGCGGATCAGCCGCCGAGCGAGGGGCGCCCGTTGGATCGCAGCGACGCAAAGGTCAAGTTTCAGGACGCCGACCGCCTGTTCCAGTCCCAACAATTCACCGCGGCGCTGGCCATCCTCGAGGAACTCAATCGAGCGTTCCCGGACGAGCGCCACATCCTCTATCCGATGGCCCGAGCGCTCACGGGCCTCAAACGTTATGGAGAGGCCCGCGAACTCGCGCGCCGTCTGGCGACGGAATTTAATTATCTGCCCGCGCAGGACCTGATCGACCGCATCGACCGCCTCCAAGCGGCGAACGAACCCGACATCGAGACGCCGGTGCTGCCAAGCGGTATGGACGACATCGTCCTTTCGCCCGCATCGTTCGGTGCGAAGAAGTCTCCGCCACCGCTGGAGACGCAACAGCAGGGAGTCGATACCTGGCAACCGTACGTGCTCTGGATCGCGCTGGTCCTGGTGGGATTCGTCGGCCTCGTGGCCGTGACGCTCACGCTCGGCCGGCCCATGATCGACTGGTTTGTGGATTATTTCAGGAATGTCGAACAGTATTCGGAGAATCCTGATCTCGCCCCGGCGTTACCTGTGGTTGCCTACGCCTACATCTGGGTGGCGAACTTCCTATACGGCCTGATCATCGGAAGCCTGTGCGGCTATTTTTCGTTACGCGTCATCGGCGCGCTGCGGTTCGGGGATTTCGGCCCGGACATGAAAGACGTCGCACTGTACGCCGTTATCTGCAATTTGCTCGCGATCATCCCGGTGCTCGGCTGGATCGCGGCGCTTGTCATCCTCAAGCGGCACTACGAACTGACTTTCGGCAAGCTGGTGGGCGTCGTTCTGCTCTATTGGGTGTTCCTGATGATCGCTGGCGTCGTCATCGGCGGTTTGTATTACGGCATCATCATCGTTTACGCGATCTAGAACTTCGCCCGGCCTCGTGTGACTCACCCGCCCTGTTTCGTGTTTAATTGTGGACAGGCTGCGTGTTTCCGGTGATGCAATGATGCGACGGATAGTGCTTCTGGTTTTTGTGTTGTGCGCCGCGTTTGCGCATGGCGAAGACGGCGTATCTCCCCGATTCGACCCGGCCGCGCCACCGGCAAAGTTGCTCTCGGACTACGGGTTCTTCAAGGACGGCGCGAATCAGGTTCCGAACGACGGCGTCGTCCCTTACACGATCAATTCGCCGCTGTTCTCCGATTACACGGAGAAGCATCGCTTCGTCTTCGTTCCCAAGGGCGCGTCAGCCGAATATGACGCGCGCGAGCCGTTCTCGTTTCCCGTCGGCAGCGTGTTGATCAAGACGTTCGGCTACTTGAACGACATCCGCGACTCGTCCAAGGGTGAGCGCATCATCGAGACCCGCCTGCTCGCGCACACGAACGAGGGCTGGGTCGGCTGGCCGTATCTCTGGAACGCGGACGCCACCGAGGCCACGCTCAAGATCGCCGGCACGACGGTGGACGTCGAGTGGATTCACTACGACGGCAGCACGCGTACGAACAACTACATCGTGCCCAACCTCAACCAGTGCAAGGGTTGTCACGAGCAGGCGGGCCTGCTGCAGCCGCTCGGCCCGAAGGCGCGCAATCTCAATCGCGAGTTTGACTACCACACCGGCCCAGAGAACCAGTTGACCCATTGGACGCGCGCGGGAATTCTCGCCGGCGCGCCTTCTGACCCGGCACAGGCGCCGCGGCTCGCGGAGTGGACTGACACGGCCACCGGAACCGTTGCCGAGCGGGCCCGGGCCTATCTCGAGAACAACTGCATGCATTGTCACAACCCCAAAGGGCCCGGAAACACGACGGGGCTGGACCTGACGTATGACCAGGCCGACCCGCTCAAATTCGGCGTGATGAAGCCGCCGGTGGCGGCCGGGCGCGGGGCGGGCACGGCACTGTTCGACGTGGTGCCGGGCAAGCCAGACGAGTCCATCCTCTACAACCGGCTGGCGTCCACGGACCCCGGAATCATGATGCCGGAGCTGCCGCGGCGGCTGGTGGACGCGGAGGGGCTCGCGCTCGTGCGCGAATGGATTTTGGACATGAAAAGCGATAGTTTATCTGCTGGACGGGATTGAACCGGCCGTTGAGGGGCGGCCACTGGCATTGGGGGGAAGGAGTACGCACGTGGGCGCGACAGACGTATCACTCGAGCCTAAGTCGATTCTGCAACGAAGCAAACTCTTCGGATCGCTCGCTCCCGAGGCCATCGCCAAACTTTCGCGCCACTTCGAGCCGGTCGTCTACCAGCTCGGCGAGGTGATCTACCGCGAAGGCGAACCCGGCGACACGATGCTCGTGATTGGCGAGGGCGACGTCGAGATCGTCAAGCTCGCGGGCCAGTCCGGCCACGTGCTGAGCCGACTCGGCAGCGGCGAACACGTCGGCGAGATGTCGATGATTTCGGCGGAGAAACGCAGCGCGAGCGTGCGCGCCGCGTCGACGGTGTACGCCCTGAAGCTCGACCAGGTCGAGTTCGACGGCTTGCTCGACGAAGAGCCGATCTTCGCGCGGGAGATGCTGCGCGCGATCTCCGACCGGCTTCGCGTAACCGACGAGTCCGCGCTGGAGCGCATGGTCACGGCGCACCAGGCGCTGACCTTCGCGCTGGCGAAATTGGCTGACTCGCGCGACCCGGAAACCGGCGGGCACCTCTACCGGGTGCGGGAGTACTGCCTGTTGCTCGCGAAGCTCCTGCGCACGCATCCGAAATTCAGCAGCCAGATCGACGACGCGTTCATCGAGAACATTTACCTCGTCGCGCCGCTGCACGACATCGGCAAGGTCGCGATTCCGGACGGCATCCTGCTCAAGAAGGGCCGGCTGACGGATGCCGAGTTCGAAGTAATGTCGAAGCACACGACACTCGGCGCATTTGCCGTGGATACCGTGCTCGAATTCTGCGACTTCGAGATCTTCCGCATGGCCAAGCGCGTCATCTTGTGTCACCACGAGCGCTACGACGGTCTCGGCTATCCGCGCGGCATTCGCGGCAACGACATTCCGCTCGAAGCGCGGATCATGACGCTCGCCGACATTTACGACGCCCTGCTGTCCGCGCGGGTCTATAAACCCGCGTTCAGCTACGAAGAGGCGAAGTGGGAAATCGGCGCGCACGGCGGGACCCGATTCGATCCCGATATGGTCGAGGTCATGCTGGCGCACATCGAGGAATTCGAGGCGATTCACCGCCGGTTCCGGGACGATGCGGCCGATATGTCGAGTGTAGACTGAAGTAAGTTCGATGAGGGTGGCAGGCCTAAGCGGGGTGTGCTTAGGCCTGTTTTGCTGATGGATACCGGTCTCGGCGGGACCGCGTCTGGGCCTGCCGCCGGTTTCGATGTACACGAGCTGGCGCTTGGGGCCGCTCACGTTTTGGTGCGTTGACACGGAGGAGAGGAACGTCCATGAATTTGAAAATGTTCGAAAACCAGGTCGCGATTGTCACGGGCGGCGGGCGCGGCATCGGCGCGTCTGCGTGCCGCATGTACTCCGAACTCGGCGCGAAGGTCGTCGTGAGCGATCTCGACGCGGAACCCGCGAATGCCATGGCGGACCAGATCAAGAAGTCTGGCGGGCAGGCGATTGCGGTCGCGGGGGATGTCACGGATGCCGCGTTCCCGGAAAAGTTGATGACGGCGACGATCGACGCCTTCGGCAAAGTGAACGTTATCGTGAACAACGCGGGCTACACGTGGGACGGCATGGTCCACAAGATGACGGACGAGCAATGGAACGCGATCATTTCGGTACACAACACCGCGCCATTCCGCATCATCCGCGCGTCCGCGCCGCACCTGCGCGACGTCGCGAAAAAAGAAATCGACAAGCACGGCAAGCCGATGGAAAACCGCGTCATCGTGAATATTTCGTCCACGTCCGGCCTGCACGGCAACGTCGGCCAGGCGAACTACTCCTGCGCGAAGATGGGCATCGTCGGGCTGACCAAGTGCATCGCCAAGGAATGGGGGCCGTTCGGCATCCGGTGCAACGCGGTGGCGTTCGGATTCATCCAGACCCGGCTCACCGGCGCGAAGGAAGAAGGGCAGTCGATCAAGGTCGGCGACAAAGACGTCGCCATCGGCATCCCGGACGCGATGCGCGGCCGCGCGCACACGGGCAACCCGCTCGGGCGGCCCGGTGTGCCCGACGAGGGCGCCGCGGGCATCCTGTTCATGTCATCGCCGTGGGGCAGCTACATCAACGGCCATTGCCTCGAGGTCACCGGCGGCGCGGGGATTTGACTCCTGACTATCAACACAGAGACACGGAGAACGCAGAGAATCGTCTGTGAACTACGTGTCTCTGTGTTTAGGTTGTGATCCGGACACCGATCGACTTCAAATTCTCCTCGAACGTTCCGGGCCAATCCCGGTTCGCTGCGGGACTCGCGGGACTCGGATGCAGAACGCAGCCGACGGTCGCCACTTCGGCCGCGACACACGCGCGAATGCGTTTTTCGGCGAATTTCCCGACACCGATCGCGAAATTCGGGGAGAGTTCCGCAATCACGTCCCGCAATGCGCGATCGCACGCATCGAAGAGCGGAGACATCTCAGCCGCGCGCAGCTTGTCCGGCGTGATGTTTGCGCCGGTCTCGCTCATGAAGCACAGCGGGCAATAGTTCCACACGAAGAACCGTTTGAAGAACTTCTCGGGCGTTTTGAATCGATCGCTTGCCCAGCCCCAGAGCCGCGTGCCGCTCACTTCGGAGCGTGGACAGGCGAAACCCTGGATGGGGCGTTTCGGGTGCTCGCGCGATGGGCGCTCAACGCGCCCTTCGATTCCCATCCAGTCGCGCACCATCGCAACATCGCCGAAGGGCACCCCGGTCTGCGCCATGCCGAACGGGCCGGGATTCATGCCGACGAGCAGGGTTTCTTTGCGGCCCTCGCCGAATTTTTCGAGATAGCGCTCGTGCGGCGCGCGGGCGTATTCCAGCGGGTTGTACACGCACGCGACAGGCGAGGTAAATCCGAGCGCGGAGACTTCGCGGCTCAGGCGGCGTGAAACGTCAACGAGAGACATTTGGCCGTGGCGCCGATTGGCTACAAAAAGGTATCTCGGTGATGGAGATCGCGTCGTCGCCACGCCGGTGGCGTGACTCCGCGCAATGTCGGCGATCGAGACTTCGGCGTGCTCGCATGGCCCTCGCCGCGACCGTTACGCGACTGACCCGGCCGCAGCGGCAGCAAGGTCGAGCCCTGCGCGCTCGTTGCGCCGGTCCCAGTACATGCGGGTCCAAGCGGGGCGGCCGTCTCCGGCCGGCGTATGCGCGACGCGCTCTGTCCAGGTCTCGAGCAGCGCATCCGCCTCGGCAAACGCCGCTGCACTCGCCGGCGGCGAGGCCAGCCAGCGCGCCTGTACCTCGTCGCGATCGCGGATGAACAGCGGCGCCAACTGGGACGGATTGCGCATCACGCGCCGGTGCAATGCTTCGTGCCGCCACCACAGCGAGTCGTCCGCCTCATCGCTCGCAGGCGCAATTTCGACGGGCCGCTCGACGCTCACGGGTTTGAACAGGCTAATGCACGGCGCGGCGGTGGCGGTCGCCCAATGCCGGCAACCGCCCGGCGTCAACTCCGCGACCCAGGACGCGGTCGTCTGACTCGACGCGAGCAGTCCACCCGCGTGCATGCACGGCGCGCTCATGCCGCCGTTCGACCAGGCATACTTCGGGTACTCGTTCGCCGGCCCGTGATCGGAGAGCATGCGCATCAAATCGCGCAAACTGCGCGACGATTCCGCGAGTTCCTGCGTCCGTTGCTCGCGTATGCGGCAGGCGGACACGTGGGTCTTCAGGAAGTCGGAATACTTCGATCTGAATTCCGGAATACTCAGCCCGTTGGAAATCGTTCGCGCGCCGCGCACGCGTTCGGTGGCCCAGCGCCGCCCGGCCGTCTCCAGCACGTAGGCCTCGCGCGGGTCGGCGACGATGAAACTGTTGTGATACGTGAACTTTTTCGACTCGTGGCCGCAGCCTCCCCCCTGGCCGTATTTTTCGAGCAACGACGTAATCACCGTGATGGCCGCATCCGCGGTGGAGGCACGCTCGAGCGCGAGGCGCAGCAGATCCATGCCAATCAGGCCCGGCGACTTTTCGTACGGCTCGCGCGTGAACACCGCTTCGTTGCCGATCGTCACGCCGTGTTCGTTCGTGCCGATCTCCGCGCCCCACATCCAGAACGGCTGGCTCAACAGCGTCGCGTGCGTCTCGTCAACATCCGGAATCTCGATGTAGGTGCATTTCAGCCGCGCGGCGGGGCCGCTCCGGCGCCGCGGGTTCCACACGAGGTTCTGCCCTTCGTTCGCGTCCCGGTCAGAATTCTTCGCGAAGAGCACGCGGCCCTGTTCGACGATGACGGCGGTGTCGCACATCAGTTCGCGGGCGCGGAGGAGAATTCCTCAGCCTTTTCGATTTGTTTTCGCGTCTCGGACATGCCGTGTTCGAGCCAGCCGGACTCATTCGAATTGCGGCTGTGTGCGCGCAGCGCTTCAAACGCCGCGAGCCGCGCCTTGAGCGCGGTAAGGTTTTCCGGATCGGCGGCCAGCGCCACGTCCGCCATGTGCAGCGCCTCCTGCAGCTTACCCTCCTGCCGAAGCGCTTCGGCCCGCGCCGCGACCGCCTCCGCGCCGCCGGCCATTTCGACCAGATCGGGGTAGACCGCGGCGGGCGGCGTCTCGTACATGGTCGCCGGGTTGCCGTCGAACCAGCCGACGTAGCCCTCGTAAATCCCGCGGACGGACCACGCGATCGTGCCGTAGCCCTCGCCGATGTCGAGATCTGCGGGCAGTTTGATCTCCTGCATCAACGAATAGACGTCCTTCCCCTCGTTCATGCCCTGCACGGTGGCGTCATGGACGAACTGAATCGCGTCGCAGTACTTCGTCAACCGCCGCGTGATCTCCGCATTGCCGCGCGCGGGTTCACCGTGGCTGGGCAACAACAGCTCGGGCTTGAACTCCATCGCGCGGCGGAGCGACTCGATGTAGTCCAGCGCGTATCGCGGCTCGGTGCCCCGGAGCGTATACAGGTTCGGGAACGATTCGTAAAAGTTATCGCCGGTGAACACGGCCTTGAGCTCGGGAATCCAGACGGTGAGATGGTCGTAGGTCTCACCCGGGGTGTGATACAACTCGAACGTAAGCCCGCCGAGTTTGAACGAGTACGACTCGTCAAACAGTATCGTCGCCTCGATGTCCGCGGCGAAATTGCCCGGGCTGTCGCCGGGAGTTGCATCGCGCGCGCCGCCGGCCGCGGCCAGGCGCGGAAACTGCGCGGCATTCCGCCGGGCGAAGAGGCCGCGCAGGCGCGTTTGATAGTGCTGGAACTCGACGAAGTTCTCTTGCGCGATGATCTCCGTCCCCTCGCCCTTCCACAGGGGCACGCCGCCGGTGTGATCGCCGTGGCCGTGCGTCAGGATGATGTACTTGACCGGTGCGTCGCTTACCTTGGAGAGCAATTGCTTGTGCCGCTGCGCCATGAAGCGGATGGACGTATCGATCACGACGTTACCTTCGGGCGTGACCACGAGAAACGTGTTGCCGAAGCCAAACGCCTGGTAAATGTGGTCGTTCACCTTGAGCGCCTCGGTCTGGTCGCGCCCAACGTTGAACAGCGCCATGGGATCGGTCGAGGCGCCGCCCTGGGCGCCGGCGCGCAGCGCGGTGCAGCACACGCCGGCCAGGCAGGCCGCAGCGAAGGCATGTCTCAGAGCCATGGCGCATCTCCCGGGATCGAGGATCGAAGAGGTGACTATATCAGGCGGCCACGGGTGTGGTCAGCGCCGGAGTTTGGCATGCCGCGCGGGATTCGGTACTATTGAGGGGCCAGATTGCAGTGTGTATGGGAAGGAAGCTTCAGCATGGCATCGCAACCCCAGCCCGGCCCGGCCCAGCCAGCACAACCGCGGCTTGCGCTCAAAAAGAAGAGCACGTTTGGCGAGATTTGGGATTTCCTTCGGGTCCGCAAACGGTTCTGGCTCGCGCCGATCATCATCGCATTGATGCTGCTGGGTGCGCTCATCATGTTCGCCGGCAGCGCGGGCGTCGTCTCTCCGTTCGTCTACATGATGTAACCGGCGAATCGCCGCTCCACGGTGGCCAATTCTTGACACGCGCGCGCGTGCTTCGGTACGCTTTCCGGTCGTTGCCCGATGGCCAAATTGGTAAGGCGCCTGACTCTGGATCAGGAGATTCTAGGTTCGAGCCCTAGTCGGGCAGCCATTCAACGCAACGACAGTGCGACCCGCAGGCGCGCATCGATAGAGATTCTGTGGCCCGTTCATCTAGGGGTTAGGATGCGAGATTCTCAGTCTCGTCACAGGGGTTCGA